>NZ_JBITIB010000075.1:0-1009 GCF_044458565.1 Streptomyces sp. NPDC050433 | reverse complement strand
TCACCTCGGCCGGTGTCCAGCGGCAGTACTCGGGCACTGCGGGCCGGACGGAGAATTGCCAGATTGGCGTGTTCGCCGCCTACGCCTCGGCCAACGGGCGGGCCCTGGTGGACCGGGAGTTGTATCTTCCCAAGTCCTGGACGGGCGATCCGGACCGCTGCCGGGCCGCGAAAATTCCCGAGGAGCGGACGTTTGCGACCAAGGGCGAACTGGCCCGGAAGCTGGTGCGGCGGGCCCTGGCCTCCGCCCTGCCCATCGCGTGGGTCACCGCCGATTCCGCCTACGGCCAGGAATGGGCCTTCCGGCGGATGCTTGAGGAGGCCGGCGTCGGCTATGTGCTCGCCGTCCCGAAATCACAGCAGGTCAAGTCGACGGCCGGGAGCTGGCGCATCGACGCTCTGATCGCCGAGGCACCCGACGACGCGTGGCAGCGCCTGTCCTGCGGCGACGGCGCGAAAGGCCCGCGCGTCTACGACTGGGCCGCTGCCCAACTGCCGGTCATCGACATCTTCGACGGTGACCCGCCGACCCACCGGCGGTGGGTGCTGGCCCGCCGCAGTCTGGCCAGGCATCACGAGATCGCCTACTACCTGGCCTACGCCCCCGACGGCACCGCCGTGGAGGATCTGGTCCGCATTGCGGGATCGCGCTGGGCGATCGAGGAGTGTTTCCAGGCCGCGAAGAACGAATGCGGCCTGGACCAGTACGAAGTGCGCCGCTACCCAGGCTGGTACCGGCACATCACCCTGGCCATGCTCGCGCATGCCTTTCTCGCCGCGATGGCCGCCGATGCGATCGAAAGGGGGGCCGAAGAAACGATGAACCCGCCCCCGCGCCCCTCACCCTGGCAGAAATCCGGAGACTCCTGGACGCTCTCCGCCCCAGCCCGGCGCGCCACGGGCATCGGGATCGGGATCGTGCGCTGATCTGGTCCCGCTACCGACGACGCCACCAAGCCATCGCCAGACGCTGCCACTACGCGCGCCGAACCGCTGGTCACGAACTGCCG
>NZ_JBITIB010000074.1:0-1148 GCF_044458565.1 Streptomyces sp. NPDC050433 | reverse complement strand
CTAGTGTTGTGAGTCTTAAGTTTCCGTAGAGTTGTCTCATGACGCGTCCGGGACCGAAGCTTGTGCCGTTGGATCTGACCGATGTCGAGCGGTCGGTGTTGGAGGGTTGGGTGCGGCGGCGTAAGTCCGCGCAGGACATGGCGATGCGGGCTCGTGTGATCCTGGCCTGCGATGGCGTGGGGGAGGACGGCTTTCCTGTGTCGACGCGTGTGGTGATGGAGCGGGTCGGGGTGTCCCGTGACACGGTGTCGAAGTGGCGTCGGCGGTTTCTGTCGGACCGTCTGGCCGGGTTGTCCGACGAGCCGCGTCCTGGGCGTCCTCGCACGGTGAGCGACGAGCAGGTCGCCGAACTGATCGCCCGGACTCTGGAGTCGAAGCCGGAGAACGCCACCCACTGGTCGACACGGTCGATGGCGAGGAAGACGGGGCTGTCGCAGTCGACCGTTTCGCGGGTCTGGCGGGCGTTCGGCCTGCAGCCTCACCGCTCGGAGACCTTCAAGCTGTCCACGGACCCGTTCTTCGTCGACAAGGTGCATGACGTTGTGGGGCTGTATCTCGATCCGCCGGAGCGGGCGCTGGTGCTGTGTGTGGACGAGAAGTCGCAGATCCAGGCGCTGGACCGTTCCCAGCCGGTGCTGCCGATGATGCCCGGGGTGCCGGAGCGGGCCAGTCACGACTACGTCCGTGCCGGCACCACCACTCTGTTCGCGGCCTTCGACGCGGCCAGTGGCAGGGTGATCGGCTCGCTCCACCGGCGTCACCGGGCGGAGGAGTTCAGGAAGTTCCTCACCAAACTCGACAAGCAGATTCCACGCGAGCTCGATGTCCACCTGGTCTGTGACAACTACGCGACCCACAAGACAGCGGCGGTCAAGAAGTGGCTGCTGGCCCATCCCAGGTTCCACATGCATTTCACGCCCACCAGCTCGTCCTGGCTGAACCTGGTCGAGCGATGGTTCGCGGAGCTGACGAACAAGCGGATACGGCGAGGCGTCCACAAGTCGGTCCAGGCGTTGGAGAAGGACATCCGCACCTGGATCGACTCATGGAACGAAGACCCCAAGCCGTTCGTCTGGACGAAGACCGCGGACCAAATCCTCGAATCACTGGCCTCATACTGCCGACGAATTACCGACTCAGAACACTAG
>NZ_JBITIB010000073.1:0-1149 GCF_044458565.1 Streptomyces sp. NPDC050433 | reverse complement strand
GTGGTCAACACAAACTCGACGGAAGAGCGCCCCGAAAACGACATCCTGAAACCGTAGCAACTTAACGCCAGGATTTCAGGCGCAGGACACTAGGTATATTGATCACCAGCGTTGTTTACTCGGCTGATGGGTGGCTGGCCTCCGAGTGCGGTGTGGCAGCGGTGGTGGGTGTGGAGGAAATCTCTCAGGGCCGCTGTCCGCTCGCTGTTGGAGGTGTAGGGCCGCAGTAGGCCCATTCCTCGAGGAGGGTGCGGTTGAAGCGTTCGACTTTGCCGTTGGTCTGGGGCCGGTAGGCGCGGGTGAGCTTGCCGGTCGCGCCGAGCTCGTTGAGGGCCTGCTTCCAGGCCAGGCCCTTGCGGTAGGACCAGGCGTTGTCGGTGAGGACGCGTTCGATGCGGGTGATGCCGTGGGCGTGGAAGAAGGCGGCGGCGCGGGTGAGGAAGCCGGCGCAGGTCGTGACTTTCTCGTCCGCGTGGATCTCGCTGTAGGCGAGGCGGGAGTGGTCGTCGACGGCGGAATGTACGTAGTCGAAACCCATCCCGCGGACCGGCCGGCCCGCTTCACGGCCCAGGGCCCGATGGCCGCCGCCGTCAGGAATCCGGCCGAGCTTCTTCACATCGATGTGGATCAGTTCGCCGGGGCGGTCGCGTTCGTAGCGTCGGATCACGGTGCCGGTGGGCCGGTCGAGGCAGGCGAGGCGGTGCAAGCCGTGGCGGGTCAGGATGCGGTGGACGGTCGAGGCGGGCAGGCCCAGGACCGGGCCGATCCGGGCGGGCCCAAGCTTGCGGTCCCGACGCAGGTCACACACCTGGACCTCGATATCGGCCGGGGTCCGGTGCGGCGTCATCAGCGGGCGGCTGGAGCGGTCTGCCAGGCCCGCTTCGCCCTCGGTCCGCCACCGGCGAACCCACTTATGAGCGGTGGGCCGTGAAACACCCAGCTCGGCGGCGACATGCGCCACCGGCCGCCCGGAACGGACGCGGTCGACCAGCAACCGCCTGCCATGAACGGTCAACCGGGCATTACGGTGGGACACGAAGACCTCCTGTGCGGCGCAGTCCTAGACAGCTCCACCACACCGGAGGTCTTCGCCTTTGAGCAACCCGACCACCAGGTGTTAACAACGCTCGTGATCAATACACCTAGTGT
>NZ_JBITIB010000072.1:0-1163 GCF_044458565.1 Streptomyces sp. NPDC050433 | reverse complement strand
GCAGTGAGGTCGTCCTCCAGGCCGTTCTTCTCCCCGTCGATGATCCGCCGCTCCAGACGCTCCTCCAGCGGCAGCGCCAGCAACTCCTGCGCCCGGCCGTCCTTCATCGACTTGGTGTTGACACCCTCGAACAGCTCCATCAGCCTCTGCAACGGGTCATAACCCTCCACCCGCCGGTCATAGACCAGATCGAGCGCCACCCGCACCTGCTCCTCGTCCAGCCGCGCGATCGGCAGGATCTTCGACGCATGAACAATCGCCGAATCAAGACCCGCCTTCACACACTCGTCAAGGAACACCGAATTCAGCACGATCCGCGCGGCAGGGTTCAGACCGAAAGAGATGTTCGACAACCCGAGAGTGGTCTGCACCTCGGGGTGGCGCCGCTTCAGCTCACGGATCGCCTCGATCGTCGCGATCCCGTCCCTGCGCGACTCCTCCTGACCCGTACAGATCGTGAACGCCAGAGTGTCGATCAGGATGTCCGACTCATGCACACCCCAGTTCCCCGTCAGATCCGCGATCAGCCGCTCCGCGACCGCGACCTTGTGCTCCGGAGTCCTCGCCTGCCCCTCCTCATCGATCGTCAGCGCGATCAACGCCGCACCATGCTCCACCGCCAGCCCCGTCACCTTCACAAACCGCGACTCCGGCCCGTCACCATCCTCGTAATTCACCGAGTTGATGACCGCACGCCCACCCAGCTTCTCCAACCCCGCCCGCAAAACCGGCAGTTCAGTGGAGTCCAGCACAATCGGCAACGTCGACGCCGTCGCGAAACGGCCCGCCAGCTCAGCCATGTCCGCGACACCGTCACGCCCGACATAATCCACACACAGATCCAGCAGATGCGCACCCTCACGGATCTGGTCCCGCGCCATCTCGACACAGTCGTCCCAGCGACCCTCCAGCATCGCCTCACGGAACTTCCTCGACCCGTTCGCGTTCGTCCGCTCACCGATCGCCAGATACGACGTGTCCTGCCGGAACGGCACACTCTGATACAACGACGCCGCCCCCGGCTCCGGCCGCGACACCCGCTCCACCAACTCCACACCCCGCACCCGCTCCACCACCCGACGCAGATGCTCCGGAGTCGTACCGCAACACCCCCCCACCAACGACAACCCGTACTCACGGACAAACTGCTCCTGCGCGTCCGC
>NZ_JBITIB010000071.1:0-1207 GCF_044458565.1 Streptomyces sp. NPDC050433 | reverse complement strand
TGTGAACGGCTTGGGGTTCTCGTTCCAGGTCTGGATCCAGGTGCGGATGTCGGCCTCAAGTGCTTGGACCGATCGGTGGGTGCCGCGGCGGATGAGTTTGTCGGTGAGGTATCCGAACCACCGCTCGACCTGGTTGATCCAGCTGGACCCAGTCGGTGTGAAGTGGACGTGGAATCGGGGGTGTCGTCCGAGCCAGGCTTTGATCGCGGGCGTCTTGTGGGTGGCGTAGTTGTCACAGATCAGGTGGATGTCGAGTTCAGTTGGCACTGCCTTGTCTATCTTGACCAGGAATTTCTTGAACTCCACGGCCCGATGACGGCGGTGAAGAGAACTGATGACGCTTCCGTCTTCGATGTCGAACGCGGCGAACAGGCTGGTCACGCCGTGCCGTTGATAGTCGTGGGTGCGCCGTTCCGGCATGCCGGGCATCAGTGGCAGGACCGGCTGCGTGCGGTCCAGGGCCTGGACTTGGGATTTCTCGTCGACACACAGCACCACCGCCTTCTCCGGCGGGTGGTGGTAGAGGCCGACGACGTCGACGACCTTCTCCACGAACTGCGGATCCGTGGACAGCTTGAACGTGTCCTGGACGTGCGGCTTCAGGTCGAACTGCCGCCAGATCCGACCGATCGTCGACTTCGACAGGCCGGTTCGCTCGGCCATGGACGCCCGTGACCAGTGTGTGGCATCACGCGGCGACGTCTCCAGCGTAGTGACGACGACCTCCTCGACCCGGTCGAGGAGGATCGACGGCGGCCGGCCCGGCCGCAGTTCGTCGGCCAGGCCTTCCAGCCGCAGCTCAACAAACCGACGTCGCCACCGGGCCACCGTGGACACTGAGGTCCCCAGTCGGCTGGCGACCCGCTTGTTCGAGGTGTCTTCGGCACACGCCAGCACGATCTTCGACCGCAACGCCAATGCCTGTGAGGACTTCGCCCGGCGGGCCCAACGCGTCAGCTGTTCCCGTTCAAGATCACTCAGAACCAGGCCGGTCTTCGGCCGTCCCGGCCGACCGGTGTCTGCCAAGCCCTCCAGCCGTGACTCCGCGAACCGCTTGCGCCACTTGCCGACCGTCATCGCCGACACACCCAAGTCATCGGCAACCCGTGCGTACACGACGTCCGGCTCGGCACACCGCAACACAATGCGCGCCCGAACGGCCAGCCGCGACGCCCCCTGCGACCAGCGGACCAGCTGGTCACGCTCG
>NZ_JBITIB010000070.1:0-1435 GCF_044458565.1 Streptomyces sp. NPDC050433 | reverse complement strand
CAATGCCGGTGACTTTGGCCTTTCTTTCTCGTTGGTTGTGGTGTGGCGAGGGTGGGGCAGGTCAAGTCGCCTGCGGGTGAGCGGTTGTCGGACCGGATTGCGATCGGGGTGCTGACGCGGGCGTTTCCGCCGGAGTTGGTCGATGAGGTGATCGCGGAGACCGGGCGGGTCGAGCAGCGCAGTCGGCTGCTGCCCGCCCGGGTGGTCGTGTACTTCGTGCTGGCGATGTGCCTGTTCTTCGGGCAGCCGTATGAGGAGGTCGCGCGTCTGCTGGGTGAGGGGCTGGGGAACCGGGGGCGGTCGTGGCGTGTGCCGACGACCGCCGCGATCGGGCGGGCGCGTCGGCGTCTGGGCCCGGAGCCGTTGAAGGTGCTGTTCGGGCGGGTGTGCCGGCCGGTGGCGGTGCCCGGGACGGCGGGTGCCTGGTACCGGCAGTGGCGTCTGGTGGCGGTGGACGGCACCACCCTGGACCTGGCGGACACCGCGGCCAACGACGGCTTCTTCGGCCGCCCGGGGTCCGGGCGGGGGGTCGGCGCGTTCCCGCAGGCCAGAGTGGTGGCTCTGGCGGAGTGCGGGACGCACGCGGTGTTCGGCGCGGCCATCGGGCCGCTGTCGGTGAGTGAGCCGGTGCTGTCGCGGCAGCTGCTCACCGAGCTCCGGGCGGGGATGCTGCTGCTGGCCGACCGGGGCTTTTACGGGTTCGAGCTGTGGCAGGCGGCCCGGGCGAGCGGCGCGGACCTGCTGTGGCGGATGCGCAAGAGCGCCGCCCTGCCCGTCATGGAGGTCCTGACCGACGGCTCCTACCTGAGCACGGTCCACGCCGAGAAGGACCGCAGGAGCCGCCGCAACCCGGTGACCGTCCGCGTGATCGAGTACACCCTCGCCCACAGCGGCGACGCCGCTGTCTACCGCCTGCTGACCACCCTGCTCGACCCCCGGCAGGCACCCGCCCGGGAGCTGGCCGCGCTCTATGCCCAGCGGTGGGAGATCGAGACCACGCTGGACGAGATCAAAACCCACCAGCGCGGCCCGAAACTCCTCCTTCGTTCGAAGTACCCGTGGGGCGTGGAACAGGAGATCTACGGGTTCCTCCTCATTCACCACGCCATCCGGCAGCTGATGCACCAGGCCGCCCTCGACCACGGTCTCGACCCCGACCGCATGTCCTTCACCCGGTCCCTGCGGATCGTGCGCCGCCAGGTCCCCGCCCAGGCGGCGTTTTCCCCCCGGCAGACTCACACGGGCACTGACCCGCACCCTTGCTGAGATCGCCGAACGCCTCCTGCCCACCCGACGCCACCGGACCTGCCCCCGCGTGATCAAACGCAAGATGTCCAACTGGCCCCTCAAACGAGCCGAACACCGCAACTGGCCACCACCAGCCCCAGCAACGATCACCACCCGACCAGCAACAACCTAAAATCACCGGCATTGG
>NZ_JBITIB010000069.1:0-1769 GCF_044458565.1 Streptomyces sp. NPDC050433 | reverse complement strand
GCTTGTGCCCCGTCGAGCGTTAGCTCGGCGGGGCACAGCGCTGCGAAGTGGCTGGTGCGGGTGCGGGCTCGGGGTGTGCCGGCGAGGTGGGCGTCGATGCGGGCGAAGTTGATCGCGGCCCCGGTGAACTGGTGCTGAAGGCTGGTCTTCGCGAGGCCGCGGTAGCGGGATCTGCGCAGGCCGCAGCGCCCTACTGCTTGGGAGATGGTGCCCTCGACGCCGGCCCGGATCTTGTAGCGCTCTTTCCAGGCGTCGTTCTGCTGCTCGGCGCGGATACTGCGGATGGCATCGTGCTCGGTCTGCTGTTGCCGCAGCATGAGTTCCCGGCGGCGGCCGGTGGCTGAGCTGACGCAGTCCCGCAGGTGGGGGCAGGGGCCGCAGCGGCTGGCGGGGAACCTGACGCGGATGACGGGCAGGCCCTTGGAATCGTTGCGGGGGTACCAGTCCGTGGCGGTGACACCGCCGGGGCAGGTCACCTGCTGGGTTTTCCAGTCGACGGTGAACGCGTCCAGCGTGAAAGCGCCCTTGGCCTGGGACGAGGTGTTCTTGACCAGCGGCCCGCGCAGTTCGACACCATGGCGGTCGCGGGCGGCGAGGACATGGGCGGCGGTGGGATATCCGGCATCCACCCAGTGCTCGGCGGGCAGGCAGTCGCGGACGGCGAGGGAGGTGTGGATCTCCTCGTTCATCGCGCTGTCCGCGACAGTCGCCACCGTGGTGGCCACGTTGGTGATCAGGTTCGGAGCGTTGATCTCGCCGCAGGTCTCGGTGAGATGGACCTTGTATCCGTCCCACATGGTGGCTCGTTTGACGCCGACACGGGCGTCGGGGTCATAAGGGCTGACCAGGCGCGCCGCGCCCGGCGGCCGGTCTTTTGGGCCCCGCCGCTTCACCTCGCCGTCCACCCGGTGGAAGTGCTGGACCCAGACCTGGCGCAGAACCTCGACCTCATCCAGCGAGCGGAGTGCCGCGGGGGCGCCGACGCCGAAGACGGCTTCCAGCAGGTGTGTCCCGTCCCGGCCGATCCGCAGCCCCACCTCGTCCCGCTTCGCGCGGGCCTTGGGGAACCGGGAGTCCTCGGCCCGGGTGGCGTAATGCCTGAACCAGTCCGGCTCCGCGATCTCGGACAACCATTCCGGGGCAGCCTGAGCGAGCGCGTTCAACGCCGCCCGCAGTGTCTCGGCCACCTGCTCCAGCCAGCACAGATCACGGGCCGCCGAGAGCACATGCGTGGCGTCCGTGCGGGCCCGGCCCGCGCTCTTGAGCAACCCCTTCTCCCGGGCGGCGGCCAGCACACCATCCAGCACCCGCCGCCCACCGTCCGCCCCGGCCAACCGGTCCCGGAACTCCGACAACACCGAGAAGTCGAAGCCGGGATCGTCGAGTTGGAGCCCGAGTGCGTACTTGAAGTCGATCCGTGCCCGCACCGCCTCCGCGGCCTGGCGGTCGGTCAGCCCCTCCACGAACTGCAACACCGACACCAGCGCCAGCCCGGCAGGTGACCAGGCGGGCCGGCCTCGTGAGGCGAACAGATCCGAGAAGTCCTCGTCGCGGAACATCGGCCCCAGCTCGTCCCGGACCCGGATCGCCAGGCTCCCCTTCGGGAACGCGGCCCGGGCCACCCGCACCGTCTCCGCCGGAATGGCCCCCGGCCCCTTCGGCTGCATCGACATCGACACCCACCCCACAAAACAACGTCGGTCCCCATGACCACAACCGGGTCATGGGGACCGACGTCACGCAGCGGGCCGAATAAACCAACAGCATCC
>NZ_JBITIB010000068.1:0-2198 GCF_044458565.1 Streptomyces sp. NPDC050433 | reverse complement strand
GCGGCTCGTATCGAGAAGAAGCTGAATCGTATGGACGGTGTCGAGGCGACCGTCAATTACGCGACGGAGAAGGCCAGGGTCAGTTATCAGGGCGAGGCGGTGTCCGTCGGGGATCTGATCGCGACGGTCGAGGCGACGGGGTATACGGCCGCCGAGCCGCCCCCGCCGCGTGCGGCGGGCGGCGGTGCCTCGTCGGGGACGGGCGAGGACCGGCGGGAGAGCGCGGAGAGCGATGAACTCCGGCCGTTGCGGCAGCGGTTGGTCACGGCGGTTGTTCTGTCGGTGCCGGTGATCGCGATGGCGATGGTGCCGGCTCTGCAGATCGAGTACTGGCAGTGGCTGTCGCTGACGCTGGCCGCGCCGGTGGTGACGTACGCGGCGTGGCCGTTCCACCGTGCGGCGTGGACCAATGCCCGCCACGGTGCGGCGACGATGGACACGCTGATCTCGGTGGGAACGTCGGCGGCGTTCCTGTGGTCGCTGTGGGCGCTGTTCTTCGGAACGGCCGGCACGCCGGGGATGACGCATCCGTTCGAGCTGACGATCGCGCGCACTGACGGGTCGGGGAACATCTATCTGGAGGCGGCGGCGGGTGTCACCGCGTTCATCCTGGCCGGCCGGTACTTCGAGGCGCGTGCCAAGCGCAAGGCCGGTGCCGCGCTGCGGGCGCTGATGGAGCTGGGCGCGAAGGAGGTCACCGTCCTGCGTGACGGGGGCGAGGTGCGGGTGCCCACCGCTGAGCTGGCGGCCGGTGACCGGTTCGTCGTGAGGCCCGGCGAGAAGATCGCCACCGACGGCACCGTGGCCGAGGGCACCTCCGCGGTCGACGCCTCGATGCTGACCGGTGAGTCCGTGCCGGTGGAGGTCGCCCCCGGCGACAGCGTCACCGGCGCGACCCTCAACGCCGGGGGCCGGCTGGTCGTCACGGCCACCCGCGTCGGCTCCGACACCCAGCTCGCCCGCATGGCCCGCATGGTCGAGGACGCCCAGAACGGCAAGGCCGCCGCCCAGCGCCTGGCCGACCGGATCTCCGCCGTGTTCGTCCCCGTCGTCATCGCCCTCGCCCTGGGCACCCTCGGCTTCTGGCTCGGCAACGGGGCCGGCCTCACCGCCGCGTTCACCGCCGCCGTCGCCGTCCTGATCATCGCCTGCCCCTGCGCCCTGGGCCTGGCCACCCCCACCGCCCTCATGGTCGGCACCGGACGCGGCGCCCAGCTCGGCATCCTCATCAAGGGCCCCGAAGTCCTCGAATCAACCCGCAAAGCGGACACCATCGTCCTCGACAAGACCGGCACCGTCACCACCGGCAGGATGACCCTCCTGGCCGCACACACCACCGACACCACGAACGAGAGCGAACTCCTGCGCCTGGCAGGAGCGCTGGAACACGCCTCCGAACACCCCATCGCCCGCGCCGTCGCCACCGGAGCCACCGAGAAGACCGGCCCCCTGCCCACCCCCGAGGACTTCGCGAACATCGCCGGCCTCGGCGTCCAGGGCATCGTCGAAGGCCACGCCGTCCTCGTCGGCCGCACCAGGCTCCTCGCCGAATGGGAGATCCACCTCCCCCAGGACCTCGAGCACCGCAAGCAGGAGGCGGAGACAGAAGGCCGCACCGTCGTCGCCGTCGCCTGGGACGGCCAGGCACGCGGCATCCTGGAGGTCGCCGACGCCGTCAAGGACACCAGCACCGAAGCCGTCCGCCGCCTGCGCGCCCTGGGCCTGACCCCCGTCCTGCTCACCGGCGACAACAAAACCGTCGCCGAAGCCGTCGCCAGAGACGTCGGCATCACCCAGGTCATCGCCGAAGTCATGCCCGAGGACAAGGTCGACGTCGTCAAACGCCTCCAGGCCGAAGGCAGGACCGTCGCGATGGTCGGCGACGGCGTCAACGACGCCGCCGCCCTCGCCCAGGCCGACCTCGGCCTCGCCATGGGCACCGGCACCGACGCCGCCATCGAAGCCGGCGACCTCACCCTCGTCACCGGCGACCTCCGCGCCGCGGCCGACGCCATCCGCCTCTCCCGCCGCACCCTCGGCACCATCAAAAGCAACCTCTTCTGGGCCTTCGGCTACAACGTCGCCGCACTCCCCCTCGCAGCCGCAGGACTCCTCAACCCCATGATCGCCGGCGCCGCCATGGCCTTCTCCTCCGTCTTCGTCGTCGGCAACTCCCTACGACTCCGCAGCTTCAAGGC
>NZ_JBITIB010000067.1:0-2518 GCF_044458565.1 Streptomyces sp. NPDC050433 | reverse complement strand
ATCTGGTCCCGCTACCGACGACGCCACCAAGCCATCGCCAGACGCTGCCACTACGCGCGCCGAACCGCTGGTCACGAACTGCCGTAATATGACGGTCCGTCAGCTCGCTACACTCAGAAAGAGGCACCTGACCAGCCACGATAGCGAACTACCGCTGGAGTAAATACTCCAGCCGTAGATCGTGATCACGAGTGAGTCGTCGTAGTGGCTGTAACGGGCTCATCAGTCATTGCATGGAAGGATTACTGCCCGCCGAGTCGGAGTACAGCAACCACGTACAGGCTCCCGGACACCGTCAGAAACAGAAAGGCGAGAACCGTGTGGACGACGAGCCCTCGCCTTGAGGCAAGGCCCAGATGTGCCCGGGCCGCACGGCTCACACGGGGATTGGGGGCGCCTCGCGCGTCGTTCGCGTCCGCCTTCTCGATCGCGCGGCGCAGCTTCCTGCGGCTTCTCTCGGTCGTGATACCCAGGCGCACGCCGTGGGCGTCGCGCACCAGCAGGGTCCGGTACGCGCTGCCATACGAGAAGGTCGTCAGTAGCCGGACTGTGGTGATCCGGTTGAGGTTGACGGACCGTTCGCCGGTCAGGGTGTGCGCAGTCAGGTGCGACGATGAGTGCCGGAACGGGACCCGCTCCTCGCACAGTGAGGGTAGGACGACGAAGCTGGCGATCGCGGACAGCAGGCCGAGCACGATCGGTGTGCCTTCGGGGGCTACCCCCATCCTGGCCAGCCCGTAGCCGCCGAGAGGCAGCAGGAGGACCGTCACCGCCAGGCACGAACCCATGCGTGCACGCGTCATGCTGCGGGTTGTAGATGCTTCCACTGACGCCCCCGGTTCTGTCGGCAGACATCAGCATGCATGCGCGACGGCCCCCTGCGCATTGCCGGTCTCCGGCACTCTTCAGCTCAGGATCCATCGGGTCCAAGGCCCCAGTACCAGCATTGACTCCGTGATCCCGTCGTTCGGCGCGGGAACAGGACGGCCACCGCGTGATCTTGGTGAGGTGTGTGGACTCTTCAAGATAGTGCGGTGGCCGCGAGCCACAGCGTAGACCCTGCCCGCTGGCAGAAGGCGTTCGAGGCCCTGATGGGCCAGATAGCGGGCCGGTTCGCGCGGGTTGAGCCGCGTCGCCGGGTACGGGACTTGGTGCTCGGGCTGCTGTCGGACCTGCCACGCAAGAACTGCTGGTCGATTGCCGAGTGGGCCGGGGAGGCAAGTCCGGACGGCATGCAGCACCTGCTCGGTAGGGCCAAGTGGGATGCCGACCGCGTGCGTGATGACGTGCGTGAGTATGTGCTGGAGCATCTACACGACGAGGATGCGGTGCTGGTGGTCGACGAGACCGGGGACGTGAAGAAGGGGACGCATACCGTCGGTGTCCAGCGCCAGTACACCGGCACGGCCGGGAGGATCGAGAACGCGCAGGTCGCGGTTTACCTCGTCTACGCGGGCCGCCGCGGGCACGCAGCGGTGGACCGCGAGCTGTACATCCCGCGCTCGTGGACGTACGACCCAGACCGCTGCCGAGCCGCCGGCCTGGGCGAGGACACCGTCTTTGCGACCAAGCCGGAACTTGCCGCCCGCATGATCGGCCGGTTCCTCGACGCCGGTCACCACGTGGGCTGGGTCGCAGGCGACGAGGTCTATGGCGGCAACCCGAAGCTGCGGTCCGCGCTGGAAGAACGCGGTACCGGCTACGTGCTTGCCGTCGCCTGCTCGGCTGAAGTCACCACCGGTGCCGGGAAGTTCCGCGTGGACGCCCTGGCCGCGAAGGTGCCCAAGCGGGCCTGGCAGAAGCTGTCGGCAGGGGCCGGCGCCAAGGGGCACCGCTTCTACGACTGGGCTGTCATCGACCTGGCCGAACCCCGACCCGGAAGCCGCCAGCTGTTGATCCGCCGCAACCGCACCACCGGTGAACTCGCCTACTACCGCTGCTTCTCACCCGCCCCCGTACCCCTGATCGCCCTGGTCCGCGTCGCTGGATCAAGGTGGCGGGTGGAGGAGACCTTCCAGTCCGGAAAGGGCCTGGCGGGACTCGACGAGCACCAAGTCCGCCGCTACACCTCCTGGTCCCGCTGGGTCACCCTGGCCATGCTCGCTCACGCCTTCCTCGCCGTTGTCCGTGCCGACGAACATGCCCGGCACCCCGCACCTGACGCGCTCATCCCGCTCACCTGCAACGAGATCCAGCGACTGTTCATCGCCTTGGTCGTCCGGCCCGTGCGCGAGGTAGCCCACCGGCTCGCCTGGTCCGCCTGGCGACGTCGCCACCAGGCCCGAGCCCAGGCCAGCCATTACCGGAGACAAGCCGCGAGTCAGACATGAAGATCACGATCTACGGCTGGAGTATTTACTCCAGCGGTAGATCGCTATCGTGGCTGGTCAGGTGCCTCTTTCTGAGTGTAGCGAGCTGACGGCCCGTCATATTACGGCAGTTCGTGACCAGCGGTTCGGCGCGCGTAGTGGCAGCGTCTGGCGATGGCTTGGTGGCGTCGTCGGTAGCGGGACCAGAT
>NZ_JBITIB010000066.1:1276-2541 GCF_044458565.1 Streptomyces sp. NPDC050433 | reverse complement strand
GTCCGTCGTCTGGATCGGGTGGTCATCCGTTTCGCGGGTGATTCCGGTGACGGTATGCAGCTGACGGGTGACCGGTTCACGTCGGAGACGGCGTCGTTCGGGAACGATTTGTCGACGCTGCCGAACTTCCCCGCGGAGATCCGGGCGCCTGCCGGGACGTTGCCGGGTGTGTCCTCGTTCCAGCTGCATTTCGCGGACCACGACATCCTGACTCCCGGTGATGCGCCGAATGTGCTGGTCGCGATGAATCCGGCGGCGCTGAAGGCGAACATCGGTGATGTGCCGCGTGGTGCGGACATCATCGTGAACACGGACGAGTTCACGAAGCGTCCGATGGCGAAGGTCGGCTACGTTACGTCGCCGCTGGAGGACGGGTCGCTTCAGGCGTATCAGGTGCATCCGGTGCCGCTGACGACGCTGACGATCGAGGCGCTGAAGGAGTTCGGTCTGTCGCGGAAGGAGGCCGAGCGTTCGAAGAACATGTTCGCGCTGGGTCTGCTGTCGTGGATGTATCACCGCCCCACGGAGGGCACTGAGGCGTTTTTGCGGGCGAAGTTCGCGAAGAGGCCGAGTATCGCCGAGGCGAATGTGGCGGCGTTCAGGGCGGGCTGGAATTTCGGTGAGACGACCGAGGACTTCGCCGTGTCGTATGAGGTCGCTCCGGCGACTGCGGCGTTCCCGGCGGGTACGTACCGGAACATCTCGGGGAATCTGGCGTTGTCGTACGGGCTTGTGGCCGCGTCCCGGCAGGCGGATCTGCCGTTGTATCTGGGGTCGTACCCGATCACTCCGGCGTCCGACATCCTGCATGAGCTGTCGCGTCACAAGAACTTCGGTGTGCGGACCTTCCAGGCGGAGGACGAGATCGCCGCGATCGGTGCGGCGCTCGGCGCCTCTTTCGGTGGTTCCCTCGCGGTGACGACGACGTCGGGGCCGGGTGTGGCGCTGAAGTCGGAGACGATCGGTTTGGCGGTGTCGCTGGAGCTGCCGCTGCTGGTGGTGGCGATCCAGCGCGGCGGTCCCTCGACCGGGCTGCCGACCAAGACCGAGCAGGCGGATCTGCTCCAGGCGATGTACGGCCGCAACGGCGAAGCACCCGTCCCGATCGTGGCGCCGCGGACTCCGGCGGACTGTTTCGACGCGGCGCTGGAGGCGGCCCGGATCGCGGTCACCTACCGCACCCCGGTGTTCCTGCTGTCCGACGGGTATCTCGCCAACGGCTCCGAGCCCTGGCGGATCCCGGAAGCCGACGAACTCCCCGACCT
>NZ_JBITIB010000066.1:0-1182 GCF_044458565.1 Streptomyces sp. NPDC050433 | reverse complement strand
GGACTCGAACACCGTATCGGCGGTATCGAGAAGCAGGACGGCACCGGCAACATCTCCTACGACCCGGCCAACCACGACTTCATGGTCCGCACCCGCCAGGCCAAGATCGACGGCATCACCGTCCCCGACCTGGCCGTGGACGACCCCGACAGTGCGCGCACCCTCGTCCTCGGGTGGGGCTCCACCTACGGCCCCGTCACCGCCGCCGTCCGCCGCCTGCGCAGAAACGGCCACCCGATCGCGCAGGCGCATCTGCGTCACATCAACCCCTTCCCCAAGAATCTGGGCGAGGTCCTGAAGCGGTACGACAAGGTCGTGGTACCGGAGATGAACCTCGGCCAGCTCGCCACACTCCTGCGGGCGAAATACCTCATCGACGCGCACTCCTACAACCAGGTCAACGGCATGCCGTTCAAGGCCGAACAGCTCGCCACGGCTCTCAAGGAGGCCATCGATGCCTGAGGTCAACGAGCTGCTTTCCCTCGTCCCCAAGGCCGAGGCCAAGCAGTCCATGAAAGACTTCAAGTCCGACCAGGAAGTCCGCTGGTGCCCCGGCTGCGGCGACTACGCCGTCCTCGCCGCCGTCCAGGGCTTCATGCCCGACCTCGGACTCGCCAAAGAAAACATCGTGTTCGTGTCCGGGATCGGCTGCTCCAGCCGCTTCCCCTACTACATGAACACCTACGGCATGCACTCCATCCACGGACGCGCCCCCGCCATCGCCACCGGACTCGCCACCTCCCGCCGCGACCTGTCCGTCTGGGTCGTCACCGGCGACGGCGACGCCCTCTCCATCGGCGGCAACCACCTCATCCACGCCCTCCGCCGCAACGTCAACCTCAAAATCCTCCTCTTCAACAACCGCATCTACGGACTCACCAAAGGCCAGTACTCCCCCACCTCCGAGACCGGCAAAATCACCAAATCAACACCGATGGGCTCACTCGACGCGCCCTTCAACCCCGTATCACTCGCGATCGGAGCCGAGGCATCGTTCGTCGCCCGCACCGTCGACTCCGACCGCAAACACCTCACCAGCGTCCTGCGCCAAGCCGCCGACCACCCCGGCACCGCACTCGTCGAGATCTACCAGAACTGCAACATCTTCAACGACGGCGCCTTCGAAGCCCTCAAGGACAAGGAACGCGCCCAGGAAGCGGTCATCCGCCTCGAACACGGCGA
>NZ_JBITIB010000065.1:1963-3290 GCF_044458565.1 Streptomyces sp. NPDC050433 | reverse complement strand
CGGGTGGTTGGTCGTTGTTTGAGAACTGCACAGTGGACGCGAGCATCTGTGGCCAAGTTTTTAAGGGCGCACGGTGGATGCCTTGGCACCAGGAACCGATGAAGGACGTGGGAGGCCGCGATAGGCCCCGGGGAGCTGTCAACCGAGCTTTGATCCGGGGGTGTCCGAATGGGGAAACCCGGCAGTCGTCATGGGCTGTCACCCGCTGCTGAACACATAGGCAGTGTGGAGGGAACGAGGGGAAGTGAAACATCTCAGTACCCTCAGGAAGAGAAAACAACCGTGATTCCGGGAGTAGTGGCGAGCGAAACCGGATGAGGCCAAACCGTATGTGTGTGATACCCGGCAGGGGTTGCGCGTGCGGGGTTGTGGGATCTCTTTTCTGTCGTCTGCCGGCGACAGGACGAGTCAGAAACCGTTGGTGTAGGCGAAGGACATGCGAAAGGTCCGGCGTAGAGGGTAAGACCCCCGTAGCTGAAACATTAACGGCTCGTTTGAGAGACACCCAAGTAGCACGGGGCCCGAGAAATCCCGTGTGAATCTGGCGGGACCACCCGCTAAGCCTAAATATTCCCTGGTGACCGATAGCGGATAGTACCGTGAGGGAATGGTGAAAAGTACCGCGGGAGCGGAGTGAAATAGTACCTGAAACCGTGTGCCTACAAGCCGTGGGAGCGTCGCTGGCAGCACTTGTGCTGTCAGTCGTGACTGCGTGCCTTTTGAAGAATGAGCCTGCGAGTTTGCGGTGTGTTGCGAGGTTAACCCGTGTGGGGAAGCCGTAGCGAAAGCGAGTCCGAATAGGGCGTTTTAGTAGCGCGCTCAAGACCCGAAGCGGAGTGATCTAGCCATGGGCAGGTTGAAGCGGCTGTAAGAGGTCGTGGAGGACCGAACCCACCAGGGTTGAAAACCTGGGGGATGACCTGTGGTTAGGGGTGAAAGGCCAATCAAACTCCGTGATAGCTGGTTCTCCCCGAAATGCATTTAGGTGCAGCGTCGTGTGTTTCTTGCCGGAGGTAGAGCACTGGATAGGCGATGGGCCCTACCGGGTTACTGACCTTAGCCAAACTCCGAATGCCGGTAAGTGAGAGCGCGGCAGTGAGACTGTGGGGGATAAGCTCCATGGTCGAGAGGGAAACAGCCCAGAGCATCGACTAAGGCCCCTAAGCGTACGCTAAGTGGGAAAGGATGTGGAGTCGCAGAGACAACCAGGAGGTTGGCTTAGAAGCAGCCATCCTTGAAAGAGTGCGTAATAGCTCACTGGTCAAGTGATTCCGCGCCGACAATGTAGCGGGGCTCAAGCGTACCGCCGAAGTCGTGTCATTCCATA
>NZ_JBITIB010000065.1:0-1870 GCF_044458565.1 Streptomyces sp. NPDC050433 | reverse complement strand
GTGGGATGGGTAGGGGAGCGTCGTGTGCCGGGTGAAGCCGCGCCGGAAGGCAGTGGTGGATGGTTCACGAGTGAGAATGCAGGCATGAGTAGCGATACACACGTGGGAAACGTGTGCGCCGATTGACTAAGGGTTCCTGGGTCAAGCTGATCTGCCCAGGGTAAGTCGGGACCTAAGGCGAGGCCGACAGGCGTAGTCGATGGACAACCGGTTGATATTCCGGTACCCGCTTTGAAACGCCCAGTGTTGAATCCATTAATGCTAAGACCGTGAAGCCGTTCCGGACCCTTCGGGGAATGGAAAGTGGTGGAGCCGTTGACCCGAGGTGGTAGTAGGCAAGCGATGGGGTGACGCAGGAAGGTAGTCCAGCCCGGGCGGTGGTTGTCCCGGGGTAAGGGTGTAGGGCGCACGGTAGGTAAATCCGTCGTGCATATAAGTCTGAGACCTGATGCCGAGCCGATTGTGGTGAAGTGGATGATCCTATGCTGTCGAGAAAAGCCTCTAGCGAGTTTCATGGCGGCCCGTACCCTAAACCGACTCAGGTGGTCAGGTAGAGAATACCGAGGCGTTCGGGTGAACTATGGTTAAGGAACTCGGCAAAATGCCCCCGTAACTTCGGGAGAAGGGGGGCCATTTCTGGTGACGAGTCTTGCACTCTGAGCTGGGGGTGGCCGCAGAGACCAGCGAGAAGCGACTGTTTACTAAAAACACAGGTCCGTGCGAAGCCGTAAGGCGATGTATACGGACTGACGCCTGCCCGGTGCTGGAACGTTAAGGGGACCGGTTAGTCATATTTCGGTGTGGCGAAGCTGAGAACTTAAGCGCCAGTAAACGGCGGTGGTAACTATAACCATCCTAAGGTAGCGAAATTCCTTGTCGGGTAAGTTCCGACCTGCACGAATGGCGTAACGACTTCTCGACTGTCTCAACCATAGGCCCGGTGAAATTGCATTACGAGTAAAGATGCTCGTTTCGCGCAGCAGGACGGAAAGACCCCGGGACCTTTACTACAGTTTGATATTGGTGTTCGGTTCGGCTTGTGTAGGATAGGTGGGAGACTGTGAAGCTTGGACGCCAGTTCAGGTGGAGTCGTCGTTGAAATACCACTCTGGTCGTGCTGGATGTCTAACCTGGGTCCGTGATCCGGATCAGGGACAGTGTCTGATGGGTAGTTTAACTGGGGCGGTTGCCTCCTAAAGAGTAACGGAGGCGCCCAAAGGTTCCCTCAGCCTGGTTGGTAATCAGGTGTTGAGTGTAAGTGCACAAGGGAGCTTGACTGTGAGACCGACGGGTCGAGCAGGGACGAAAGTCGGGACTAGTGATCCGGCGGTGGCTTGTGGAAGCGCCGTCGCTCAACGGATAAAAGGTACCCCGGGGATAACAGGCTGATCTTCCCCAAGAGTCCATATCGACGGGATGGTTTGGCACCTCGATGTCGGCTCGTCGCATCCTGGGGCTGGAGTCGGTCCCAAGGGTTGGGCTGTTCGCCCATTAAAGCGGTACGCGAGCTGGGTTTAGAACGTCGTGAGACAGTTCGGTCCCTATCCGCTGCGCGCGTAGGAGTCTTGAGAAGGGCTGTCCCTAGTACGAGAGGACCGGGACGGACGAACCTCTGGTGTGCCAGTTGTTCTGCCAAGGGCATGGCTGGTTGGCTACGTTCGGGAGGGATAACCGCTGAAAGCATCTAAGCGGGAAGCCTGCTTCGAGATGAGGGCTCCCACCCACTTGATGGGGTAAGGCTCCCAGTAGACGACTGGGTTGATAGGCCGGATATGGAAGCACTGTGAGGTGTGGAGTTGACCGGTACTAATAGGCCGAGGGCTTGTCCTCAGTTGCTCGCGTCCACTGTGTTAGTTCTGAGACAACGAAC
>NZ_JBITIB010000064.1:0-7770 GCF_044458565.1 Streptomyces sp. NPDC050433 | reverse complement strand
GCGATCATCGACCTCATAAGCCGGAGACTCACTCGCGAATCCACCCTGAACTGGCGCGACACCTGAACATCGAACCAAACAACCTCGGCAGGACAGAACGCTCTTTCAGCTTGTTCTTTTTCCCCTGCACCACCCCGGACGCCGAGCTCTGGCGCCCATGTCCCGCTTGCGGACGAGCCGAACGGCTACACGCACCTGGTCCGTGCCCCCGCTGCACCCTCAAACAGCGGCTCCACGAGCTCTTCGCCGATGACACCGGCTCCATACCCTCGAAGCTGCAGCCCCTCCACGACGCCCTCGCCAGCACCGAACGCGCGGCCACCGCGATGAGCTGGCTCTCCAAAGGCATCGTCTCCACCGTTCTGTCCGATCTCGGCTCCGGCCGCCGCCCCCTCACCCACAAAGCCCTGGACGAACTCCCGGAAGGCAAGGTCGTCGAGCACATCCGAAGCGTCCTCGTCGCCACCAGCACCCTGCCTCAACGGGACGAGCAGATGGTCCGCCTCGAACGGCACGTGAAGAACCTGGTCGCCTCCCACGCGACCACCGAGGGACGAAGAATCCTGCACCGGTACGCAACTTGGCACCTCCTGCGCCGGCTTCGCCGTCGCAGCCGCGGCAAGGAGATCACGTATTACCAGCTCCAGGTTGCCCGGTAGCATCTGCGGGCGGGCGTCTATCTCCTGAACTGGCTCGAAGGCCAGAACTTGGCCCTTGCCACCTGTCGGCAAACTGACCTCGAACGTTGGATGACCAGCGAGGACGCCCGTCTTCGGCAGGAGGCAGGCCACTTCGTGCGCTGGGCCCTATCCCAGAAGATCGCCCGCGATCTCAGCTACCCGGCCGAGCGATGGAACGGCCCCTCGCAGCCGATGGACGACGAAGCCCGCTGGGCCACCGCCCGACACTTGCTGCATGATGCCACCCTCAAGCCCGAAGATCGCCTCGCCGGCCCGCTGTTGCTCCTCTATGCCCAGTGGCCCGCAGCGATCTCCCGGCTCACCGTCGACCACATCGAGAAGACAGACGCAGGCGTCCGCATCCGCCTCGGCGCCGTCCCGGTCGAGCTTCCCGCACCCGTCGCTGAACTGGCCCTCCAGCAGGTCGAGGTTCGCCGCAGCCATGCCGTCCTCGCCCGGACAGATTCGACCTGGCTCTTCCCCGGAGGCCAGCGCGGCCGCCCGATCAGTGCCTGGGCCATGGGCGAACGGCTCCGCAAACTCGGCATCCGGCTCGCGGAGGCCCGCTCGACCGCGCTGTTCCAGCTCGCCACCGAACTGCCCGCCGCGGTCCTTGCCCGCACCCTCGGCATCGACATCACCGTCGCCGTCAAATGGCAGCGAGCCGCCGCCGGAGACTGGGGCGCCTACGCAGCCGAGGTCAGCCGCCGGAACCGTGACTGACGGCTTCAGCCGGCCAGGGCGAGGGCCTCAGTTGGCCTGCGGCCGCCCATACAGCGGTTCGCGCGCCGCCAAATTGAGCGGCAGCCGACTGAACACTGCCTATACCTTCGGGCGCATGGCTGATGAGATCTTCGGGCATCCACGGCTGGCAACGATCTACGACCCTCTTGATCCAGATCGCACTGACCTCCACGCCTATCTCGTCCTCGCCCAGCAACTTGACGCGAAGCGGGTTTTGGATATCGGCTGCGGTACTGGCGTGTTCGCACTCCTGCTAGCCGATCGCGGGATCGAGGTCGTCGGCGTCGATCCCGCCCAAGCCTCCATCGACGTGGCGAGGGGAAAATCGGGCAGCGATCTCGTCCGCTGGATCTGCGGTGACGCGGCAGTTCTTCCGCCTCTGATGGTGGATCTCGCCACGATGACGGCTAACGTCGCGCAGGCGATCGTCGCCCCGGTGGCATGGCAGCAGACGCTGAAGGGGGCTCATAGGGCCCTGCGGCCCGGTGGGCATCTGGTGTTCGAGACCAGGAACCCGGCTGCACGCGCCTGGGAGTCATGGAACCGCTCAGCATCGCACCGAGTCACGGAGATCTCGGGAGCCGGCGCGGTCGAAAGCTGGGTTGAGCTGGTCGAAGTGAACCAACCCCTCGTGACGTTTCGGTGGAACTACGTGTTCACTGCGGACGGGCAGCACCTCATGTCCGATTCGACCCTCAGATTCCGGGAACGTCAGGAGGTCGAGGACGATCTGATCGCGCAGGGCTACCTGCTACGAGAGGTCCGAGACGCTCCCGATCGTCCGGGCAAGGAGTTCGTCTTCGTCGCTCAAAGACTGTGACCCTCACGATTCTGTCGCCCAGCGACTGAGCACCAGGCTGGCCAACTATCGCCTCCAGGGGCAACTGAAGCGCTCAACGACACCAGGAACTGCTCCTGAGCCAGGGTATTCCCAGAGTTCCAATACCCGACTCCACCATTAGCCATCTACCCGACGGACGCCATCGAAGGACACCGCGCATTCATCGCCCGTCGCCGATCCCTTCGTCCCAGCGAGGAATACCGGACCCCGACGAACGAGGAGTGGGACGCCTTTCTCGCCCACTTCGAGAAGCGCAAGCTCTCTCTGGGAACCTGCGCTCGCTCCTTCGGAACGTCGTGCATCCATGAGCACGCTTGCGTGCGATGTTCGCTCCTCCGGCCGGAGCCGTCCCAACGAGACCGTCTGATCGAGATCCGCGACAACCTACTCGATCGGATCGCCGAAGCTCATCGTGATGGCTGGCTCGGTGAGGTCGAGGGCCTGGAGATCAGCCTGGCCGGCGCCGAGGAGAAGCTGGCCCAGCTCGATGCCGCACTCAAACCCTCGGTGATCCACCTGGGCCTGCCCACCTTCGGTCAGATCGCCGGGCGGTCCAGCACCCTCTAACCACCTGATCTCTCGGACTACCCAGTGCCAGCGCCGGAGTCCGGTGGAAGCTCGAGGTCCGTCGTCTCGCTCGAATCGGTCGGGATGCTGCCCGCTGCCCAGCCGAGTACTTCCTCGAAACGGCGGGCCGCGATGGGGACGGGCGGGCGTCCGCGATCGCTCTCGTGGAGCCTGATGGTCGCCTGGCTCAACTGGGTGCGATGCGCGAGCTCCCTCACGGAGATGCCCTCGGCTTCCCGGAACTCGATGAGAGCTTTCGCCAGCCGCTTGGATTCTTCGCTCATGACCAAAGCATTCCGCATCACGAACGCTCGGTCAGCACCCTGGCCTGGTCAGCACGCAACTTGTGTTTCTCGCCGCTCCATCAGGAGACGAAGGCGTTCTCGACGGACTGAAGCGGTGCGATCCGGCCCCAACGAGCCCTATCGCACCGGTAGTTCGGAGAAGGCTTCTTATGCCACAGGTGCAACAAACGGGAAGGTCTACAGCGGCCTGGAGAAGACGGCCGTTTCGGCAACTACCCATCTCGCCCACCAGCGGTTCTCCTCGGGTTGTCCACACCGTACGGCCACGCAGTGCGACTGCGGGTGCCAGCACCACGGCATGAATCGACCTCGGCCTTTGAGTCTGGCTTGCCTCGGGCGCTGTGGAAGATCCGCAAGCTGACGCCTCAGCTGGAGGAGCAGCTGCGCTTAGCATCCGAGGATCCCAAGAGGCATAAGTACACGGGTGAGGAGATCTGGCGAACACTCCAGATCGTGGTGCCAGTGCTCTTGAGTGCCGTGGAGCGGGCCGATCGTGATGTCCTCCATACCGAGCTAGCAGAGCTTGTCAGCTGGCTGAAGCAGTTTCCGCCTTCGTCAGCACCACAGTGAAGCGGCGCCACACCGTGGGGGCCCGAAGGTACAGCACCGTCATGTCCGTACGAGGCCAGCGGCCGGGTCAGCCGACGGCGTGCAGCCAGCCGCGGCACTTCTCCGCAGTGGCCTTCTTGGCGGCGGCCAAGGCGCGCCTCTTTCGCTGTTCGGCGAGCTGGTCCTGGTAGGCGGCGACGGCCTCGTGGTAGCTCGCCACGTAGCCCTTAATGTCCAGTCGGTCGGCCTTGGGCATCGCCTTGACGGCGGCTACGCCTTCTTCCTCGGAGTTGTAGCCGGGCCGGCATCGGGTTGCTCTGGTAGGCACCGTTGCGAACCTTGTTGACGAGGGCGCTGCGAGGGGAGCTGAATTACCGGCGCGGACGGTTCAAACAGCGCGCTGAAAGCGTCCAGTAGTGACTCGGGAACGTGGCTGGGGCGTGCGGACGTGCTGTTTCGCCTCCGGAAGCGGCTGCGGGAGCTTCCCTGGCGGAAGAAGTCGCGCTGCTCCTCGAACTCGTCCCACACGCTCGGCGACAGCCGACGCTGTACATGACTGGGCAGCGGTTGGTAGAGGCCGGCTGCTGTGGTTGTTGTTGAGTCACGCGGTGTGTCTCGGATCCACAAGACAGCCCTGACGGTTTCGCGCCGTGCGATCACGAAGTCAAGGTCCGGGAAGTACTCGCTGCATGGGGTAGCCGATGGTGAGATCGTGCGACCCCATTGAGTCGACCTTCTCCACCGTCCGGCTGCGGACCAAGGTCACCCGCCGGGCTTGCTCCCGCACCGCCGCCCTGGCTATGGTCTTCAAGCTCGTCGAGTCCGCCCAGCAGCGGTGGCGGGCCGTGGACGCACCCCACCTCGTCGCTCTCGTCCGGGCCTGAGCCTGCTTCGAACGCGGCCATCTCGTCGAACGCCCCGCCAGCTTCGCGGCATAAACTCTGTCCACGATGACCGACCACCACACGTACGGAACCAGCACCCACACCGCCAGCGAGCTGGTCCAGCTCGTCAGTGACCGCCTCAGCCTGGTCTTCACCAAGCGTGAGAGCGACTACCGGGGCATCTACCACCTCGCCGACAGTCCCGACGGGCGGATCGAGATCCAGCCCAACCCGATTCCCGGCGATGACGGCGAAGACGACCTCTACGCCCCCGAACACCCCGCGGCCCAGGTGCTCTTGCTGACCACCACTCCGGCCCAGGACCCTACCCTGCATGCCCGCCTGGGCTCTATCGAAGGGCTCATCCGCCTGCACCACGAGTCATAGTGAACGGCTACTGATCCACAGCTTTTGACAATTGCTCGGCATTTTTTCATACACGCCGACCCTGTCACGACTGCCAGCGCTCACCTGCGTACTCCCCTACCGCCGACTGCCACCGATCCGACCAAAACGCCCCGCATGGCACCCATCGAACGGACTCCGCACGCGATTCGCACGGTGAGCGCCCGAGGGCCGGCAGGGGCTCGCTGGAAGTTCTACCCGAAGCTGCGGGGAGCTGGCTGGTGGACCTCTCCCATGTCGACGCCCTGACGGAGCGCTCGTCACCGCCGTGCTCGCGTGGAAGGACCCGCACCTCCAACCCCGCGACTACGAACGGATCGCCCTCCAACTGACCGGGCACGCCCGCGCCGTGGCCGCCGGCGTCCGACGCCACGCCGCCGCCCTGCCGAAGAACGACGGCCGCGGCGCCCTCGCCGAAGTCGTCCTCCGCGAAGCCGACGGCCGCTTGTCCGCACCGCTGGAGTGCACCGCCCGCCGCGCCCAGAACCGCGCCCGACTCGTCCGGGCCCTCTACACGCGGCTGGACCGCCTCACCGAGTCCCTTCCCGCCACGTAGCCCGCAGGAGGAAATACCCTGGGGTGTGATGCCGCGCCCGCCCCCTGGGGCGACGTCAGCGCCGGTCGGGTACCCATGCGGCTGTCACGGAGGCAGCACAGCGGGCGGCACAGGCCCGTGAGTGCGGGTGCTTCCGTACTGCGCGCCGTCGTCGTAGATGCTGTCGTCGGCCTGCGTGTTGCTATCGGCCGTCGTTCAGCACGACGTCCAGGCCGTGTCCGGGGTCATCGTGCGATCTCGGCAAGGAGACTGCGGTACTTCTCGGGTCTGGCCTCGAGGTCTGACCAGGCGGAGACCGCGCCTAGTTCTGGGTCCGGCCGACGGAGGAGGTCGACCGAGGCCTGCGCGAATTCGTGGGCGCTGTTTTGCCGGTCGGTGTCCTTCACCAGTTCGGTCAGTTCGGATACGGCGTACTGTGCCCCCCAACGCTGGTCTCGATCCGCGCGCAGCATGTCCTGATACTTGCGGGCGGGGGCCGCGTCGGCCAACAACGGATCCAGACGTGAGCTCAGCTCTCTGCCCGCCTCTGCCGCGCTTCGTGCCTGCGGCCCGGCCTCCACGAGCACCTGGAGGGCGAGGACCAGGGCCGTGGTCTGTGGTCCGGGTCGGGCGGATTCCAATGGCACGGAAGCCAGTTCCCGGCGCAGGGGAGCCCATGCGGTGCGCACCGCTTCCAAGGCCCGCTCATAGTCTTCGGCCACCGCGTTAGCAGCGTCCCGCAGTCGACGTGCTCGGTGTACGGCGGCTGGGTTGACACCGCTCGCTCGCATCAGTGCGCCGAAACCGCCGCCTGCTATGCCGACGGCCGTCAGGAGCAGACCGCCTGCCGCCGTCGCTTCGGAGAGTTCGCCACGCATGCCGCCCGTTTCGGTGGGCACGTCCTCGTCCAGTGAGTACAGCTCACCTCTGTCGGGGCCCTTGGCGATCACGAATCCGGTTTCCCAGCCCAGACCGGAGGCCGGGTCGTAGTCCGGTGCCTTCAGGATCGGTTCCCGGTCCGGATCACACCGGTACGGCTCCACGCGCTCGCGGTCCTCGAAGGGATCCGTCCACCGGACCGTGCACTCCCCGTCGGGCTTTTCGTCGACCACGTCCAGGTCGATCTGCCGGAGATCAGGGAAATCCGTCACCGACGGGGCCAGAACCAGTGAGAAGCCCACCAGCGCCAGGCCGAGTGCAAGCACCCACCGGAACAAGGGCATGCGCCTCATCCGGGCCCCCTTCGCGTCGTGCCGGGTACGGCGCCGGCACACACAGAATGCTCGTTGCCGGAGCTGACTATCAAGAAGCCCGTTCGGCAGATTTCGCCCCCTCGTCCCTGCCCGATCCCAGCAACATGCGGGCGCACGTCTCGAACCCTGCGCTGGGCACGTTCTTGGGCTTACCTGCTCCGACGGGTGAGCTTATGGGGGCATCGTGGTCGCTTGGGCCCAGGGGGGCGGCGCCGGGCGACGATCAGGGGGAGACCAGTTTGCTCGCGGACTCGCGCACATCGGCGGCGACCGCGTGGGCGGCCCCGGGGTGCGCGAGATCCTGGCGAAGATGCCGGAGTCCGCTCCGCTGACCGGCCTCGGAGCGGGTGGGAAGAAGGTCGCTTCCCAGCTCAACTGTATGGAGCGGTTGGGGATGATCAGCAGCAGGACCGGGCGCTGGCACTCTGTCCGGCTCGGGAGCTGACTGCCAGGTACCCCGTTATTCCGCAGGGTAGATGTCCCCGGCGGCCATCATGCTCTCCTGTTCGCTGTCGAACTCCAACTGCTGAGCTTTTCGCTCGAGCCGTCGGCGCTCTTCAGGATCGCCGGTCCGCTCGGCTCTCGCCTGTGTCGCGGCGGCTTCTTCACGCATTTGTTGGAGGCGGCGTCGCAATGCGCCTGTCTCATTCATGATCGAGCCTCGATCCATGCACCGAGAGGTGTCACTCCCAGCGAAACAGGCCTGCCGACCGTGCGCCACCCGGCAGCGCCGCGCCAGGTGCCGTACCCACGCTCGCCATACCAGCTGAGCCAGGACAGGCCGGGGTGCTGTCCTGGCTCAGCTGGTGCCGGGAGCGCGGCAACGAGGGCCCGACGGTCCCGGCCTGAGCGAAGCGGCTGGCGGTGCTGGACTCCGAGACCCCGGCCCGCTCGAAGATGGCGATCGACCGGCTGTGATCTCTTGGTTTGGTGTCGGTGGTAGTGAGAGTCGGTGCTGATCGTTCTGAGCGGGGTTGTTGGGGCTGGTCAGTGGTCGTGTGTGGGCG
>NZ_JBITIB010000063.1:0-12938 GCF_044458565.1 Streptomyces sp. NPDC050433 | reverse complement strand
GAGCGCCGACGAAATCCTCAACTCGTTAGCGAAATATATCGCCAGGATTTCAGGCGCAGGACACTAGGTGTATTGATCACGAGCGTTGTTAACACCTGGTGGTCGGGTTGCTCAAAGGCGAAGACCTCCGGTGTGGTGGAGCTGTCTAGGACTGCACCGCACAGGAGGCCTTCGTGTCCCACCACCACCTGGCATCGCCTAACCTCGGTTCCGTGAACGCTACTTGGGACCCAACGGCGGCCGGCGTGCTGCGGCTGCCCTCCGGCCGGCTCGTACGCGGCCGGGGCCTTCGGCACCCGCTCCCGCCCGGACCGACACCGGCCTTCGCCCTCTATCTGCTGGGCAAGGAGCCGCCGGCCGTCGAGTGGGAGACCCGCTGGATCCGCTGGCCCGACTTCCGGCTCCCGACCGACCGCGCCGGGGCGGCGGAGGCACTGCGCGAGGCGCTGGAACGCTCCGGGGACGAGCGCGTCGAGGTTGCCTGCGGCGGCGGACGAGGGCGTACGGGGACGGCTCTGGCCGCTCTCGCCGTCCTGGACGGAGTGCCGAACGCCGAGGCCGTCGCGTACGTCCGCGAGCACTACTCACGGCACGCGGTCGAGACGCCGTGGCAGAAGCGCTACGTGTCGCGCTTCCCGTAGCGCTTCCGGGTGCTCCGGGTGCTCCGGGTGGCTCAGCTCACCACCGCGCCCGACGCCAGCAGCAGATCCGGCAGCGTGCCCTCGAAGTCCGGGATCAGACGCAGTGCCAGTGCCCAGCCCTCCGGGTTGGCCCCCAGGTGTTCCGCGGCGAGTGCGGCGACCTCGCGGCGGGCCTCCCGGATCTGGTCGGTGGCGGGCGAGTCGCCGGGAGCCAGCGCCGTCGCCAGGAACGCCACGGTCGCCTTCGCCGGGAAGCCGCACCGCACCACGTCGGGCAGGGTGACCTGACCGAGCTGGTGTGCCTTCTCCAGCCAGCCGCAACCACCACGGTTGTCCACCCGCAGCGGAAGCTTCCTCAGCATCTCGGACGCCGTGGGCGGCTTCCCTGTCCGGCGGGGGCGGTACTCCGGGTGCGACAGGCGCAGGGCGGCGGCGGCCGACTCCTCGGTGAACGCCTCCGGGCAGCCTTCCAGTTCGGCCAGCCGGACGAGGAGCCGGTCGTGCAGGGGCTTCGTGCCGCCGGCCGCCTCCAGTTCCGCCCACGGAATCGGACCGGGGCCGGCCTCCTCGGCGAGCAGGTCGATGGCCTTGGCCAGGTCGTCGGACTCGGGGCCGGACCCCTTGTCGGCCAGGAAGTCCGCCCGCCCCACCGGGCCCGCGGCGGCCTCGGCGGCGGACCGCAGCAGGGCCAGTCCATCCGGTTCGGACTCCGCCTCCAGCGCGGCACGCCACTTCTCCAGGGTCTTCGGCGACAGCGGGTGCTTGGCCTGCTTGCGGCCCGGGAAGTCGGTCTCGTCCAGCAACTCCCTTACCGCGTCCGGGCCGTGGCGCTCCCAGAGCCGTATCAGCATGTGCAGCTCCAGCGCGGGCGTGTGGATCTTCACCCGGGGGCTGCCGAGCAGAATCCGGCACAGCAGCGGATCGCCCGACTCGGCGCAGGCCAGCAGCCAGGGGCGTCGCGCGCTCTCCCGCAGGCCCTCGATCAGGGACTCCGTCAGCGGAAGCCGGTCGGCGGCCGGGGTGTCCGCCGAGACACCGTCCTGCCAGAGACGGCCCGACACCACATGGCGGCGCTGGGCGGGAGTGAGGTCGGTGTTGAGGAAGAGCGCGGCGTTGACCTCGGAGTCGTTGTACGGGATCAGGTCCTCGATCGTCTCGGGCCTGGTCTGCCAGCTCGACGCGATGCCCGCGAGAGCGGACGTGCCCCGCGACTGGACTATGTGTGCGCGTAGTTCGGAGGACGGCCGGTGCGAGAGCAGCAGCTGCTGGATCGCGCGCAGGTCCATGTGGTCGATGAGCGCGCGGCGCGTCGTATGGTCCGCCACGTCGTAGAGGCGCAGCCACGCCAGCCGGCCGCTCGGCAGGCCGCGGCTCGGGAATTCCGGGCCCAGTGGCTTCGGCCACGTCTTCCCATGGTGCTTCGGCGTCTCCGCGAGCGCGGCGTCGACGAGTTCGGTGACGGTGCCGGAGAACCGGGGGAGCAGCACGTACACCGCACGCCAGGGCGCGAAGTCCGACCCAAGACGGGCCACTTGGGCGGCCAGGGCGGCCTGCACCTCTTCGTTCTCGCGCGGCAGGGCGCACAGGATCCTGCGGGCCGAACCGATTTCCCGCAGGAGGCGCTCGACCGGAACGGTGCCGGAGGACAGGCCGCGGCCCAGGAGTTGAGACAGTGGATAGTCTTCGAGGCTGTTGAGCGTTGGGCTCGCCAGCATCGACCAGTGGACGGCGCCGCTGATCTGCGAGCTGTTCCAGTTGGCCTCGAAGGCGGCGAGGGCCAGCTCTTCCGGGCAGTCCGGGTGCGCCCACAGAGTCACCAGCCCCGAGTGACGGAACGGCTCGGCACGGTGCTCCGCGACCAGTACGTCCCAGTCCAGGGCGCCCGGCGTGCCCGGCAACTCGATCGAGCCGTGGAAGTTCTTGTCCCTGAAGTCCTCGACCAGTTCCTTCGTCGTCTCGGGGTGGCGTTCCCACTGGCGTCGGTCCTTCGGGGGTTTGCTGTTCGGCGCGCCGGTGGACGATGTCCCGGTGATGTCCGGGCCCTTGGCGGTCACCCGCCGCGCGACCTCCACCAGGTCGGGGAAGGGGGAGAGGAGGGCCGGTTCCAGCAGTTCCCTGCGCCGGGACGACAGCAGCTTCAACGGCAGGCTGCCCTTCGCGCGCCAGCCGGGGTCGTCGGCCGTGGCAGCCGCACCCGCCCACACCGCCGCACGCTGGGCGGGCGTGCGCTCCCAGTCCTGCTTGCCGTACAGACTCACCGCCAGCGCGGGATCACCCAGCGCGGCCAGCCGGTCGAACACCTCGCCGCGGAGCGCGGCGGACGAGACGAGCGCCGCGAGCAGCTCCGGGTCCCGCGAGGCCATCACCTCTTCCAGGAGGACCTTCGGCAACGGGGCGGAGCTGCCCAGCAGTTCGACGGTCTCCTCCCGGATCCGCGAGATCAACGCGCGGGTGAGTTCCCGGTCGGCGAGGGCGTAGGCGGCGGAGACGGCGTGGTGATCGGCGAGACGCATCGTGGTGACTCGGGCTTCCTCGAAGTGGGGTGAAAGGGGACGGGGTTCGGGGGTGGTTGAGGAGGGTCGGCTCCGGCATCAGAGCGACGACGCGGCAAGCTCCTTCATACGCGCCAGAGCACCCACCCAGTAGCTCTGCCGGGCAGCCGTCTGCCCGACCAGATACGTGGCGCGCAGCTTCGGCGGCAGATGGCGCAGCAGCCGGGCCACCACCTCACCGTGCCGCTTGAGCTGGGACAGCTCGGCGTTGGCCAGCGCCCGATGCACCACGTCCGTGTCGTTCGTCCCCTCGGAAGAGACCTCCGACGCGGCGGCCAGTCGCTTCTCCCAGAGGTCGACGTCCCGCACCAACTCCTTGAAGCCGACGACCACTTCCCGCCCGATGCCGTCCAGCCTGGCTTCGAGCGCGGTCAGCGGCACCGGGGCGAACTCGCCCTCGCCGAGGTAGATCAGGCCGGACATCAGCGGCTGGCCGGCCAGCCGCAGTTTGATCAGTCGCTCCAGCGTCCGCTTGGTGATCCAGTCGCGGCCCTCGTCGTCGATGTCGTTCTTCCACCATTCGAGGACAGTCTCCGCCACCTCGCCGTACGCGGCGATGAGCCATTCGTTCGCCGGGATGTCCTCGGGCCGCACCTCGTAACTGACCGTGAAACGGCTGGCCTGCGCCACGTTGTTCCGGCTGACCTGAAGCTTTCTGCCCAGGTGGTACGGCGGGTTCTGAAGGGCGATCTGGGCGCGCAGGCCCTCCACCGGCCGCCCGGCCAGCGACCACTCCTGAGTGATCTCCATCAGCTTGGCGAACGCGGCCTTGTCCTTGGGCCGGTTGTACTCGTCCCAGACGATCACCTTCTCGCCGGGACCCGACAGCGCGCGGGTCAGCAGCGTGTCCAGCCGCCCGTCGGGGGTGGGCACCGGCACGCACAGGTCCTCGACGTTGGTCACCGGGAGCGAGAAGTAGACCGGCTCCGCGCCGAGTTCCTCCCGGACGACGCTCTTGGTGATCTCCGTCTTGCCGCAGCCGGGCGGCCCTTGCAGGAGCACCGCCCAGTTCTCGCGCAGGGCGGTGCGCAGGATGCGGCGTACGGGATCGGACACCGTCCGAGGGTTGGCCGCGCCGACGGCTGCGGCGATGGCGTCCAGGATCTCCGCCGTACGGTCGGCCCCCTCCGTACCGTCCTTCCGCACATCACGAAGGCTCAGCCGCACCCCGCCCACCAGCGGCAGCCCCCAGCTCAGCGGCAGACCCGCGCGGGCGCAGTCCAGCAGATGCTCCAGGGTGCGCGGGGAGAGCAGGGAGCGCAGCCGGGGTGCCAGACCGGCCCAGATCCTGAAGACGTCGCCGAGGTCCCAGTCGGTGTACCGCCCGGCGAGGTTGTGGCGCCAGGCCGTGTCGTTCGCGGTGAGGCGCAGGGTGACCATGCGGTCGAGCACGGCGAGGTCGCTGCGGGCGGAGCCGGTCTCGGTCAGGGACTCGTTGTCGGAGAGGAACACACCGACGCAGCCGAGGGCCCGCAGGTCGTGTTCGCCGAGGGTCCAGTTGCAGGCGATCTGCATGAGCTGGGACTGGATCATCTCGCCGGCCTGCAACGAGTCGTCGATGAGCAGCACGAAGCGCTCACCGGGGGCGAGTTGGCTCATGATCAGCTGGGTGAGGACCAGCTCGCCCGTCCTGTCGTCGCGTACGGGGGCGTTCATCAGGAGGTCGTCGGGCGTGAGGTTGGCCGCCGGGACGAGGACGACGCGCGTGCCGGGGTGGGCCCGAGGTATGTGGCTGAGGAAGGTGGAGGTCTTGCCGATGCCGTGCTCGCCGAAGACCTGGCCGGTCTGCCCCATGGCGATCATGGCGTCGATGAACTCGGCCAGCCGCCTGCCCGGTTGGCGACCCGCCGGCCGCTTCGGGTAGGTGGCCGTGACGGGCCAGGTCGCGGTGGCCTTGGCGGGGTCGGTCTTGGTCACGGTGATGGAATCCAGTCCTCGTGCGTGCGTGTGTCGGGATGCGCGATGCTGTCGGGGTGGCCGGGCGCGCGCAGGCGCGCACCGCCGTACAAGAAGGGCGTCACAGGCGTGCCACGCGGTCAGCTGTCGCCGGTCGTCACGCGGTGGCAGGCCATGGGCGGTCTGTGGCTGTCGGGCCAGTCGTCCCCGCCGTCGGTGATCAGCCATATCCAGCTCTCCGGACGGGCGGGGGTCACATGCGGCGCGTAACCGTCGGTGACCATGATCACCGCGTCCGGCTGCACCTCGCACCGCTTGCCGCCGACCTCCAGGCGCCCCTCCACGTACTCGACGACCTTGCCGAAGTCCGTGCCGCCACCGCCCCTCACGCGCTCTCCCGCGACGAACGGCATGACCTCGCCGTCGAAGCTCAGCCAGTGCGTCTCGACTCCGTCGGTGCGGCCGATCAGCGTGACCAGCCAGTCGATCACCCGCTGGGACATGGAGCCCGACGTGTCGATGGCGACGACCACGACCTTCGTACGCTCCCTGCCGCGCCGGGACAGCATCGGGTCGTGCCCGAGCGCGAGGAGCACCGCGCCGTGCTTCCGGGGGTAGATCAGCCGCTCGCCGTCGCGGAGTTTGGAGGCGAGCGTGTCGCTCAGCCAGCGCTTCCACCACTCCACGCGGCGGGTCGGCTCCGTCTGGCCGCGCAGCGCGCCGAGGCCGATACGGCCCCACAACTTCGTGATCCGGTCGCCGGCGCCCTCGGAGCGGTCCGCGAGGTGCAGGATCTCCTCGCGCGCCGGACCCTCGCCACGCAGGGCCGCCCGCAGCACGTCCGCGAGGACGCCCTCCACGACCTGGCCCACGGTCTCCTCGTCCATGGGGAGACCGCCGATGGCCAGATGCGGGCAGACGCCGGCGCCGGCGGGCACCGGCGGGTCGCTCATGCGCTGCAACTCGCCGTAGACGGTCAAGTCGGTCTCCACGAAGGACCGGTACGACAGCGGCTTCAGGCCCTGGGCGCGCAGATCCTCCTCGTACAGGGCGTGGATCGCGTGCGGATCGATCCCGACCGGCTCCCGTCCACCGCCCGCACCCTCGATCAGTCGGGTGGGCAATGTGGCGCGCAGCCTCTGCATGACGACATGGTTGATGGAGACCTCGGCGGCCAGTGTGAACACGGGGTCCGCGCGCAGCTCCGCGTCCACGTACAGATGCCGGTGGATGAGATGGCGCGCCTCGTGGAAGAGCACGAAGCGCACACCGTCCGCGCCGATCGCCGCGAAGAACTCCGGGTTGTAGAGCAGGACGCAGCTGCCGTCGCCGGGGGCGACCACCGCCGCCGTCTCTATGGCCAGGGTGGGGATCTGCTGGTGGCACTTGGTATAGAGCCAGGAGGCGATCGCGCTCTCGCGCACGCCGAAGTCGAGCATCGCGGCTTCCTTGAGGAGCCGCCCCTTCTCCGTGATCTCCGGATCGGGCGGGTCCTCCAACAGCCGCCGCCAGTCGCGCAGTTCGGCGGCGCGCGTGGTCGTGGTCACGGACGCGTCGGTCATGGGAAAACACTAGCGGCGGGGTCTGACATCCCACTGGGCAGCGTGCCAGCCGGCACCGGCCGCCGGAGATCGTCAGACGGGCCACTCCCACGACATGCCGTGTATCCCCGCCGGGCACTTCGGCGGGAGCATGTGCGCCGAGTGCGAGACGTCCAGGGCGATCTGCCGGCTGCTGGTCATCTCCGCGCCGATGCGTTCCCGGTAGTACCGATGGCAGCTCACCGGCAGCGCGTCCGGGTGGAAGTAGACGTGCAGCAGGAACTCCCGCAGGCTCACCCGCGTACGGCGCTCGTGATACGTCGACACCTCGCGGCTCGGCGTGAGCGAGATGGTGTAGTCGGCCACCACCGTCTCGTTCTTGGCCAGTTCGCCGCCGAACAGGATCTCCGTCACGATGCTCCGCCGCTCCGGCAGGAACTCCACGCGGCCCAGCTTGCCGCACCGTACGTCGACGTCGACCGACGCCGTCGCCGGGTCGTCGATGACGTGCACGGCGGTCATCCGGCTCGCGCCGTCGCGGGTGGCGCGCAGCACCTGGTTCACGGACATCTGCCGTATGCAGCGCTCCTCGTCCAGGTGGACCGTCTCGTGGATGACCAGCGAGGTGACGTCCTCGTTGAAGCGCGCGAACTCCGCGCCGAGGGCCTGTTCCACGTCCGAGTTCTCGCCGAAGACGCGGTGCGAGGCGGACAGGTCGAGCAGTTCCGATGTCGTACGGCCGCGCGGCCGGCCGGGGCGCAGCAGGGAACGGAGGGCGCCCTCGGGCAGCGCGAGGATGTCCTCCAGCGCGTCCACGGCGCGCAGGGACTGCGCACGCTCGGGCTGGCTGCGTCCGCGCTGCCAGTAACTGAGGGTGGCGAGGCTGACGCCGATGCCTCGGGCTTCGAGCCGGTCGCGTACGCGCTCCAGGGACAGACCTCGACGGCGCAGGGCGTCACGGAAGACGTCGGCGAACGTCACTTCCGCGTCTCCGGCGACACTCGCGTCCATGGCCCGCTCCCCTCGTGTTCCCTGGCCCGATGGTATGCGGACGACGAAAGCCGCCCACCGGTACGGGTGGGCGGCTCCGCCGCGTCTCTCCGGGGGCATCGGAGAGCGGGGAAATGGATCAGTTGGTGTTGAGAGTCAGCCCGTAGTAGGAGAGCGCGTCGGTGAGCGGCTGGAAGTACGAGGAGCCACGGCCGTTCACGCCGGTGCAGTTCTGGCCGATCGGGCCGCCGGAGGTCATGCCCTGGGCCTGGTTGCCCGCGATGTACGCGCCGCCGCTGTCGCCGCCCTCGGTGCAGACGGTGGAGCTGCCGAGGCCGGTGACGACCGTGTCGGGACCGCCGTTGGCGTCCGTGTAGGTGACGGTGACGTTGTACGAGCCCACGGTGCCGCAGGTCCAGCCGGTGGTCTGGCCGGACTTGCACATCGCCGCACCCTGCGCCGCGCGCGTGCCGCCCCGGACCGCCACGTTCCCGGCCTGGCCGTGCGTGGTGACCTGCGTGCCTATGGAGTCCTCGGCGTCGACCGCCGCTATGCCCATGTCCACGCTGCGCGTGCCGACGGCGAAGCGCGAGTTCGTGCCCTTGGCGAACTTGACGTTGTTGTACGCAAGGTCCGGCAGGTCCTCGATGCAGTGCCCGGCGGTCACCAGATACTGCTTGCCCGCGGCGTCACGCGCGCCGAAACCGACCGAGCAGATGTAGCCGTTGAACGTCATCCGGCTGCCCGGCGGCACCACGGCCTGGGTCTCCAGACGCTCCTGGCCACGGATGACGCGGACGGCGTCGCCGTGCTTGCTCGCGGCCTTGATGAACGAACGGGCGGCGGCGCCGCTGTCGTTGCTGACCTCCACCGTGACGGTGTCGGCCGCGAGGTCGACCGACCACGACGAGACGCCCGCGGGCGCCTGCTCGGCGGCCTTCGCGTCCAGCTCGCTCTTGATCAGGTCCAGGGCTGACTTGCCGTGCTCGGGTACGCGGGCGGTGAGGCCGGCGTCCTCCACGCGGGCGGCGGATCTCGCGTCCGGCGCGTTCACCGTGAGCGTGCCCGCCTTGGTGAAGAAGGCGCCGTCCGTCTTGATGCCCTGCTTGTTCACGTCGGCCAACTCGCGCTGCTGCGCGGCCTCGTGGTCGAACCGGTCGACGGCCGCCTGCTCGCTGCTGCCGAGGGTCTCGGCGAGCGCCGCGACCATCTCGGGCTGGTACCGGGGCGCCTGGGCCGTGGCGGAGGCCGTCGCGGAGGCCGGGTCGGCTGCCTGGGCGCCGGTCACGGCGGAGGCCGAGAGCAGGACGCCGGTGACGGCGGCGACGAGATACTTCCGGGAAACCTGCACGGTGCTTCCTCTCGGTATCGGAACAGCGCCGAACGGCGGCACGCCGAATCTCCGGCAGAACAGGGCTGCTTGACGCGCGCGTTCGTGGGTGGGCGCTTGTCCGGCGACGTGGATGGGGGGTGTGTGGGGCTGGTGTGGGGCGTCGCGGGATGAACTCTCGCTGAACGCTCCCTTTCCGGACAAGGCCTGGCCAGGGAGGTATTTTCAACAGAGTTGCGGAAAACTGTTGAGGCCCGGCCGCCTACGACGAGGCGGCGGAAGGGGAGGGGGCGGAGGCGGCGGAACTGGTGATCGCCAGAACGGCACCGCTCTGGTTGCTGCCCTTCAGCTCCACGGTGACGACGGTGTCGCCGCTCCGGCCGAAGGTCCCCCGCGCGCCCTCGGCGGAGAGGTTCACCCTGACCTCGCCGCCCGACGGGTAGGAGTGGCGCACCGTGACCTTCCGGCCCTCGCGGGTCACGTCCAGCGTCAGATCACGGACCTTGATCTCCACGGACGGCTTCGTGACCCGCACCTCGCACACCCCGTCGGCACAGGCGGCGACGGACGCGCCGTCGGCAGCGGGGGGCAGCGGCGGCCGGGGCCGCTCGGGCTTGGGGTCTCTCGACGCGACACAGCGCCGTGAGTTGAACGCCCGCTCGAACCCCACGTCCTTCCACACCAGGTCGTGCATACCGGGACTCGGTTCCTTGATCGCCGCCACCAGCGCGCTGACGCGTTCGGCGCGGCCGGCCTTCTCCGACGGGGAGAGGTCGGCGAGGTCGTCGCCATCGGTCAGTTCCATGACCTCGGGACGAACGCGGTCGACCTGCTTGGCGTAGCCGGCCCAAAAACGCTCCGTGTCGGGGATCCGGGTCAGTGAATCGACCGCGTCGAGCCCCCGCGCGATGTTCTCCAGGGCCGCCGGGGCCGACTTGAGGTAGGTGTCGGCGGCCTGCCTTGCGCCGTCCTCTCTCAGTGTCTTCAGGGATGCCACGCTCTCGCACATCCCACCGGCCCAGTCCGCCAACTGCCGGTTCTGGAGACGCATCGCGTGGGACTCGGAGTCGTCGTCCGCGCGGTCGTCCTGGCCGCCGTCGTCCGTGTCCGCCATGAGCGCGACCCCGCCCACGGCCACCACCAGCCCGGCCGCCATCAGCCCCATCTCCCGGCGCCGACGGTTGCCAACCGCCCACCTGCGCATACGAGTTCCCCGCCCCCCGGCCCCCACCCCGCTGTCAGAAGGAGCGTAACGGCACGGCTCCGCCGACCTGTTCGGAAGCCGGGGATCTCCGTGTCACCACGACCGCCGCCTTCAGGTCCGCCCAGAACTCGGGGGTGACGGCGACTGCGTAGCCCAGCCGGTAGACGGTGGTCGTGGCCCGCCGCCGTACGCGCAGCCGTACCTCCGTCGGGCCCGGATGCGCCTTCAGGATCTCCTTGAGCTGGCGGACCGACTCGGGCGTGACGTGCGACTCGTGCATGTCGAGCCGTACGGGCGCGTGCGCGCCGACATCGCTCAGGTCGGGGACCCGCATCTCCGTCGCGACGAGACGCGGGACGTCCTCGCGTTTGTCGAGGCGGCCCTTGACGAAGACGACGGTGTCCTCGACCAGTTGGGTGGAGACCAGCTGATACGTCGCGGGGAAGAACATGCAGTCGATGGACCCGGCCAGGTCCTCGACGGTGGCGATCGCCCAGGCGTTGCCCTGTTTGGTCATCTTCCGCTGGAGTCCGGAGATGATGCCGCCGATCGTGACCACCGCGCCGTCGGCGTGCTCGCCGCCGGTGAGCTGCGAGATCGCCGCGTCCGACCGCTCGGAGAGGATGTGCTCGATACCGAGGAGCGGGTGGTCGGAGACGTAGAGCCCGAGCATTTCCCGTTCCTGCGCGAGCAGATACGACTTGTCCCATTCGATGTCGGAGAATTCGACGTCGAGCCCGAAGCCCGACCGCTCGGGTTCGTCGTCCCCTCCGAAGAGGTCGAACTGCCCTTCCGCCTCCTTCCGTTTGATCTGTACGACGTTGTCGATCATCGGCTCGTGCTGTGCGGCCAAGCCCTTCCGCGTATGCCCCATCTCGTCGAAGGCGCCCGCCTTGATGAGGGATTCGACGGTTCGCTTGTTGCAGACGACCGCCTCCACCTTGTCGAGGAAGTCGGGGAAGGTGGCGTACTTCCCCTTCGTCTTCCGTGACCGGATGATCGAATCGACCACGTTCGTACCGACGTTCCGGACGGCCGTCAGTCCGAAGAGAATCACGTCGTCGCCCTGCGCGGCGAAATTCGCCACCGACTCGTTCACGTTCGGTGGCAGCACCTTGATGCCCATCCGCCGGCACTCGTTGAGATAGACCGCCGACTTGTCCTTGTCGTCCCGTACGGAGGTGAGCAGCGCGGCCATGTACTCGGCCGGGTGGTTCGCCTTGAGATACGCCGTCCAGTACGAGACCAACGCGTAGGCCGCCGCGTGCGCCTTGTTGTACGCGTATCCGGCGAACGGCACCAGTACGTCCCACACCGCTCGCACCGCCTCGTCCGAATAGCCGCGCTCCCGGCAGCCGTCGCGGAACGGGACGAACTCCTTGTCCAGGACCTCTTTCTTCTTCTTGCCCATGGCCCGGCGCAACAGGTCCGCCTGCCCGAGCGTGTAGCCGGCCAGCACCTGCGCGGCCTTCTGCACCTGTTCCTGGTAGACGACCAGGCCGTAGGTGATCCCGAGTACGTCCTTGAGCGGCTGCGCCAACTCCGGGTGGATCGGGGTGATTTCCTGCTGCTTGTTCTTGCGGAGGGCGTAGTTCGTGTGTGAGTTCATGCCCATGGGGCCCGGCCGGTAGAGCGCGGTGACGGCGGTGATGTCCTCGAAATGGTCGGGCTTCATCAGCCGCAGCAGCGAGCGCATCGCGTTTCCGTCGAACTGGAAGACGCCGAGGGTGTCGCCCCGCCCGAGGAGTTCGAAGGTGCGGCGGTCGTCGAGCGGGAGCGACAGCAGCTCCAGATCGATGCCCTTGTTGGTGCCGACCATTTTGACGGCGTCGTCCATGATGGTCAGATTCCGCAGACCCAGGAAGTCCATCTTCAGCAGGCCGAGCGATTCACAACTCGGGTAGTCCCACTGCGTGATGGTGACGCCGTCGGTGTGCCTGACCCAGACGGGGACATGGTCGGTGATCGTCTCGCTGGACATGATCACGCCGGCCGCGTGCACACCCATCTGCCGCACCAGGCCCTCGACACCCTTTGCCGTGTCGATGACCTTCCGTACGTCCGCCTCGTTCTCGTACATCGCCCGGATCTCGCCGGCCTCGTCGTAGCGGGGGTGCTCGGGGTCGGTGATGCCGGAGAGTTCGATGCCTTTCCCACCGACATCGACGGGCATCGCCTTCGTCAGCCGGTCGCCCATGGCGTACGGGTAACCCAGCACACGGGCCGAGTCCTTGATGGCGTTCTTCGCCTTGATCTTGCCGTAGGTGCCGATCATGGCGACCTTGTCCGCGCCGTACTTCTCCGTCACATACCGGATCACTTCCACCCGCCTGCGCTCGTCGAAATCGATGTCGACGTCCGGCATCGACACACGCTCGGGATTGAGGAACCGCTCGAAGATCAGACCGTGTTCGATCGGGTCGAGGTCGGTGATGCCCATCGCGTACGAGACGAGTGACCCGGCGGCCGAGCCTCGGCCGGGGCCGACGGCGATGCCGTTGTTCTTGGCCCACATGATGAAGTCCGCGACGACCAGGAAGTACGCCGGGAATCCCATCTCGATGATGATGCCCATCTCGTACTCGGCCTGCCGGCGATACTGCTCGCGCACCCCGCCCGGAAAGCGGGTGAGCAGGCCGCGGGCGACTTCCTCGCGGAACCAGGTGACTTCGGTGAAGCCCTCCGGAACGTCGAACTTCGGCATCAGGTTCCGCTCCTGGAACCAGCCCTCCGTATCGATCTGTTCCGCCACCAGAAGGGTGTTCGCGCACCCCTCCTGCCACG
>NZ_JBITIB010000062.1:0-12960 GCF_044458565.1 Streptomyces sp. NPDC050433 | reverse complement strand
CCCCTCACCCGCGCGGTCGTCACGGGTGAATATCATGCCGAGGAGGCCACGGGCCGAGCGGTTGTGCTCGATCTGAAGAGCCAGGGTGCTCTTTCTTGGGCATTCGGCATACGCCCAGGGTCCCAGGGGCGGACCGGGTCCCGTCCCGGTCCTGCCGCGGATCAGCACCTGGGCTTGTGTGGCGCCCAGCGCTCACGATCAGGTCATCACTGCTGTGCATGAGGACCGTGGACCGGCCGGAAACGCCAACGGCTTGGGGAGCGATACGAGGTGCCGCCCACGCTGTTTGACGCGATGCGGACTGCCGTCCCGCGTCTGAAGTTCCATGAGGGGCTGGAGTACCAGATCGGCCTCGTAGCGGGCGGCCGGGTCCGGGCCCGGTGGGTTTCGGTGCGCCGGCCGGCGTGCCTGACTTCGCCCGGTGCGGTTCCTGAACCCCCGCCGGACCGGGAGGGGGTGAGCCTCACTGCCACCTGCCGAAGTGGTCCGTCCAGCCGTCGCCCGCTCGCGGGCCACCGAACCGACGAGTGGCCCCTGGCACTGATGCTCACGCGGCCGGCCGCCGCCCCAAGCCCCGCCTGTACTACCCGGCCGCAGGTGCGACGTCTGTGGTGGCCCCCGTGCTGAGGTCCGCAGGGGTCGAGAGGTCACGGGGCTCCAGCTTGCCCGGATCCCGGTCGTGCGCGACGCTTCCACCCGCTTCACCGCCGAGGAGGCCGAGGCCGGCTTCGGCGAGGGCGATGAGCGCGATCAGCAGAGCGAGCCGGACCACGAGGCGCTCGTCACCGCCGGACACGATCGCGTCGACAACGCGGCCCGCGAGGACGGGAGTCGCGACCGCGAGCAGCGCGGTGGCGACCCCGAGCAGGACGAACTGGATGATACGGCGGCGGTGCGGCCGGGCGAAGCCGCCGATTCTCCGGAGGGTGGCGCGGGCGAACGGTCTGCGCTCGGAGCGGGCGTTCATGACGTTGTGCAACTGCGTCCAGGCTGTGGACTCCATACTCATGGGTAGTCCGGGGCGCGGTGCCCTTCCGGGCTCGGTTCCCCTTTCCCTTTCAATCCGTGCGTGCGGTCTTCCCGCATACGGCTTACCGGTGATCTTCTTGGCAGGGTTACGCAGATTTCGGATAACCGATAGTGCCACGCGGTTGGTACAGGCCGTGCCCGTTGAACCACTCTTCTGTCCAGTCCTGCTGCTGCCCGTGCCGCAGGTTGCGTCCGCGTTTCTTGACCAGTCTGCGGAGTCGCCACGCCACGTACTCGTCAGCAGTTCGGAATTTCCGGGCAGCATCCGCCCGACTCCGTATTCCTTCTCCACGAACACCAGGGGGACCCGATCCACCCCGGCACTTCCTCTGTTGGACCGGGCGGTCCCGGTCATGCCCTCGCGCTTACCTTCGCTCGGACGTGATCAAAGTGGGGGTCCTTCCCTCCCGGCGCGTTATATTGCACGCCGATCAGCGGTACTACGGCCCCTCGGACTCCTGCCCTCCGGACGTTTTCACCATCGACTCATACGTCCGGTCTCTTGCCCGATGCCAGGCGTGGCCAGACGGGTCTCTTCTGTTCCGGCCCAGACTGTGCACACGTGCCGCCCTCCATACCCCGGGAGAACCCCAAGGGCTACCCCGGAACGGGGCCCTGGGACGTGGCCTTCGCCCTCCCATGACGGGCTCGGCTTCTCCGCTGTCGGTTTGACGAGGCTGCAAGGTTCGCTTGACACTACGGCCCGCGTGCTTGCTCCCTCCAAGGAGGCTTCTGACGTCCCGCTCAGCCCGCCGCGTCTCCACGACGAACCGGGACCTGCTACCAGGCACTCCGGTGTCTGCCCGGACGGGACTTCCACCCGCGAGCCCGGACCAGCTTTCAGGACGCAACAGGAGATCAACCGCAAGCCGCTCCGGTGGATCAAGGTTCGGACCGGCGGCCGGTGACGGTGTGATCAGGGCGCGTCGGTAGGTCTGGGGTCGTCGGGAGCTGACCGGGTGAGGCGGGTACGGGCGTCCGCCACCAGGGTGGTGAAGCCCAGTGACAGCGCGGTGTACTCGTTGGCGACGACGATCCCGGCCGCGCCCTCGGCCATCGCGAACTCCTGCTCGGCGGGGTGCCAGGCGGGCAGGATCCAGGGCTTGCCGACAGCCGCGCAGGCGTCGGCGATACGGCGCAGGTCGGCGAAGTCCTCGACGGAGCGGCTGTAGCAGCCGCGCCCCCGGCGGATGGCGAGGTCGGACGGCCCGGGGAAGACACCGTCCACGACGTCGAGGGCGACGATCTCCTCGATCTCCTCCAGCGCGGTCGCGTCCTCGATCATCGCGTAGCAGCGGGTCCGCACATCCTGAGCGGCGATCCACTCGGGGCTCAACGAGGCGTAACCCAGGGCTCGTTCGGCCGCCAGGCTGCGGTCTCCCAGCGGTGGGAACTTCGCGAATCCGCAGACCTCGCGGGCGTGGTCCACCCCAAGCACATGCGGAACGATCACTCCGTCCGCGCCGAAGTCGAGCGGTCGCTGGATCGCCTCACGGCCTGTGGACCGTACCTTCACCAGGACTTCCTGGCCGAGCGACTTCAGCATCGGGATGATCACGTTGAGCCCGGTGTCGTCGATCGCGCCGTGCTCGGCGTCGATGACCGTGAAGACCGCCCCGGACGTGGCGGAGATCTCGGCGGCGGTCAGGCTGCCGCTGGCGAGCCAGGCTCCGAGCCGGGGTGCCCCGGCGCGGGCTTCCCCCGGGACGGACGGCGGAACGGCGGAATCGGCGGGCGGGGGCTGCTCAGGCATGGCGCAGGCTCAGTTCGTAGAGGTCGTCACGGCGGTTGGCCAGGGAGGGCACCTGGGCGCGGCATTCGTCCTGGTAGGCGAAGTCGAGGTCGGCGACGGCGACCGCCTCGGGCCGGTCGGGGGTACAGGCCAGGACCGTGCCCCACGGGTCGATGACCATGCTGCGGCCGTAGCTGCGGCCGTTGGGCGCGTACGGGCCGAACTGCCCGGCCGCGACCACGAAACACTGGTTCTCGATGGCGCGGGCGCGCAGCAGGATCTCCCAGTGCGCGGCCCCGGTATGCGCGGTGAACGCGGCGGGCAGCAGCAGGACCCGCGCGCCGGCTGCCGCGTACAACCGGAACAGCTCGGGGAAGCGCAGGTCGTAACAGATCGCGGTGCCGGTACTGACCCCGTCGATGTCGTGTGTCATCAGCGAGTCACCCGGTCGTACGGTGTCCGACTCGCGGTAGCTGAAGCCGTCGGCCAGTTCGACGTCGAACAGGTGCGTCTTGCGGTACGTGCCGGCCCGTGTCCCGTCCGGAGCGAAGAGCTGGGCGGTGTTGGCCGGGAGTCCCTCGCCGTCGGACGGCCGTTCGTGGACGGATCCCGCGAGCACCCACATGCCGTGTGCGGCGGCGAGGTCGGCGATGAACCTGGAGGCCCGGCTGTCGAGGGGTTCGGGTACGGCGTCCTCGGCGGGGCCCATGTAGTCCAGCGCCTCGGGGAGTACGGCGAGCCGGGCACCGCGTTCGGCGGCGGCGGCCAGGACCCGTTCCACCTGGGCGAGATTCGTGTCGAGGTCCTGGCCCGAGCCGAGTTGGCAGGCTGCGACCCGTAGCGGGCGGGGAGCGGTCATGAGCGGCTTCCTTCCGGTGCTGTCGTGGCATGTCCTGACGCGGTAGGGGGCACGGCCGGTGGCCCGACAGCATGGTCGTACGGCGAATCCGAAGACGAACCCGAAGCGGGCGTGGATGCGGCCGTGGGCGCCGCCGCCCGGTCCGCGCCCGTCATCGCGGACAGCGGCGCTCCGTCGCGGAACCGTGCCAGATAGCCGGGCTCGGCCGCCGCGCTCGCGGCGACCCGGGGGGCGAGCGCCGCCGCGGTCACCGGGGTCATGACGAGCACCCCGTCCGCGTCCCCGAGCACGATGTCGCCCGGCGCGATCCGGCTCCCGGCCACCGTGAGCGGCAGGTTCACCGATCCCGGCGCCCCGGTGATCCGGGTGGTGAGCGGGGAGACCGCGCGACTGAAGACGGGCAGCCGGCCGGCGCGCAACCGGGCGGTGTCGGTCACCGCGCCGTTCACCACGACCCCCGCGGCGCCGCGCAGCTCCAGCATGGCGGCGATGACCGAGCCGACGCTCGCGTACCGGTCGTCGTCCCCGCAGTCCACGACGAGGACGTCACCGGGGCGTACCCGGTCCACGGCCAGGTGTACGGGCCCGGAGTCGGGACAGCTGATCCGTACGGGGAGCGCGGTGCCGACCATCAGCGCTTTGACGGAGTCGAGGGCGCGTACCCCGGTGAGCACGCCCTCGGAGAGGAGATGCCCGAAGCCGGCTGTGTCCAGGGTGCGCAGTACGGCGGCGAGCCGGGGGGCGAGCGGCGCTCCGGCCGGCCCGGTCCGGACGCGGCTGAGGGGTTCCGGAGCGGGGCCGTCCGCCGGGACCGTCATGACGCCGGGGTGCGCAGGGTGCGCGCGAGGAAGGCACGCAGCCGCGGATTGTCGGAGCGGCGGATCTCCTCGGGGGTACCGGTCTGCTCAACCGTGCCCTCGACCATGAAGACAACCCGGTCGGCGACCTCCAGCGCGAAGGCCATCTCGTGGGTGACGATCACCATGGTCTGGCCGCCGTCGGCGAGCGCGCGCATCACGTTCAGCACATCGCCCACCAGCTCCGGGTCGAGCGCCGACGTGGGTTCGTCGAAGAGCATCACCCGCGGCTCCATGGCCAGCGCGCGGGCGATGGCCACCCGCTGCTGCTGGCCGCCGGAGAGCCTGGCCGGGTACGCGTCCCGCTTCTCGGAGAGGCCGACCAGGGACAGCAGCTCCTCGGCGCGGGCGACCGCGTCCGCCCGGGGAAGACGGCGTACCCGGATCGGCGCGTGGGTGATGTTCTCGATGACCGTCATGTGCGGGAAGAGGTTGAACTGCTGGAACACCATGCCGAACTGGCGCCGCTGCCGGGTGACGTCCGCGTGGCCGCGGTGGCGCAGCCCCCCGCGGTGGATCTCGAATCCCAGCACCTCGCCGTCCAGCGCGATCTCGCCGCCGTCGATGACTTCGAGCTGGTTGAGGGCGCGCAGCAGGGTGGACTTCCCGCTGCCGGAGGGGCCGATGACCACCACGACCTCGCCGGCGTGTACGTCGAGGTCGACGCCCTGGAGAACGGTGTGGTCGCCGTACCGCTTGCGCAGGTCGCGGACGGTGACCAGCGGTGCGGACTCCCCTGCGGCGGCGGGACCGGACGCGGCTGCGGGCGCGGGGCCGGTTCCAGGTGCGGAACCATCGTTCTTGCTCATGCGTATCGTCATACGCCGAACCCTCTTCCGAAGCGGCGCTCGACCCAGGCCTGTCCGACGTACAGCACGCTGGTCACCACGAGGTACCAGATGCAGGCGACGACGAGCAGCGGGATGGTCTTGAAGTTTTGGTGATAGATGGCCTGTACCGAGTAGAGCAGGTCGCCCATCGCGATGACCGACACCAGAGACGTGCCTTTTAGCATGTTGATGACCTGGTTGCCGGTCGGCGGCACGATGGAACGCATCGCCTGCGGGAGCACGATACGGGTGAAGATCCCGGCGCGGCCGATCCCCAGGGTCTGCGCCGCCTCACGCTGTCCGGTCGGCACCGACAGCAGGCCGGCGCGCATGATCTCGCCCATGTAGGCGGCCTCGCTCAGGGCGAGTCCGAGCAGCGAGGCCACGAACGGGGTGATGAGAGCGTTGGTCTGCCAGGAGACCAGTTCGGGGCCGAAGGGGATGCCGATGGAGAGCGTCGGCACGAAGATGGCGAGGTTGTACCAGAGGATGAGCTGCACCAGCACGGGTGTGCCGCGGAAGATCCAGATGTACCCGTCGGCGACGATCCGCAGCAGCCGTGTGCGCGAGGTGCGCATCAGGGCCAGCAGCACGCCTCCGAGGATGCCGGCGGCCATCGCGAAGACGGTCAGTTCCAGGGTCATCGCCAGGCCGCGCAGCACAGACGGGAAGGTCAGGTAGTCGGCGACGACTGACCATTCCAGTGCCTTGTTCGTGACGACGGCCTGCGCCAGCCAGGCCACGGCCAGCAGGACGACGACGGTGGAGGTCCACTGGCCCGGGCGCGGGCGGCGCGCGGCGGCGGCCGCGTCGGTGGCACCGGGCCGCCAGGGCGGACGGGGAGCACGCGTGGCCGCCGCCGCGGTCCCGGGGCCTTCGGGCGCCGGGACCGCGGTCGGGCCGGGGGTGAGTTCTCGGGCCATGGTCAGTTGCCCGTGGTGCTGAGGTTGACGCCGATGGTCTTCAGCTCGTTGTCACCGAGCTTCCACTTCTTCATGATCGTGGAGAGTGTGCCGTCGGACTGGAGCTTCTTCAGGCTGTTCAGGATCGGCTGGGTCATCTCGGACTTCTTGCCGAAGAACGAGCCCTGGCGCAGGTTGTCGAAGCCGTTGGTCCCGTCGGTGCCGGCCAGTTCGAGAGCGCCCTTGGTCTGGTCTATGAAGTAGACGAGGCTGGCGCGGGAGGAGAAGTATGCCTGGGCCCGTCCGGACCGCACGGCCAGGACAGCGCTGTTGGCGTCCTGGAAGGACTTGATCTCGACCGCCTTCTCGCCGTCCGAGACGCAGGTGCCGGACTGCTTCTTGAGTACGGTCTCCGCCGAGCCGCCCGCGAGCACGGCTATGGAGTGGCCGCAGGTGGCGCCCAGGGAGGTGACCTTGCCGGGGTTGCCCTTGGGCACCGCGAACACCACGAACTCCTGGATCCAGTCGACGAAGTCGAAGTTCTTCGCGGTGTCGGCGTTGTCGGCGTAAGGGCCGAGACCGAAGTCGTAGCGGCCGGACTGGATACCAGTGACGGCCTGGGAGAAGTCGGGGACGATCGTCGGCTCGACCTTGACCCCCAGCAGGTCGGACAGGGCGGCGGCGAGGTCGATCGAGGCGCCTTCGAGGGTCGTGCCGTCCGCCTTGTAGGTCACGTACGGCGGGAAGGTGACCATGGCGGCGGTGAGTGTGCCCTTGCTGCGGACGTCGGCGGGCAGCGCGTCGTGCAGTGCCTTGTCCTGCTTGACACCGGCTTCGGCCGTCGAGGAGGAGGCGGAGGTGCTGCCGGCACCGGAGGAACCGGAGCCGTCACCCGAGCCGCAGGCGGCCAGCAGTGCGAGGGAGGAGAGCGCTATGACGGTTCCGGACAGGCGGTTTCTGCGGGACATCGTAACTCCTGGGGTTCATGGGCGGGGCTGACATCGAGGGTGTGGCTGCGGGAGTGTGGCCGGGCGCGGTGAGTGTGGCCGGGCGGTGGTCAGTCCGGTTCCGGATCGCGGCCCGGGACGGCTCCCGCGCCGGGTTCCGGTTCCGGTTCGGGTACGGGTTCCGGTACGGGTTCGGGTGTGTGGCTCGGCGGTGTCATGGCCGACAGCAGGCTGTGGGCCAGCGCCATGGCAACGTCCCGTACGGCTCCGTCCGGCGGCGCGAAGGTGCTGGAGTGCAGGCGGGGAGCTTGCTCACCGCCGGGGCCAGTGCCGACGAAGAGCATCAGCCCGGTGTGCGCCTGGCAGAAGTACGCGAAGTCGTCCGCGCCGCAGGAGCGCAGATCCCGTACGACCTGGACGCCCGCCCCGGCCAGCCGCCCGGCGGTGGCCCCGGCCAGTCCGGGGTCGTTCACCAGGGCGGGTTCCCCGACGCTGATCTCGGTCCTGGCCCGGCAGCCGTGGGCCAGGGCGATTCCGTCGGCGATCTCGGCCACCCGCGCACTCAGCATCGTGCGCTGGCCGGCGTCCATGCTGCGCAGCGTGCCGCGCACCACCACATCGGCCGGGGTGGCATTGGCGGTGCTGCCCGCGTCGATCGACCCCACGGTCAGCACTGCGGGAAGCATCGGGTCGGCGTTCCTGCTGACGATCTGCTGCGCGCTCACCACGAACTGGCTGGCCGCGAGCACCGGGTCCCGGTTGAGGTGCGGATAGGCGGCATGCCCGGGGACACCGCTCATAGTCACGGTGAACTCGTCGGCCGAGGCGTTGACCACCCCAGCCGTGCAGGCCACGGACCCGGTGGGCAGCGTGGGCTGGACATGCGCGCCGAGGACCGTACGGACGTCGTGGCGCTCCAGGGCCGCCGAGGCGAGGACGTCGAATGCCCCCGACGGATATGTCTCCTCGCGCGGCTGGCACACCACGACCACTGGTACGCGCGGCCGGGCCACGGCCATCGCGCGGGCCAGCGCGGCGACGGCGGCCATATGGACGTCGTGACCGCAGGCGTGCATGGCACCGTTGCGTGCGGCCCACGGCAGCCCGGTCTCCTCCGCCAGCGGCAGCGCGTCCAGCTCGGCGCGCAGCGCGACGGCCGGTCCCGGCGGGCCGATCCGGGCGACCGCCGCGTGACCGGGCAGGCGCTCGACCACGGCGTCCGGCGGCAGCGCTGCCAGGAGTCTGTCCAGGGTGTCGCCCTCGTCACCGGAGACGCGCGGCTCGGCGTGCAGCTCGCGGCGCAGCCGTACGGCGGCCGGCAACTCCCGTTCCAGCGCCGCGAAGAGGGCGGCGTCCGCGAACGCCTCGTCGTGCACGGTGTGCGTCCCGAACGCGTCGTCGCCGTGGGTGCCGGCCCCGGGGTGTGCCCGTGGCCGGGGCCGGGGGACCGCCGTGGCGCGGTCGTACCCGGTTCGTGTCTCGCCGGCCCCGCTCACGCCACGTCCTCCAGACCGTAGACACGGACGGCGTTGTACCGGCCGATCATCCGGGCCACCCGAAGCGCCTCGTCGCGGCTCCATTCATCGCGTGCGACGAAGTCGCCCAGCACCGCCGCCATGCCGCGTCGCCACAACAGCGCGCCCAGATGGTGCAGTTCGGCCGGGCCCCACGCGTCGGAGGAGAAGAGAATCTTGGCGAAGGGCGCCAGTTCCAGCGACTCGGCCAGGATCGCCCGCGCGCGGGCCCCGACGTAGTTCACACCGAGCCCGACGTCGAAGTAGACGTGCGGGTAGATCTGCGCGAGAAATCCGGCGTGCCGGTGGAAGGGGTAGCAGTGCAGCAGCATGACCGGGGTGCCCCGGGGCGCGACCCGCTCGATGAACCCCTTCAGGTGCAGTGGGTCGCAGCGCGGCAGATCCACGTCGGCATCGCCGTATCCGGTGTGGAACTGGATCGGCAGCCCCCGTTCCACGCCCTGCCAGAGCACGTGGCGCAGCAGGACCGGGTGGTCGAGCCGTGAGTTCGGCCCCGTACCGGAGGCGGTACGCAGCCACTGTCCGGCCGCCTCCGCGACCTCGCGCGGAGTCGGGGGCGCCGGGTCGAAGTCCAGGCCGCCCCGGTAGGCGACGATCGACTTCAGGCCGACGGAACCGGCCGACGCCTCCGCGAGAGCGGTCGCGTACCGGTCGGCGAACTCCCCCGCGCCCACGCCCGACGCGGCCAGCTCCTCGGCGACCGGTTCGAGCCGGGTCACCTCACGGACGACCGCGCCGGAGAGTACGGCCATCCGGGCGTTGCTCTCCAGCAGGTCGGCTCCGAAGCCGGTGTCCACCAGGAACTCCGAGGAGCCGGACGCGCGCAGCAGCCTGCGGTTGACCTCGGCGTGGCCGAGCCGGTTCCGCCGGGCGAGATACTCGTCGGGCGGTGCGTGCGGATCGAGGTCCAGGACCGGGGCGCACCAGCGGCGGACGGCGAAGCCGATCTGGGAGTCGAACTGAGTGGTGCACGCCGGCGCCGGGCTGCCGGATTCAGTGATGGCCTCTTCGAAGGCGGCCCGGTCCAGGTCGCCGCGGAACACGGAGTGCACATGGTGGTCGGCCAGGGGCAGTTCGGCCAGTTCCGGCAGCCCGGACCACGGCCCGGCACCGGCCCGCCCGGGGGAACGGGTGGCTCCCGCCCGGCCGCCGGGCAACGCGCCGGACGGTTCGCCGGGAAGGCCGCCGAAAGGAGCGGCGGTAGTACCGGACGCGATGGCGGCAGGACCGGACGGGATGCTGGACGGAAGGTCAGTAGACATCGGCGATCCTGTCGCACAGTTCCTGGTCGGAGAGGCCTTCGACCTGGGCGGCCTCGGACCTGCGTACGGCCACGAAGGTCTCCAGGAGCAGTGGGGGCAGCCAGTTCCGCGCGACGGTGTCGTCCAGCAGCGCGGCCAGCGCCTCGGCCGGGGTGGCGGGCAGCGCGGCGGCGTGCGCCGGGTCCCCGGCGACCGGCGGCGCGCCCGGGTCGGCGAGACCGGCCATCCCCGCCCGGACCAGCGCGCCGAGCACGAGCCAGGGGTTCGCGGTCGCGTCGGCCGCCCGGAATTCCACGTTGAACTGCTCCTCCGGCGCTGTGCCGTTCAGGCTCACCGTGGGGCACACCCGCAGCAGCGCCTCCCGGTCCTCGATGCCGAGGTACGCGCCGGACGCGCTCCATTTGTGCTCACGCAGCCGGACGAAGGACGCCGGTGAGGGCGCGGTCAGGGCGGTCAGGGCCGCCGCGTGCCGCACAACGCCGGACGCGAAGAGCCGGCCTGTGCGTGACAGCCGCCCCGGCGCGTCCGCGTCGTACATGACCGGTGCGTCCGCGCGGTCCCGCAGGGACAGATGAACGTGGACACCGCTGCCGGTGCCGCCGGCGTCCACCATCGGGGCGAAGGTGATCCTCCTGCCGTGCCGGGCGGCGATGTCCCGGACGAACTCCCGCAACAGGACGGCGCGGTCGGCGGAGCGCAGCCCCTCGGCCGGGCGCAGGGTGATCTCGAACTGGTCGACGCCGAATTCCGGCAGCCAGGTCTCCGGTTCGAGGCCCGCCTCGGTGAGCGCGGCCAGTACCGCGCCGCCGAACGGCTCGGCGGCGCGGTGGCGGCGCAGCGAGAACGGCGCCGTGCCCTCGGCGCCACTGAGGACGAACTCGTGCTCGAACGAGGCGGTCAGGCGCAGTCCGTACGACTCCTCCAGCTCGCGCAGCGCACGGCGGGCGAACGTACGGGGGCATCCGTCCCAGTCCGAGCCGTCCGGCAGTACCTGATCGGCCAGGTAGATCCGCAGGGCGCGGTCGGGTGAGGCGCTGTCCAGATCGGCGCCGGTCGCCGGATCGGGCCGCAGGCGCAGATCACCGGTGGACCCGAAGGGGGCGTCGGGCGCCAGCCCGCCGAAACAGTCGAGCCCCAGGTTGGCGGGGACCCATCCGGTGCCGGAGCGCAGGATGTGGTCGTGGGCGGAGTGCGGCGCTGAGCGACCTCGTACCTGGGCGGCGAGATCACAGGTCGCGACGAAGACGGCAGAGGGAGTAGACATCACGAGCATGAAACAAGAGCTTCACGACACATGTCAATGCGTTGTTATGAATTGTTTGTTACTCATGATTGGTGTCCGTCGACGCCGTCGTCCCGGCCGGTCGGCGCCGCCCGCCCGCTCCCCTCGCAGCCGGCCGCCCGGCCCTGATCTCAGCGGCCCCCTGCTGATGCAGGCCTTCCAACTGGTTCTCGAAGGTGCGCATCCGCGTGGTCGCCGCTTCCCCGAGGCGCTGGTGGACACCGCCGATAATCACCTCCACCAGCGCCATCGCCGCCACGTAACTGTCGAACGGGCTCGGCGAGCGGACCTGCGCCGACAGCACGGTGTCGGCCAGATCGGCGACCGGTGACAGCCAGGGGTCCGTGATCAGCACGATGCGCGCCCGCCGGGCCCGTGCCTCGCGGGCCAGCGCGATGGTCTCCTGCTGGTAGCGCCGCAGGTCGAACAGGACGAAGACGTCGTGACGCCCCACGTCGAGCAGGTCGGCGGCGGCCATATCGGCTGTGGGCGTCACCTGCCGGGTACCGGGACGCATCTGCCGCAGGTGCAGCTCCAGATACTCCGCGAGCAGCCGCGAGAACCGCCCGCCCGCGCACGCGACGCGCGCCCGGCTGTCGGTCAGCAGGTCGAGCGTGCGCTCCAGTTCCGAGGCGGGCAGCCGCGAGAAAGTGGAGTCCAGGTCGTCCCGGAACACCCCGCCGGCCTCGCGCAGCGCCTCCCCCAGCCCCACCTCGTCCGTGAAGCGGCTCGGAAGGGTGAGTGGTGACGCGTCCCTGGCCTGCAACTCCTTGCGCAGGGCACTCTGGAACTCCCGATAACCGGCGAAGCCGAGGTGTGCGACGAACCGCACCACCGTCGGCCCGCTCACCCCGGCCCGTTTCGCCAGCACGGCGGTGGTCTCCAGCCCGGCCGCCGGATAGTTCGCCAGAACGGTCCGGCCGATACGTCGGCCACCGGCCGGGAGCGAGTCCATGGCCTGCCTGATCCGCCCGGACACAGTCACGGGGAACGCGTCGTCACCCGTCCCGACGGGATCCGTTTCAGCTGGGGCCCTCTCCGGCTCCGGCACTGCCTGCGACACCTTCATCCACCTCCGGTAACGGACAACGCGGCTGACAATGCCACCCCGGAAGCACGCCCGGCGAATCGGCGGGACACTCCGCGGACATCCGATCCGTGGGGACCGGGTGTTCCGCCCCTCGCGAACGGCCCGGAGGGTGGCTGCCGACCCGGGCCAGGGCCCGGCCGGTGTCGAAGCAGTGCGGAACACCCCGAGCCGGTCGCGGACCAGGTGCTCGAACTCCGCCCGGTGGTTCACCAGCCACGAGAGACGGAACAAGCCCTGATTGATGACGCCCGCGTCAACGTCCCGCGTTCCCGGGGCCACCTGATCCCATATAAGCCCCACAGAACCCCTGACGTTTCGTCGGGGAGGCGTAGAAGCGCAGTTCAGAGGCATTGCCCAGCGAATACGCCAGGCGCCTTCCGAGCACTTGGCCGGAGGATCGAGCCGTGCACAAGGCGTACATCCCCGGAAAGGACCAAGGGACGGCCACTGGCATGGTGGAGAACGGTCAGGCGTGGTTGACCGGGAGAACGTCCGGGGAAAGGGCACTCGCATGGGCCGTGGCCGATGTCATGCGGCGGTGGTGGTGGCGGCGGCACAGCACCTCGTAGCCGACCTCGTCCTCGGACTGGTGCACGTCGCCGACCACGACCTGGGCGCCCTCGACCACCATCACC
>NZ_JBITIB010000061.1:0-18920 GCF_044458565.1 Streptomyces sp. NPDC050433 | reverse complement strand
TCGCCCTGATAACTGACCCTGGCCTTCTCCGTCGCGTAATTGACGGTCGCCTCGACACCGTCCATACGATTCAGCTTCTTCTCGATACGAGCCGCACACGAAGCACAGGTCATCCCACCAATGGCCAGCTCGACCTCAGCCGAGGCGGCGGCGGGCGTAGCGCCAGGTGTCGTGCCGGTCGTCGTGGTCGTCGTCGTGGTGGTCACGTCTGCTCCTCGGACTGCGGATTGGAGGGCGGGGCCGCAGGGGCGACCCCGTCCCGGATGGTTCAGATGCCGCGGCGTCAGGCGCGGCCGGCGAAGTCGTAGCCGAATTCGTCGATGGTCTCGGCGATCAGCGCGTCGTCGGCCTCACCGCCGGTGACGACCGTGACCAGGCCGGTGCCGATGCCCACCTCGACGCCGATGACGGAGTCCAGGCCGGTGAGCGCCTTGGTGACAACGCCCTGGCAGTGGGCGCTGTTGACGCCGCCGACCTTGTAGACGGTGGTGTGGCCGTCGCCGACGGTGGCCGTGGCGGGCACCGCCGTCGCGCCGTCGGCGGCCTGATCGGTGTGGCAGCTGCCCTCAGGAGTACAGCAGGACGACATGGTTGCTCCCCAGTTCGAACGGATACCCCGAGGGGGTATGTGGATGACGAGATCCATATATACCTCCCCTGGGTATACGACGCAAGGGCGTCACCCGACTTGACTAGATACCCCTGGAGGGTATGTTGAAGAGTGTTGGCCGCCGTTGCGGAGTGGCCCTTCACGAAGGAGACCCCGATGAACACGGGACTGAAGATCACCGCCTTCGGCGCCGCGATCGCCGCCACGTTCGGCACGGCGTACGGCGTCGGCACGAGCATCGACCCCGTCGTGGCCGAGAAACCGCCCGCTGCCCACGACGAGCACGCGGAGACAGAAGAGGGAGCGGGTGAGAAGGCGAAGGGCGGGCACGAGGAGGCACCGGGGGGTGGTCACGAGACCACACCGGCCGGCGGCCTGCAGATCTCCGAGGGGGGCTACACGCTCGCTCTCGACACGCCACGCGTCGCGGAGGGAAGGTCGGCCCTCCTCAGCTTCTCCGTCAAGGACGAGAGCGGGCGCAAGGTCACCGCGTACCAGCGCGAGCACGGCAAGGAGCTGCACTTCATCGTCGCGTCAAGGGACTTGACGGTCTATCGGCATCTGCACCCCACCCGCGCCGCCGACGGCACCTGGAGCGTCCGGGCCAAGCTGCCCGCGGCCGGCGGCTACCGGGCCTTCGCCGACTTCAAGCCAGCCAAGAAGGGCGCGACAGGTGTGACGCTCGGCGCCGACCTGGCCGTCTCCGGCACGTCCGAGCCCGCCGCGCTTCCGAAGGCCGGGAACACCGCCGAGGTCGACGGTTACCGGGTCACCCTCGACGGCGCCCTGACCCCCGGCAAGGCGAACGAACTCAAGCTGACCGTCAGCAAGGACGGCAAGCCCGTCACCAACCTCCAGCCCTACCTCGGGGCTTACGGCCATCTCGTCGCCCTGCGCGCCGGAGACCTCGCGTATCTGCACGTCCACCCGAACGGCGAGCCGGGCGACGGCGTCACCAAGCCGGGGCCGGAGGTGTCGTTCACCGCCACGGCGCCCAGTTCGGGCGCGTACCGGCTGTTCCTCGACTTCCAGCACAAGGGCGAGGTCCGCACGGCCGCCTTCACCGTCGACGTACCTGCCACGGGCAGCGACTCCGGAGCGAAGCCGTCCACGCAGCCGGGCGAGACCGAGGAATCCGGCGAGCACGGGCACTGAGGGCCCGGCCACTCCCGTTCCTGGGCGATACCCGGCAGAGGTACAAAAATCTCCCTTTGGGGCGAGCGCTCTACGATGTGCCGGGTAGCACACCGTAAGGCTGTTCAGGTACGGAGAGGGGACATCGTGCGACCGCTGGGTGAGCTGGAAGCCGAGATAATGGACCGACTGTGGCGCTGGGGACAGCCCACGACGGTCCGCCGGATCGTGGAAGACATCAACGGGACCCGGCCGGTCGCGTACACCACCGTCATGACCGTGGCGGACATCCTGCACACGAAGGGCTGGCTCAGACGCGAGAAGATCAACCGCGCCTGGGTGTACGAAGCGACGCAGAGCCGGGAGCAGTACACGGCCCGGCTCATGCAGGAGGCCCTGGGCAGTACGGAGAACCGTAAGGGCGCTCTGCTCCAGTTCGTCGAACACATGTCGAGCGAGGATGTGCAGGCCCTCGACGCCGCGCTGCGCGCCGTGGTCCGCCCGGCCGCGGACGGCGATCGCCGGTGAATCACCACCTTCTGCCGCCGCTCGCGCTCGCCCTGGCCACCGGCTTCCTGCTGCCCATACCGCTGGCGCGCGGACACTGGGCGCACCACGCACCACGCCTGGCGATCTGCGTCTGGGCGCTGCTGGGAGCGCTCTTCACCGCGGGCCTGGCCTTGTCGGTCCTCCAGGCGCTCCTGCCGTACCGCACCAGCCACCGCCTCTCCCATCTCACCGAGGAGTGCCTGCCCTGGAGCGCCGAACGGTGCCGGCCGCCGGGTCCCTCGATGTTGTCGTCCCTGGCCGTGATCGACTACGTGGCGGTCGGCGCTACCGTCGCGACGATCATGCTGCCCTGCGCCGCGTTTCTCCGCGAGATCGTCCGCGCGCGCCGACAGCGGGCCGGGCACGCGGAGTTGCTGTCGCTGCTCGGCAAGCGGAACCAGGGGCTGCGGGCGACCGTCCTCGAACACAGCACCCCGGCGGTCTACTGCCTGCCGGGCCGGGCACCCCAGGTGATCGTCAGCACAGGCGCCCTGAGCACACTGACCGAGTGTCAGCTGAACGCGGCGGTGGAGCACGAACGGGCCCATATCGCGGGCCGCCACCACCTGATGACCCTGGCCGTCCAGGCGTTCGCCGCCGCCTTCCCCCGGCTGCCCCTGGCCGGCGGGATGCGGCGCGAGGTACCGCTGCTGCTGGAAATGGCCGCCGACGACCGCGCGTTGCGCCGGTGTTCGCGCGAGACCCTGGCTCTTGCGCTGTACGCCATGGCGGCCGGACAGGCTCCGGCGGCGGCTCTCGCGATGGGCGGACCCTCCGCGGTACTGCGGGTACGACGGCTGCTGACTCCACGCCAGGTCGGTCACGCCGTCCTGCAAGGGCTGTTCGCCACGACTGCCGTCATCGCCGGAGCGACGCCTCTGATCCTGGCCTGTTGCTCAATACCCGGTTAATTATCTACGCATTAACTAAGTACCCTCGTAATTAGGGTTCGACGGGTCGGGCAGCCAATTGGCAGCTATTATTGGACTCTTGAAGTTCACGCTGCGCCCAGGAGGTACAGAACCCATGCCCCCCATGGAGGTGCGCTCAGCGACCCCCGTAGAGGCACTCGCGATATCGCGACTCCTGGCCGAAGCGATACGCGACAGCTACACCGGGATTCTTGCCGAGTCGGCCGTCGGGCACTTGGTAAGTACCAACTGCTCACTCACTCGAATAAAGGCAGAAATCGGAATTCCCGGCGGTGCACCGGGATGGCTCGGCTGGCTGGTCGCAATCGATGCCGAAGGAACGGTCGTCGGCGCGGCGGCGGGCGGTGTTCCCACGGCGGGCGAGGGCGAGGTGTACTCCCTCTGCGCCTCGCCCTCGCTGCGCGGCACGGGCATCGGCACGGCCCTGCTCGTCGCCGTCACGGAGCGGATACGGGAGCACGACGCGAAGCGGCAGGCGGTCTCCCTGCACAGCGAACAGGACCCGGCCCGCGGCTTCTTCGTCCGCAGGGGATTCCAGGGCTCGGGGACGCGGCTGCTGCGAGGACTGTGAGGCACGCGGCACCCCGCCGGGCGCCGCGGCAGGCCCTCCCCCTTCAACCGGAGCGACCTCACCCTCCAACTACCCTGGCGCGTCCACGCGATGGCGTGGACGCGCAGCGTTGTTCACTGGCCCGGGGGGCCTGGTTCCGGCCACGATGACATTCGGCGGGCCCCCGGCGGCACGGGAGGTCACGCCGGACAGCATGGACGGCAGGGACCAGACCGAGCGCCTCCTGGAGGAGCGATGCGTACACCGACCGGGACGCCCGCCCGAACCGGACTCGGTCCGGTCCTGCCGTCCGTGATCCCGTCCGGCCCCGTATTCCCCCCGCCCGGCCTGGAGTCCGCCGCGCCTGACGACGGGAATCACGCCTGGCTCCAGGATGCGCTGGTCGGCCCGTACAGTGCCGACATCATCGAGTATCTGACCCTGGCCAGGAAGACCGGCGGCCCGATCCTCGACCTCGGCTCCGGCGCGGGAAGGCTCGCCGTCCCGTTCGCCCGGCACGGCTTCCAGGTGGAGGCCATGGACCGGGATCCGGCGAGTCTGGCCCGCCTGCGGGCGTGGGCCGCAAGGATCGGCCCGCATACCCACCGCCTCATCAGCACCACACACACCGACCTCGCGGAGCTCCAGCTGCACCGGACGTACCAACTCGTCCTGCTCGCCGGGGCGATGGTGGCCGCGGTGCCCCCGCACACGCGCCCGGCGCTGCTGCGTGAGATCGCCACCCATCTCGGCGCCGGCGGATCGTTCGCGCTCGACTACACCGCGCACGAACGGCACGGTCTCGCCGAACACCCGCGCCGTTCCTGGTCGTTCGAGGTGCCACGGTTCGACGGCGTGAGAGAGCAGGTCGTCGCGCGGCAGGTCTTCGATCTCGACACCATGACCGAACGGATCACTTATCACACCGAGCGGTCGAGGAAGACACGCGTGAGCCGGTCGGTCTTCGGGACCGCCAAGTGGATCGTGGAACAGGACGACTTGGCTGATCAGCTGCGCACGGCGGGGCTCCGTGTGATCGAGCGCAAGCAGCAGCGCCTCGATCATCGGACACTCGGTGTCCTGCTCGTATGCCGGTCGGTAAAGTGACTGGCGTCACACCGACGATCATCGGCACGAGACGCTCACCACATCAGTGACTAAGGTGTGACTGGGTGCGATGTTTCCAGATAGGCACAGGGGGCGCTGCGCATGACGAGATCCGACCGAATACGTACGCAGTCGGCTGATCTGACACAGTCGCTTTATCAGGAACTCCGGGCTCGGGGTGCCTCCAGCTACGACGATGTCGTGGCGGATATGCAGCTCGACAGCGAGGAACGGCAACGATGTCGTTCCGAATTACTGGGTCTGGGACTCATCGCGCCGACCGGAGCGAAACACGACAATCGGCTCGCTCTGGAGAATGGCGCGCCGTCCGAGAGTGAATCGGACGCGGTGGCGGTCATTGATCCGGAGATCGCGATGCTTCGGTTGCTTCACAGGGAACAGGAACGGCTTCAGACGCACATCACCGAGGCGAACCGGTCGTACGGCGCGCTCGAAACATTGGCGGAGCGCTTTTTACGGGCCGGCACCCTCACCCAGGAATCCGAAGTCGAGGTGGAAGTCCTCACCGATTACCGGCGCATCCAGCAGGTGCTTGAGGACATCAGCCATGTCGTCCAGCACGAAGAGGCGACGATGCATCCGGGGACGCTCCAGCGGGAGATCCCCGAGCGTGTACTGGAGCGCGACCTGCGGCAGTTGGACAAAGGCGTGCGCATCCGTGCGATCTTCAACCAGCGATTCGTCTCGGTGCCCGATCAGGCCGAGTACTTCCGCCGGAAGGCGCGGCAGGGCGCGGAGATCCGGATGTCCCCCGTCGTCCCGATGAACATGGTGATCGCGGACCACCACTTCGCGCTGATTCCGCTGGACCCGGAGAATCCGACCCTCGGAGCGATCCTCGCCCGGGGGCCCGCGCTGGTCCGTTCCTATCTCGCGCTGTACGAGTACTGCTGGCACACCGCGACGCCCTACGGTGAGATGGTCGGCCCCGAGCCGGGCGGCGACGGTCTGACCGAGCAGCAGCGGGCGGCGATCCGGATGCTGGCGTCCGGGATGAAGGACGAGAAGATCGCGCGCAGCCTCGGTGTCTCCCTGCGTACCGTCAGCCGCATGCTCTCCGAGCTGATGGCGGATCTCGGTGCCTCCAGCCGCTTCGAGGCGGGGGTCCGCGCCACCCGGCTCGGCTGGCTGGACTGAGCGCGTCCCGCCGAAGCCATCTCGTCCGCCCGTGCCCCTGAAGGGCCAAGAGGTACGATGCCTGCAAAGTTTTGGTCTGACCAGGCGGCGATCGGGCGGCGACGAGATGACACGCGAAGCAGTGGCGACCGAGCGCGACGTGATGATCCAGCGGCTGCGCGATGCGGGGCTGCGCGTGACCGGCGGCCGTCTGGAGATCCTGCAACTCCTCGCCGCGGGCGGGCACATGGACGTTGAGGCCCTCACCTCGGCGGCGCGGGAGCGACTGGGGGCACTCACCAGCCAGGCGGTCTACGAAATGCTCCGGCATTTCCTGGAGACCGGCCTGGCCACAAAGCTCGAACGGCCCGGCTGGCCGGCCGTATTCGAAATCGCGGGCACCCCGCACCACCACGCCCTGTGTGTGAAGTGCGGGCGCGTGGAGAATGTGGAATCGAATGTTCCACCGACGCCCCGCAAAGGGCTCAGGGGATGGCGCATCGCGGACACCGAACTGCTTTTCAAAGGCGAATGCCCGGACTGCCGGTCGGCCAAGAAGAACTGACCGCCGGATATCCTCCGCGGGCTTCGGCGCCGGCCTCGGCCGCCGGAACGCCGGCGTTCGAACGAGGGCGGCCCGCACGACCCGGTTCGGGTCGTGCGGGCCGCTTGTCGGTCCTGGACCGGGGCGATCAGGCCTGGGGAGGAGTGGGCCATTCGCCGTCGTCGGAGGCCAGGACGGGTGTGGAGGCCGGCCGGGGCCATTCGCCGTCACCGGGAGAAGCGTTCACGGGCCCCACCGTGGCGGGCTGGGGGGCGGGCCACTCGCCGTCCGCGGCCGACACCCGCGTGGACGCTTCCGCGTCGGCCGCCAGCACCGGCGGCAGGGCCACGCCCGTACAGAGAACGACAGCCACGGCGAGCTGACGAGCCACAGTGCGAATTCCGGTGCCGCGAACTACTGCAGACATGCTTCCTCCAGGGAAATCAACGGAACAGTGACTGGGACTTTCCCTTCACCGGGCCCGTGCCGCCGGGTCTCCGGTGAAGACATTTAAATAATCTCCCACTCCGTGCCGCCGATCCAGAGTTTCTTCCGTCGTGGACCTGCCATGGCGCGGACGCGTCATCAAGAACGACAGAAGACAAAGAGAAACAGAGGCACCGTCAAAAGCATTCACCGGCAATACGTTTCGACAACACTTAAGACCACCACTCTTTTGGTCCTACCAAAAGAACTGTTAAACTCGTGCCACGGCTCTCCCGTTCCTCCAGGAGGGGGCGGCCGTAGGGGCAGGGGCGTGCCGCCGCCTCTGCCCCATGCTGTGCGGCACGGCGGTCATGGCACGCTCGTACACCGCCAGCGTGCGCCCCGCGGCAGCGTCCCAGCTCAGTGTCCGCGCGTGACGGACCGCGGCCTCCCCCATCGACGCACCGGCTTCCGGTCGGCCGGCCAGCCACAGCAGCCTCCGGGCGTACTCCGCCGGCTCGTGACCCCGCACCAGCAGGCCGGTCACACCGTCGCGTACCGCCGTGGTCAGGCCTCCGACGGCCGACGCCAGTACCGGCGTCCCGCACGCCTGCGCCTCCAGGGCCACCAGGCCGAACGACTCACTGCGCGAGGGTACGACCAGCAGGTCGGCCGCCCGGTACCAGTGCGCCAACTCGCCCTGTGAGACGGCGGGCTCGAAGCGCATCACATCCAGGACGCCGAGCCGTGCGCACATCTCGCGCAGCGCGCCGGGCGCGGCCGTGCCGGAGCCACTGAGTCCGCCGACGACGGGGACCAGGAGCCGCCGGCGCAGGCCGGGCTCCAGTCGCAGGGCCTCGGCGACGGCCCGTATGAGAACATCGGGGGCCTTCAACGGCTGGATACGGCCGGCGAAGAGCGGGATCAGCGCCCCGGGTGGCAGACCGAGCCGGGCGCGGGCGACGGCCCGTCCCCCGGCGGGACAGAAGACGCGGGTGTCCACGCCGGGGTTGACGATCTCCGTTCGCGACGGGTCGGCCCCGTACATCGTCTCCAGCGCGCCCGCCTCCTCGGCGGTGTTGGCTATCAGCCGGTCCGCGGCGCGTACGACGTCCAGCTCGCCCCGGACCCGCCACGCCGGTTCCGGGATGTCTCCCGGCGCCAGTGTGTGGTTCTTCACCTGGGCGAGGGTGTGCATGGTGTGTACGAGGGGGACGCCCCAGCGGGCGGCGGCGAGGCTGCCCGCCTGGCCGGAGAGCCAGTAGTGCGAGTGCACGAGGTCGTACGGGAGGCCGGAGCCGGCCGCGCGCAGCAGTGCGAGCGAGAACTCCAGCAGCACCCCCGGCATGTCCTCCTTGGTCAGGGGCCGGCACGGTCCGGCGTGCAGATGCCGCACGTGGACGCCGGGGCCGAGAGGCACGGCGGGCGGCCGTCCCTCACCGCGGCAGCGGGTGAACAGGTCGACCCGGGCGCCCTGTTCACAGAGCGCCCGGGCCAGTTCGACCATGTATACGTTCATGCCGCCCGCGTCCCCGGTACCGGGTTGGTGGAGCGGCGAGGTGTGGACACTGAGCATGGCGACGCGTGGGGACACGGGAAGCTCCTCGGTTGAGAGCCACGTGTCGTGTCACCACAGGCGCCCGGCCACGCGGCGGGGATCGCAGGGAAGGGTTCACGGTGCGCCGGGTCCGGCCACCGGGCCGGCGCCGGAGGTAGGGCACGGGTCAGAAACCGAAGACCCGGCCGGTGGCGCGCAGCAGGCGGGTGCCGGGGACCGGCGGGTTGAGGGCGTCCAGGGTCACCGGGCGGCCCGGCTCGATGCCGAGCGCCGCGGCCAGCCGGTCGGAACCTTCCGGCATGACCGGCCGCGCCCACGCGGAGAGCGCCGCCGCCACGCTCAACTGCGCGGCCAGGGAGGGCAGATGCCGTCCCTCGGCGCTCGGCCGGGCGCGCTGGTGGGCGTTCAGGTGTCCGAAGGCGGCGGTGGACTCGACGATCTCGTCCAGGACGGCGACGGCCCGGCGCGGATCGAAGGCCCCGGGCCCGTACGCGTCCCGTAGCTCAGCCAACGCGTGCTTCACCCGGCGCAGTTGCGCCTCCCAGCCCGCACCGTCCGGGGCGGTGTCCGGCATCCGCCCGCCGTTCTCCTCCCGTACTGCGGTGAACAGCCGCTCCAGCCAGCCGTTCCACGTGGTGTCCAGGGCGAGGCGGGTGGCGGCCAGTTCGCCGACCCGGAAGTCGACCCGGTGGCCGGTGGGGCGGGCTTGGAGGACATGGCGGCGCAGCGCGTCGGAGCCGTACTCCACGAGCAGGTCCAGCGCCCACGTGGCGTCCCCGCCGTCCGGCGTGCCGTAGGTCTCGGTGACGCAGAACTCCTGCGGCAGTTTGACCCCTTGGGCCAGCAGGATGGCGGGGAGCAGCACGGCGTGGCAGAAGGTGTGCTCGAACGCCCCGAAGTGCACGGTGCGTTCGGGCAGCGGTCTGCGGTCGTAGCCGCTGCCGAACAGATGCATGGCGGCGGCCTCGAAGCAGGCGTCGACGCGTTGTCCGGGAAAGCCGTCGACGGGCACCGGGATGCCCCAGTCCCCCGGATGGCCCACCGCAATGTCGGGCAGCCCGTCCTCCACGAGACTTTCGCACAGGGCCGCGAGCCGGGGCGGCAGTTCGGAGGCCTCCCAGTACTCGGCGAGCGCGTCACGGAACGGTTCGAGCAACAGGTGCGGTGTCCGGCATCGGCGCGCGGCGGCGGCGGATCCGCACCGGGCGCAGCGGGGGTCGAGCAGCGTTCCGCCGTCCTTGGGCAGGGCGCACTCGCCGCACATGCCGCCGGCGCCCCCGGCGCCGCAGCGTGGGCAGCGGCCGTTGGCCAGGGCTCCGTGCAGCCACCGGGCACAGGGCACGCAGTAGGGAACGGTGCGGGCCCGTGGGGCGATGACGCCCTCCGTGTAGAGCCGGGTGAACATCTCCTGCGTCCAGCGGGCGTAGCCGCGGTCGCGCCGTGGATGCACGATGCGGTCGAACTCGATGCGGGAGTGCTGCCAGTCGGCCGTGATGGCGGCGCGGTAGCCGTCGGCGACCTCGGCCGGGTCCCGGCAGGTGCGCAGCGCCCGCGACTGGACCGAGGCGGTGTGATCGGCCGTGCCGGTGGTGAAGAGGACCGGCTGGCCGTCGGCCCGCAGAAATCGGGCCAGGACATCGGCGGCCACGTACGGGCCGGCCAGCTGCCCGATCTCCAGCTCGGAGGAGGGGACGGGCGGGGTCGCGGTGATCCAGAGAGGGGTGCTCACGGAGTGGACCTCCTTGACGCGGAGTGACGCAGACGCGGTGCGATGCTCAGCGGGGTTCGAAGTGGAATGAGCGGATGAAGCAGTCACGCGGCTGCTCGACCGCGTAGACGACGCATTCGAAGAGGGCCTGGGTGGTCAGCTTCTCCTCAACCGTCGGGCGGCTCTGGCCGGTCCCCTCCCATTCCGCGGAACGCGGGTCGGAGGTGGAGAAGTCCGGCGGATAGAGCGAGAAGACGCGTATGCCCGTCGAGCGCAGCCGGCGCGCGAGAATGTCGGCGAATCCGGCCTGCGCGCTTTTCGCCGCGTAGAACGCCTCGTGCGCGGGCGAGCCGGCTCCGTCGTGGTCTCCGCGCACGGCGACCATGTTGACGATGTCGGGACGGCCCGAAGCCCGCAGCAGCGGCAGGAAGTGCTTGACCATCAGGACCGTGCCGCCGGCGGTGGACTCGATGGTCTCGACTATCTCGTCGTCGGAAGCGTCGTCCAGTTCGAGGCCGTCCAGCCAGCGCGCGCCGTTGTTGACCAGCAGATCCACCCGGTCGGTGCGCTCGGCGACGCGCCGGGCGAAGGCACGGATCTCGGCGGGCCTGCTCAGGTCGCAGCCGAATGCGTGAATACGCTCACGGGCCGCTCCCATGACTTCCGTGTGGGTGCGTTCGGCGGCTTCGACGGTACGGGCCGATACATAGACCTCGGCTCCGAGATGGGCGAATCCGATGGCGAGTGAACGGCCGAATTGACGGGACGCGCCGGTCACCACGACGCGTAGATTCTCGAATTTCATTCTTCACCGCGTCTTTCTCCGGACGGGAGCCGCGGGATTCCGCGACCTCCACAGTGGCAGAGGAAAGACGGCGAAAGCGGGCTCGGACGCTGCGCGTTCACGCCGTGACGCGGATACGCCACGGCAGGGGCAGGGCCCTTTCCAGTACGGTGGCGCGCTTGCCGTGGACGCGCACGGCGTCGAGCCGTGGGCCCGACGTGTGGGCCGAGGTGTCGGCGGACGCGTACGCCGGTCCGCCCGGTGTGTCGACGCGCAGGGTGTACGGGCCGGGGGCCGCGTCCCGTTCGCGGCCGGCGAGGCGGTGGGGCACGGTGCCGGGGACGGTCGTGGCAGCCGTGAGACAGGCTGTGCCCGTCAGTGCGAGGGACGGGTGCCAGCCGGTGGTGGCGACGGCGCGGACCGTGAGTCCGCCCGCCCCGTACGCGGCCACCGCGGCGATCTTGGGGAGCGCGCCGTGCGCGGGCAGGCCGAGCAGCCGGGCGGCGCGGGCCCGGACACGCAGCAGTCGGACCAGCAAGACCCCCTCCTCCGAAGGCAGTTCACCGGGGCTGGACAGTCCGAGGTCGGCGGCGTCCACGAACACGTACGGATTGCCGAAGTCGACCAGGGACACCCGCAGCCCGCCGACGCTGTCGACGGGCCTGCCGGTGGGCAGCAGCGGGCGGGCCTGCTCCGGGCGGTTGAGCCGGACCGTGTACGCGCCGCCGCTCGGCTCCGGCTCGCAGACGGCCGTGTGGTTCGTCGTCAGCGCGTGGACCCTGACGGGGCCGGGCCGCCCCGCCGCCACGACGCAGGCCAGCAGCGAGTGCCCGCACCCGGTACGGAAGTCGAAACCGCCCGGCAGCGACTGCACGAAGCGGTAGTCGAGGTCGTGGGCCGGGTCGCGGGACGTGCCGTACAACGCGATCTTCGCGATCCCGGCGCGCCCGGTGCGCTCCAGCCAGCGGCGTACGCCGACCAGCTCGTCCCGCAACGCCAGTGCGCCGCGCGGCAGTTGCTCGCGGTCGATCACCAGGGTCGGGCAGGGGGCGCCCGCGACCCGCACCACGTCGACGATCACGCGGCGCATCCGACGGGGACCCGGAGCCCCTGCGCGACCTCCGTCCACAGCTCGTGCACGGCGAGCGCCCACAGCGCGAGGGCGTCCGGTCCCGACGGGCGGGACAGCTGACGGGTGATCAGCGCCTGGACGCGGTCGGGCCTGAGCCGGCCGCCGCGCAGCAGCCGGGCCGGTGAGAGCAGGTCCTGGACCGCGTCCATCAGCGGGCTGCCGGACGTCATCATGGCGGCGACGGGCAGGGTGAATGGCTGCTTGGGACGGCGCAGCACGGACGGCGGGAGAAGGTCGCGGCCGACCCGGTACAGCGCCCGTTTGCCCCGCAGGTCCTCGGCGGGCAGAGCGCGGGCCAGCGCCGCGACCCTGGGCTGGCAGAACGGCATCCGGGCCTCGACCCCCCACGCCATGCTGAGGTGGTCGACACGGCGCAGATGGTAGGCGGGCATCCGCCACCGGGTCTCGAAGTTGACGATCGCGGTCAGCCGGTCGGTGCCGGACGCCCGGAGTTCGGCGAGGACCCGGTCCCCGTCGGAGCCGCGCTCGGCGATGAACGCGCGGTACGCAGGGGTGTAGAGACGGTTTCGGAGCATGCGTGGGACAGCGGCGAGGGCGTCGGCGTAGCCGCCTGCCCAGTCCGCCCCCTCGGGTGCGGCGAGCGCGGCGCGCAGGCGGTCGTAGCCGCCGAAGAGTTCGTCCGCGCCGTCGCCGGTGAGCGCGACGCTGAAGCCCGACTGGTGGACGGCGCGGAACAGCGCGTAGGTGCTCAGTGCGATCGGGTCGGCGTTGGGCTGGCCCAGGTGGCGGACGGTGCGGGTGAGCAGGGACGCGAACTCGGCCGGGTCCGCCTCCACTTGGTGGTGCACGGTGCGCGAGCGCAGGGCCACGGCGCGCGCGTAGGTGTGCTCCGAGTCGGGCCACCGGCCGCGGTAGGTGAGATGGAAGCTGTGCAGCGGCGCGCCGCCGGTGGCACGTGCGCCGGATGCCGCTAGCGCGGTGACGAGTCCGGAGTCCAGCCCGCCGCTGGTGATGGCGCACACGGGGACGTCGGCGTCGGCCAGGCGCTCCGTCTCGACGCGCAGCGTCTCCTCAAGATCCTGGCCGGCGGTTCCGGTGACCGGTGGCGTCCGGTACGGCGCGCGCCGGTGCACCCGCAGACCCGAGCCGGGGCGGGCGACGGCCGTGGTGCCCGGCGGGACCACCTTGATGCCGCGCAGGGCGGTCTCCGTACCGAAGGGTGTCTTCGTCGCGAGGACGGTGTCGAGCGACTCCTCACGCGGGTCGGCGGGCACCCCGTCGAAGGCGAGCAGCGCGGGGATCTCCGACGCGAAGCGCACCGAGCCGTCGGCCGCGACGTGGTAGTGGATCGGTTTCATCCCCATGTCGTCCACAGCGAGCACGAGTTGGGGGCCGGCCGTCGTGCGCCGGTCGAGGACGGCGATGGCGAACATCCCGTCGAGGTGTTCGGCGAACCGGGGTCCGTACTCCAGGTAGAGCGCGGGCAGCACGCTGCCGTCGCAGGAGTCGGGGAAGCGGTGGCCGCGAGCGGCCATCCGACGGCGCAGCTCACGGTGGTTGTAGATCTCGCCGTTGAGCACCGCCAGCACGCCGGGCGCGGTGGGCAGCCGGTACGGCTGGGTCCCCCGGCCGGGGTCGGTGACGGCGAGCCGGTCGCAGCCGAGCGACCAGCCCCGGCCAGTGAGCACGCCACGCCCGTCGGGACCGCCGTGTCGCTGGCGGGCGGAGACCGCGGCCAGCTCGGGGGCGGTGGCCTCGCCGGCGAAAGAACCGAAGATCCTGCACATCTGCCGGTCGCCTCCGAATCCTGGATCATCTGAATCGACCATTTATTTGAACCTACCAATTTTTTGACTGGCGCGTAAGTGCCATGTCTCGGACACGCCACACCTCCGGCCTTGCCCGCCATGGACGAGGTCAACAGGCTGGGCGCATGGATGAGTTGAGGACCGAGTTGAGGGCCGACTCCGCCGCCGACCGGGGCGCTCCCGCCAGCTTGCTGGTCGTGGCGGCGCACCCGGACGACATCGAGTTCTGCGTCAGCGGGACGGTGATGCGATGGATCGCGCGAGGGACCCGCGTCACGTACTGCATCGTCACGGACGGCGGCGCCGGCGGTTACGACGAGAAGCTGCCCCGCCAGGCCATGGCGGATCTACGCCGCGCGGAACAGGTCCACTCGGCGAAGCTGAGCGGGGTGCACGACGTGCGCTTCCTCGGCTATCCGGACAGCCTGGTCGAGGCGGGCGTGGAGCTGCGTCGCGATCTGTGCCGGGTGATCCGGGACGTACGGCCGCAGCGGGCCGTCATCCCCAGCCCCGAGATCAACTGGAGGCGGGTCGCCGATCTCCATCCCGACCACCGGGCGGTGGGCGACGCGGCACTCCGCGCGGTCTACCCCGAGGCACGGAACCCCTTCGCCCACCCCGAACTCCTCAAGGGAGAAGGGCTGGAGCCGTGGGCGGTACCTGAACTGTGGCTGATGACGGGGCCCACACCCAACCAGTACGTCGACGTCACGTCGGTCTTCGGCCGCAAGGTCGACGCGCTGCGTATCCACACGTCGCAGACCGCGCACTTCGAGGACCTGGCGGGCCTCCTGGGAGACTGGCTGTCCGAACACGCCCGCGACGGCGGCCTCCCGCCGGGCCGCTTCGCGGAGGCGTTCCAGATCGTCAGTACGGCCTGAGCTTGCCCAGGACCGGCCGGACAGGACCTAGAAGGGTCTTTCGTCCTCGGGGATCCGCACCGTGATGGTGGCGCGCTTCTCTTTGGGGTCAGCTCCCTGGCGCGCCGCCCATGGTTCGTCGGAGCGCATCCAGGAAGGCAACCCGGGTGGCAGGTCGGCCTCCGGGATCACGCCCAAGTCCGGTGGGGTGAAGGCTTCGCCGTACGGCACGAGCGGTCGCTGGACGTCCGGGGTGACGTCGGCGCTCAGAGCGGTCAGAGCACCGTTCCAGTCGGTCATGAGCCGGCTCATGGCAACGTGGAAATCGGTACCGGAGGCCGCGGCGCTGTCGGGGTACGTGGGGTGCAGGATGTGCGCATACGCCCCGCCGTAGGGGGCACTGCTGGAGTCCTTCCTCCAGGTGTCGAAGGCGGTGTTCGCCAGTCCGCCCAGGGAGATGATCGCTTCGATCTGGTTGTGGGTGACCAGGGTGTCGAGCCATCGGTGCCGGTAGCGCGCGATGTCGGGGTCGTTGGCGTGGGCGTCACCGGCCCGCTGACCGTAGACGCTGTACAGGTAGGTGTTGATCAGCACGTAGCTGGAGTCGATACCGAGCTTGTTGAGAAAACCCTGGAAGCGACGGCCGGCGGTGCCGACCAGGATGCGGCGGGTGATGGCTTCGTGGGTGGCGGGATCCTGGCCGAGGACAAGGACACGCGCCGTGCCGTCGAGTCGGCCTCGGTGGAAGATCGGGCCCCACTCCACTCGGAATCCCTCGGGCGGATATGTCTCGGGTCCCGGGTAGTCGCCGACGAGAGCGGCGTACGGGGCGTGAGCGTAGCCGGGGTCGAATGGGTGCATGCCGGGCTCCTGGTCCGTATGAGCGAATGCCGACTCACAGTAGCCGATCGACTACTGTGCGGCATTCTGTCTGGTACGCGACGTATCACCACCTCTGCCACGCGGCGCTGCGACTCTGGCTCGCGGACGACGCCGCGTATGTACGAGGGCTCAGCTGTAGATGACGAGTTCGTGTTCCTCGGCTCCGTGCAGGTCGTAGCGCGTGCCGACGAGCGGACGCCCGGAGTAGAGGCGGATCAGGGTCGGCATGTCGGCCGTCAGGCGGGCCGGTGGGCGGCCTTCGACCGGGTCGCCCAGCACCACCGGTTCCGGGTGGCCGGTCAGTGTGGCGTGGAGCAGGGGCGTGTCCCGGCGGCGGCTCGCCAGAGCGAGCAGCGGCAGGGCGGGCGTGGCTCCGGCGCCCGCGTACGCCCCCGGTACACCGAAGGCCTCCCGTACATCCCCCGCGTGCACCCACTCCCCCAGCGCCACCGTGTCGAGCGAACCGTCGTCATGGGCGGCGATGGCGGGGCCCGCTTCGGTGAAGCCGCGCTCCAGCTCGTCCAGCACGCGCGGCAGCGGCCAGTCGGCGCGTTCCGCCACATCGGCGGCGTTTGACTCCGGTGAGAACACGCCCTCTTCGAGACGCCCCTCCACGATCCGCACGAGCGCGGCGGCACAGTGCGCGAGGACATCGCGCGCGGTCCAGCCGGGGCAGGCGGTACGGAGGGCGAAGTGGTCCTCGGGGGTGTGCCGCAGCAGTGGCAGCAGCGCGTCCCGCTCGGTCAGCAGGAGACGGCCGGGAAGCTCCGGATCACGGGCCTGGTCGGACATGGATTCGCCCTCCGTGGATATGACGGTCACTCAGTAACGGTAGTGGTCCGGCTTGTACGGGCCCTCGACCGGTACACCAAGGTACGCGGCCTGGTCAGGACGGAGGGTTGTGAGCCGCACCCCGAGGGCGTCGAGGTGGAGGCGCGCGACCTTCTCGTCCAGGTGCTTGGGAAGCACGTGCACACCGGTCGGATAGCCGCCGGTCCGGGTGAAGAGTTCGATCTGGGCGATGGTCTGGTTGGCGAAGGAGTTGGACATCACGAAGGACGGGTGCCCCGTCGCGTTGCCGAGGTTGAGCAGCCGCCCCTCGGACAGCACGATGACTGACCGTCCGTCCGGGAAGGTCCAGGTGTGGACCTGCGGCTTGACCTCGTCCTTGACGATGCCCTCCTCTGCGGCCAGGCCGGCCATGTCGATCTCGTTGTCGAAGTGGCCGATGTTCCCGACGATCGCCTGGTGCTTCATGCGCCGCATGTGCTCGATACGGATGATGTCCTTGTTGCCGGTGGTCGTGATGAAAATGTCCGCCGACTCGACCACGTCCTCCAGGGTGGTCACCTGGAACCCGTCCATCGCCGCCTGGAGCGCGCAGATCGGGTCGATCTCGGTGACGATCACGCGGGCTCCCTGGCCGCGCAGGGACTCCGCGCAGCCCTTGCCCACGTCGCCGTATCCACACACGACGGCGACCTTGCCGCCGATCAGCACGTCCGTGGCACGGTTGACGCCGTCGATGAGGGAGTGCCGGCAGCCGTACTTGTTGTCGAACTTCGACTTGGTCACCGCGTCGTTCACATTGATGGCGGGGAAGAGCAGTTCGCCGTCACGGTGCATCGCGACGAGGCGGTGCACACCGGTCGTGGTCTCCTCGGTGACGCCGCGGATCCCGGCGGCCGACTCGGTCCACTTGCGGGGCGTCTCACGCAACGAGCGGGTCAACGTCTCCAGTACGACACGGTGTTCGGTGTTATCGGCGGTCGCCGGGTCGGGCACGGAGCCGGCCTTCTCGTACTCGACACCCTGGTGGACGAGGAGAGTCGCGTCACCGCCGTCGTCCAGGATCATGTTGGGTCCGCTGTGGCCCGGCCAGGTCAGCGCCTGCTCGGTGCACCACCAGTACTCCTCATACGTCTCACCCTTCCACGCGAAGACCGGTATGCCGACAGCGGCGATCGCGGCGGCGGCATGGTCCTGGGTGGAGAAGATGTTGCACGACGCCCAGCGGACATCGGCGCCGAGAGCCACCAGCGTCTCGATCAGGACGGCGGTCTGCACGGTCATGTGCAGGGAGCCGGTGATACGCGCGCCCTGGAGCGGCCGGGTGGGCGCGTACTCCGCACGGATCGCCATCAGGCCGGGCATCTCGTGCTCGGCGAGCGTGATCTCCTTACGGCCGAAGGCGGCAAGCGACAGATCGGCGACCTTGAAGTCGGTGAACTCAGTTGACATGGAGGCTCCTTGAGATCCGAGGGCTTGGCGTCGCGGGGCGCGCTGCCTGAACGTTCCGGTGAATGTCCAGCGCGGCGGTCGAGCGGTTGAGCGTGATGTAGTGCAGGCCCGGAGCGCCTTCGGCGAGAAGCCGTTCGGCCATGGCGGTTGCGTGGTCGACACCGATCCGGTGTGCGGCGGCGGGATCGGTGCGGGCCGCCTCCAACCTGTGCGCCAGATCCTCGGGGAAAGCCGCGTTGCCGAGGGCGGCGAAGCGGGCGATCTGGCGAACGTCGGTCGCGGGCATGATCTCGGGGATGACGGGCGTATGGCAGCCTGCGGCCGTCACCCGGTCCCGGAAGCGCAGATAGTCCTCGGCATCGAAGAACATCTGCGTGATCGCGTAGTCCGCGCCCGCCGCGCACTTCGCGATGAAGTGGCGCAGGTCGGCAGCGGGCGAGGACGCGCGGGGATGCCCCTCGGGGAAGGCGGCGACGCCGATGGTGAAGTCTCCGAGCGAGCGTACGAGTTCCACCAACTCGTGGGCGTGGGTGAAACCTTGGGGATGCGGAATCCACTCACCCCTTGGGTCGCCGGGCGGGTCTCCGCGCAGGACGAGGACGTCGCGGATCCCGGCGTCCGCGTACTGGCCGATGATGCGGCGCAGTTCGGCTACCGAGTGTCCGACGGCGGTGAGATGGGCAACGGGGCGCAGGGTCGTCTCGGCCGCGATACGCCGGGTGACGGCGACGGTGCGCTCACGGGACGACCCGCCGGCGCCGTAGGTGACCGAGACGAAGTCCGGGGAGAGGGCTTCGACGCGCCGGACCGTGTCCCACAGCGCGCGCTCGCCGGCCGGGGTCTTCGGCGGGAAGAACTCGAAGGAGAAGGTGGTCATGCCCGGCCTCCCGCGTTGAAGTAGCTCGCTTCGGGGTGGTGGATGACGATGGCGTCGGTGGACTGTTCGGGGTGGAGCTGGAACTCTTCGGAGAGTTCGACGCCGATCCGGCCGGGCTCC
>NZ_JBITIB010000060.1:0-19773 GCF_044458565.1 Streptomyces sp. NPDC050433 | reverse complement strand
GTACTGCAGGGGGGACCCTGTGGGAGAGTAGGACGCCGCCGAACAATTATTGGGGAGTGCCCCGTACCTTTTGGTACGGGGCATTTCTGCGTTCAGGGGCCGTTTCGCGTACGAGGCCAGTTCCCCTCCCCCTCGCACGCGTCCCTTTCAGAGGCGGCCTGCGGCCTTCAGGGCCAGATAGGCATCCGCCAGTGCCGGGGCCAGTGAGTCAGGAACGGCGTCAACGACTGTGACTCCATAGCGCTGGAGCTTTTCCGATGTACGGCGTCGTTGGGATTGTGCCTGGGAGCCGGCGGCGGCCTCGTAGACCGCGTCCACTGAACCCCGTGCCGTGCTCATGGTCCGGGCGTGCGGGTCGGCCACGGAGGCGACGAGTACCGTGTGGCGCTGGGTGAGTTGGGGGAGTACAGGCAGGAGCCCTTCCTCCACCGGAGCCGTTTCGAGACTGGTCAGTAGCACGACGAGTGAACGGCGTGGGGCGCTTTTTAGGACGGTGGCGGCCAGGCCTCGGGCGTCCGTCTCCACGAGTTCGGGCTCCAGCGTGGAGAGTGCGTTCACCATCGCGGGCAGTACGTCGCTCGCCGAGCGGCCTCGGACCTGGGCGCGTGTCCGGCGGTCGTATGCCAGCAGGTCGATCCGGTCGCCGGCGCGGGTGGCGAGTGCGGTGAGCAGCAGCGTGGCGTCCATCGCGGCGTCGAGGCGAGGGATGTCGCCCACGCGGCCGGCCGAGGTGCGGCCGGTATCGAGAACGACGAGGATGTGGCGGTCACGTTCGGGCCGCCACGTACGGATGGCCACCGCAGACTGGCGTGCGGTGGCGCGCCAGTCGATGGATCGAGTGTCGTCGCCCGGCACGTAGGGGCCGAGGCTGTCGAACTCGGTGCCCTCGCCGCGGGTGAGCACGCTTGTGCGGCCGTCGAGTTCGCGCAGGCGGGCGAGTCTGGAAGGTAGGTGCTTACGGCTGGTGAAGGGCGGCAGGACGCGCACCGTCCATGGCACATCGTGATTTCCCTGGCGCGCGGCCAGGCCGAGCGGGCCGAAGGAGCGCACGGTCACTCGTTCCGTGCGTCTGTCGCCACGCCGCGTGGGGCGGAGAAGTGTGGAGACGCGGCGACGTTCTCCTGCCGGGACCGTCAACTCGTGGCGGGAGGCGGCCTGTTCGGTGCCGGTCGGCCAACTGCTCGGGGGCCAGGCGTCACGGATATGGGCGCGCAGCGTACGGCGTGCGGGGTTGGTGACCGTGAGCTGGACCTCGGCACTTTCCCCGAGTCGAACTGAGGTATCACCACTTCGGGTGAACCGGAGCGATCGCACTGGCGCTGCCAGGCAGTAGTCGCACAGAATTGCGAGTGAGAGGGGCGCGTTGACCGCCAGCATCCCCGCCCAGCTGGGGGCGAGGATGCCGACGGGAAGCGAGCCGAGAGCGGCGAGGAGTGCCGCTCGTCCGGTGAGGGCCACGGTTCATCGCCTCATCGGGGTACGGGGACATGGGCGAGGATCGCGGTGACGACGGAGTCCGCGGTGACTCCCTCCATCTCGGCCTCGGGGCGGAGTTGGACACGGTGCCGCAGGGTCGGCAGTGCCAGGGCCTTCACGTCATCGGGCGTGACGTAGTCGCGGCCGGTGAGCCAGGCCCAGGCACGGGCGGTGGAGAGCAGAGCGGTGGCGCCTCGTGGGGAGACGCCGAGGGAGAGCGAGGGGGAATCACGAGTGGCACGGCAGATATCGACGACATAGCCCGCTATCTCCGGGGAGACGGAGGTCTTGGCGACCGCGGCTCGCGCCGCTTCGAGGTCGGCGGGGCCGGCGACGGGGCGTACCCCGGCCGCCTGGAGGTCGCGTGGGTTGAAGCCGTCCGCGTGGCGGGTCAGGACGCTGATCTCGTCATCGCGTGACGGGAGGGGGACCGTCAGCTTCAGCAGGAAGCGGTCGAGTTGTGCTTCGGGGAGGGGATAGGTGCCCTCGTACTCGACGGGGTTCTGTGTGGCGGCGACCAGGAACGGATCGGGGAGCGGTCGGGGTGTTCCGTCGATCGTGACCTGGCGCTCCTCCATCGCTTCGAGCAGCGACGACTGTGTCTTCGGCGGGGTGCGGTTGATCTCGTCGGCGAGCAGCAGGTTGGTGAAGACCGGGCCGGGTTGGAAGGAGAACTCCGCAGTTCGGGCGTCGTAGACGAGAGAGCCGGTCACGTCGCTCGGCATCAGGTCGGGGGTGAACTGGACGCGCTTGGTGTCAAGTTCGAGGGAGGCGGCGAGGGCCCGTACCAGGAGTGTCTTCGCGACGCCGGGGACTCCTTCGAGGAGGACGTGGCCCCGACAGAGCAGGGCGACGACGAGTCCGGTCACGGCGGGGTCCTGGCCGACCACGGCCTTCGCGATCTCGGTGCGCAGGGCCTCCAGGGAGGCGCGGGCGCTGTCCGAGTTCTCAGCGGTCACGGGGGTCGGGGCACTCATGAGGTGCGTACCTCTCTTTCGAGGGCGTCGAGTTGGTCCGTCAGGCGGATGAGAGCCGCGTCGTCGGCCGGCGCCGGGCCGAAGAGCAGCGTGCGGGGATCCCGCGAGTCGTCGGAGAGTTGCGCGGAGACGGCGGGGACAAGGGCCTCCGGGGTGTGGGCCTCGGACGGTGGGACCCCGAGGAGCGAAGCGAGGCGGGTGCGGGTCTCCGTACGGAGGACCGAGGCGGCGCGGTCGCGGGCATTGGCCTTGCGGTAGAGGCGGGCGCGGCCCTCGGTGGCCTCCGAGGCACGGATGGCGACCGGGAGCCGTTCGGCCACGACGGGGCCGAGTCGTCGGGAGCGCCACACGGCGGCGAGTACGGCGGCGAGGGCGAGTTGGAGGGTGCCCCAGAGCCAGCCGGAGGGGATCAGGTCAAGGAAGCTTGACTCGTTGCCTCCTCCGTCCTGGTCCTCTGAGCCGCCGGTGCTCTCACCACTGTTGTCGCCACCACTGCCGCTGCCGGATTCGGTGGCGGAGGGATCACTGAGTGAGGGGAGGTACCAGACGATATGAGGCCGGGAGCCGAGGAGTTGAAGAGCCAGCGAGGCATTGCCCTGTTTGGCGAGGCGCTCGTTGTAGAGGAGGTCGGGGGAGCCGAGCAGGACGGTGTCACCACCGGCTGGCGTATCGACCCTGAGGAGGGACGGCAGCCCGTCGGTCGGGTAACAGGCGTCGCTGTCGGGCGAGTCGGTGACGTAGCGGCCTCCGCCGATGTCGACGGCGCCCGCGTCACGGGCGGCGGGCAGCGAGCAGCGGGGGTCTCGCGCGGTCACCGGTCTCTCGGGGGCCGCGGTGACGCCCGGAGCGAGGATGCCGACGGAGGGCGGTCCCGCCGAGACCAGGAGGGTGCGGCCTCCCGAAGTCTCGGTCGCGATCCGCAGGGTGCGCTGCTGGTGGAAGGTCAGCAGATTGGGAGAGGCGACGACCATGGTGGTGTCCGGGCCGGTCCCCTCGGTCGCTTCGCCGAGCGTGGTGACGACACGGGTGGTGACGCCGTGGTCCTTGAGCAGTTCGGCGACTGCGCGGCTGCCCAGAGGGTCGGCGGAGCGGGGGTCGAGGCGGCCGTGCTGGTCGCCGGAGCGTACGGCGGCCAGGGCGATCCCGGCCACGAGGAGGATGGCGAGGGCGATCAGCAGCCCTCGGGCGCGCTTCCAGACCTGCTGGGCGCTGGGCGACATCGAGGTGGCGCTGGTCGTGGCCCGGGGCTGGGCGTCGGCCTTGGTGCCGGTCATTGGGCAGCTCCCTGGGTGGCGCTGCTCAGTTGGGGTCTGCTGCTCTCCAGGCCGAGGTCCAGGTCGCGCAAGCGCAGATACGTTTGCCGGTCCGCCGTGCGTCCGCCGTACGTGACGTCGTCGAAGGCTCTGGCGGCGGCGCGCAGGGCCGTCGCGTGCTCAGGGAGTGAGCGGCCGGCGTCGTCGGCGGCCTCGTCGGCGGTCCGGCCCGGGCGCGGGTCGAGAATCATTCGCTCTTCCAAGGAGCGGACGACGGCGCGCATCCGTTCCTGGACGGCCTGGTTCCAGCGCTCGGCCGCCGCGTGTTCTTCAGCGTTGGCGCGGTGTTCCGCCGCTCCGCGAGGGCCGGATTCGAAGAGTGCGTCCTTGGGGCGGGTGGTGCGTCGGGGGCTGCCGAGCCGCCACCAGAGCGCGGCGACGAGCGCCGCGACGATCACCGCGATCAGGGCGAGGCCGATCGGGCTCGCCACTCCCGAGCCGGCCACGGAGTTGAAGAGGTCCCCGATCCATTCCCAGAAGCGGTCCATCGCGCGCTGGAGGAGGTTCGGGTCGTTCTCGTGGTACATCGGCTTGGACAGCTCGTCCTCGGCCGCTTCACGAGCGGGGACACGCGGGGTGTCCACCGGTATGTCGTCGCTCGTGCGCGCCGTCAGCCACGCCGTTGCAGTACCCCCCGTGCCGAACACCGCATCAGCCCCTGGGGGCGTCGTTGCCAGGCCGCTGGGAGCCGTAGCCCGGTACGCCGGCGGCGCGTGCGAGTTCGAGGTCCAGGGCTTCGCGCCGAATGCGCTGGTCCACGTAGAGGAGCACGGAGACACCGGCGGAGATCGGCAGAGTGATGGAGGTGCTGATCACCGTGCCGATGCCGGTGATGATCAGGAAGGGCCAACCGAAGTCCGGACCGTTCCCCGAGAAGAGGTCGCTGAGGCCGTCGCCGTCCACCGCCATGGCGACGAGGCTGAACGGCACGGCGATGATCATGGAGACGACGAACGTCAGCAGCATCGTCAGCAGCAGGATGCCGAAGATCCGCCACCAGGTGCCCTTCACGAGCTTGGCGGAGCGGCGCATGGACGCCACAATCCCCTGCCGTTCGAGCATGAGGGCGGGCGAGGCGAGGCTGAAGCTGACCATCAGCCAGATCGTCACGACGAGGGCGGCCAGTCCGCCGAGCATCGTCAGCGCGACTCCGGCACCGGAGCCGATCAGCAGTCCCGGCAGGATGCCGACGGTCACGACGGCGGCGCCCATGACGGGCAACAGCAGCGTCAGGCCGAGCAGTTGAAGCAGCCGGGGCCGCGCCTCGGCCCAGGCGTCCGACAACGTGACGCTGCGGCCGAGGACGGAGCGGCTGATGACCACGGTCAGTACTGCCGTGGTGAAGAGCGTGCCGATGATGGTGATGAAAAGGGACGGTGCCAGTGCGATGAGGCTGGACTGCATCGCGTCGACGGACTGGTTCAGCGCTTCCGTCGGGCTCGCGTTCGGATCGATGTCCACCGGCTCCGGCAGGAGATAGCGCTGGACGAGTATGTCGCCGATCTGCGAGATCACCGCGACGACGATGGTGACGCCGAGGACGGTGCGCCAGTGGGCGCGCAGCGTGGAGACGGCACCGTCGAGGATCTCCCCGACGCCCAGGGGGCGCAGCGGGATGACACCGGGCTTTGCCGCGAGGGGCTGCTGTCCCCACCCCGCGTGCCGGCCGCCGCCGGGGCCGCCCCAGCCCGGTGCGGGCCTGGGAGGTGGAACGGGGCCGGGGGCGCTGGGCGCGGACCACTGTCCGGCCGGCGGCTGAGCCTTGGACCACTTCGAGGGGGAGTCCGAGGGCGTGCCGGAGTCGTCGGCGGGCTGGGCGGGCCGGGGCACGCTCGCGTCCTGGCCGTCGGACGGGGCAGATCCGGGCGAGGCCCAGCCCGGAGTGTCGTTCACGGTCATCCACCTCGTGGATTGGTTTCGGAGGCAGGCTCGGGGAGCCGGCGCTTCAACGGTGCCTGTCTGCGAAGCAGAGCGGGAGGCTGGCAGCCATCGTGCCACGCGTGGTCCGCCGGTGGGCGGGGTGCTCCATCTCCTTCTCGCCTTCATAGTCCGCGCGGTACCGGGCAGACTGGGCGGATGACTGATCAGTACGCACCATCCCCGCTCGCGGCCGAGCCGTCCATGTCTCCCGCTCTGCGCTGGGACGAGCTGCCGGAAGGGCCCGTACTGGTCCTCCTCGACCAGACGCGACTGCCGGTCGAGGAGGCCGAACTGGTCTGCACCGACGTGCCGGCCCTGGTCCAGTCGATACGGACCCTCGCCGTGCGGGGAGCGCCTCTCCTGGGCATCGCCGGTGCCTACGGTGTCGCCCTCGCCGCCACACGCGGATACGACGTGGACGAGGCGGCGGCACTGCTGGAGAGTGCCCGGCCCACCGCCGTGAATCTCGGGTACGGGGTGCGGCGGGCGCTGGAGGTGCACCGGGCGGCCGTCGCCGGGGGCGCCGATCAGGAGCAGGCGGCCGTGGCCACGCTGGCGGAGGCCAAGAGGCTGCACCGCGAGGACGCCGTGGCCAGCGCTCGGATGGCGGCATCCGGGCTGGCGCTTCTCGACGAGTTGCTGCCCGGCGGAAGTCACCGGATCCTGACCCACTGCAACACCGGGGCACTGGTCTCGGGCGGTGAGGGCACCGCGTTCGCCGTGGCGCTGTCGGCGCACCGGGCCGGGCGGCTCAGGCGGCTGTGGGTGGACGAGACACGTCCGCTGCTCCAGGGGGCGCGGCTGACGGCGTACGAGGCGGCTCGCAACGGGTTGGCGTACACCCTGCTCACGGACAACGCCGCGGGTTCGCTGTTCGCGGCGGGCGAGGTGGATGCCGTCCTCATTGGGGCGGACCGGATCGCGGCCGACGGCTCGGTGGCGAACAAGGTGGGCAGCTATCCGCTCGCGGTTCAGGCGAAGTACCACCATGTGCCGTTCATCGTGGTCGCGCCGACCACCACACTCGACCTGGACACCCCGGACGGCGCGTCGATCGAGGTGGAGCAGCGGCCGGGTCAGGAGGTCACCGAGCTGACGGCTCCGCAGGCGGCAGGGGCGGGCGTGGAGGTCGGCGGGGGGATGCCGGTCGCGCCGCTGGGGACGCAGGCGTACAACCCGGCCTTCGACGTGACACCCCCCGAACTGGTGACAGCGCTGGTCACCGAGCACGGCGCGCTGTCTCCGGTGACCCGGCACGGGATCGCGGACCTGTGCGCCCAGGCGCGACAGGAGGCAGAGGGCTGACGGGCCACGGTGCGGTGAACAGGGCCCAGGAGTGGGCAGACGCGCTGTCGGGGCCGGCCTGTCGGGCGGCTCGCTAAGGTTCCTGTCGGAGGACCAGGTCAACGAGGCAGGGTGTGACATCTGTGGTTGACGTCAACAGCCACGAACCGCGGCGGCCCACGAGGGACACATGTCCACGTCGTCCCAGGTCAGTGAGCTGGATCACGCGAGTCTACGTAACGGAAATGAAAATGGGATGATGTCGATATGAAGGGACGTGTCCTTGTCGTCGATGACGACACCGCACTGGCCGAGATGCTCGGCATCGTGCTGCGAGGTGAAGGGTTCGAGCCGTCGTTCGTAGCGGACGGCGACAAGGCTCTCGCCGCTTTCCGTGAGGCCAAGCCGGATCTGGTGCTGCTGGATCTGATGCTGCCGGGCCGCGACGGTATCGAGGTGTGCCGGCTCATCAGGGCCGAGTCAGGTGTGCCGATCGTCATGCTGACGGCCAAGAGCGACACGGTCGATGTGGTGGTGGGGCTCGAGTCGGGCGCCGACGACTACATCGTCAAGCCGTTCAAGCCCAAGGAGCTGGTCGCCAGGATCAGGGCGCGGCTGCGCAGGTCCGAGGAGCCGGCGCCGGAGCAGTTGGCCATCGGCGATCTGGTCATCGATGTGGCCGGTCACTCCGTGAAGCGTGAGGGGCAGTCCATCGCCCTGACGCCGCTGGAGTTCGACCTGCTCGTCGCGCTGGCCCGCAAGCCGTGGCAGGTCTTCACCCGTGAGGTGCTCCTGGAGCAGGTGTGGGGCTACCGTCACGCGGCGGACACCCGCCTGGTCAATGTGCATGTGCAGCGGCTCCGCTCCAAGGTCGAGAAGGACCCGGAGCGCCCGGAGATCGTCGTGACCGTCCGCGGTGTCGGCTACAAGGCCGGACCGAGCTGACATGTCCAGCGGCAGTACCGCCCCGAAGCCCGGGGAGCCGGGAGTCCGTACGGGGCGGACCGCCGACCAGGGGCGCCGGGCGTCACGGCTCGGCAGGCTTCTGCACCGCGGCCGGCTGCTCCAGGACGGGGCGGCCGGCAGTCCCGTGCTGCGGCTCGTCGTGCGCTGGCTCCGGCGTCCGGTGCTGCCCGCCGTACGGCTGTGGCGGCGGAACATCCAGCTCAGGGTGGTCACCACCACACTGCTGATGTCGCTGGGTGTGGTGCTGACGCTGGGTCTCGTCGTGATCGGCCAGGTCCGCAACGGCCTGCTCGACGCCAAGGAGAAAGCGGCCCAGAGCCAGGCGGCCGGCGGGTTCACCGTGGCCAAGGAGAAGGCCGACGCGCCCGTCGAGCCGGGCGGGCAGGAGGGCGGCGCGGGGGACGGCAGGTCGAGCCGTAACTCCGTCAACTGGCGCTCGGACCTGGTCGTACAGCTGGCCAGTGGCGGACAGAGCGCGTTCAACGTGGTGGCGCTGAGCGCCGACGCGGACGGCGCGGGCTCCAGCAGCCGCTTCCCGCGCGCCTCCGGCGGCGTGGACCACATCGCGAGCGTGCCGGCGAATCTGCGGTCGGACGTCGCCAAGGGCACGGGGACCTTCCAGAAGTACACCCTGATTCAGTACACGGACGGCCGAGAGCCGGAGTCCGGGCTGGTGATCGGCAAGCGGCTGACCGATGTCGACGGCAATTCCTACGAGCTGTACTACCTGTTCCCGCTCACCCAGGAGGAGCAGTCGCTCAATCTGGTCAAGGGCACGCTCGCCACCGCGGGGCTGTTCGTCGTCGTGCTGCTCGGGGCCATCGCCTGGCTTGTCGTACGGCAGGTCGTGACACCCGTGCGGATGGCCGCGGGGATCGCCGAGCGGCTCTCCATCGGTCGGCTCCAGGAGCGGATGAAGGTCACCGGCGAGGACGACATCGCCCGTCTCGGCGAGGCCTTCAACAAGATGGCCCAGAATCTCCACCTCAAGATCCAGCAGTTGGAGGAGCTTTCCCGGATGCAGCGCCGCTTCGTGTCGGACGTCTCGCACGAGCTGCGCACCCCGCTGACCACCGTCCGGATGGCCGCCGACGTCATCCATGAGGCCCGTGTCGACTTCGACCCCGTCACCGCGCGGTCGGCGGAGTTGCTGGGCGATCAGCTGGACCGATTCGAGTCGCTGCTCTCCGATCTGCTGGAGATCAGCCGGTTCGACGCCGGTGCCGCGGCGCTGGAGGCCGAGCCCATAGACCTGCGGGTGGTCGTACGGCGCGTGATCGGCGGAGCCGAACCGCTCGCCGAGCGCAAGGGCACCCGGATCCGCGTCATGGGCGACGAACAGCCGGTGGTCGCCGAGGCGGACGCCCGGCGTGTGGAGCGCGTGCTGCGCAATCTGGTCGTCAACGCCGTCGAGCACGGCGAGGGACGGGACGTGGTGGTGCGGATGGCGGTGGCGGGCGGTGCCGTCGCCGTGGCCGTACGCGACTACGGGGTGGGCCTCAAGCCCGGCGAGGCGACCCGCGTCTTCAACCGGTTCTGGCGGGCGGATCCGGCGCGGGCGCGTACCACCGGCGGTACGGGCCTCGGGCTGTCGATCGCTGTCGAGGACGCGCGGCTGCACGGCGGCTGGCTCCAGGCCTGGGGCGAGCCGGGCGGCGGGTCGCAGTTCCGGCTGACGCTGCCGCGCACCGCCGACGAGCCGCTGCGAGGCTCGCCCATACCGCTGGAGCCCGAGGACTCCCGGCGCGGCCGGGAGCGTTCCGCCTTCAACGACGCGAAGGAGAGCGCCCACCGGCTGGCGAGCGTGCCTTCCCAGCCGGCGGCCGGCTCGTCGCTCCCGGTGCCGCCGAGGGCGCCCGTGCCACCGCCCGCGGGCGTGGTGGACCCGGCGGCGCTGCCGGGCAACGGCGCCCGGGTGGTGCCGCGTTCCGCCGGGGAGTCCGTGGAACGGGACCCCGCCGCCACCTCATCGACATCGACGTCGTCATCTGCCTCCGCGGTCCCGTCCGCGGCTCAGGCTCCCGAGCGGGAGGACACAACTCGTGGGCGCTGACCGCCTTCGTCACGGCCGGGGGCGCGCGGTGCGGCTGCCTCTCGCCTTCGGGTGCGGTGCCGCGCTGCTGGCCGGCTGTGCGTCGATCCCCAACAGCGGGGACGTCGAGCCGGTCAAGGCGTCCCCGCGCGGTGACTCGCAGGTGCGGGTGTATCCGGTCGCTCCGGCCGAGGGCGCCGATCCGAACGAGATCGTCGACGGCTTCCTGGAAGCGATGACCAGCGACGACCCCGACTTCGCGGTGGCCAGGAAGTATCTGACGAAGCAGGCGTCGCAGAGCTGGCAGCCTGCGGACCGTACGACGGTGCTCGCGGCGGCCCCCGACCCGGCCGACCCCCAGGGGCCGTCCGGCCCGGAGGGCCCCGGACTCACCTACCCGCTGTACGGCGAGCAGATCGCCGCGGTCGACGCCGGGCACGCCTACCAGCCGGTGGCGCCCGAGCCGTACAACCGCACCATCCATCTCGTCCAGGAGAAGGTGCTGGACGGCAAGGAATGGCGCATCGACGACCTCCCGCAGGGGCTGGTGCTCGGCGAGTCCGACTTCCAGCGCAACTACCGTGCGGTGAACAAGTATTACTTCGCCGCCGGCCAGGGCTGGCTCGTCGCCGACCCCGTCTACATCCGCCAGCGCATAGACCCGGTGACGCGGATGGACCCGGTCACCCAGGCCGTGAAGGTCCTCCTTGAGGGGCCGACGGACTGGATGCGGCCCGTGGTCGACTCGCCCTTCCCGGCCGGTACGGAGCTGAAGCGCGGCACCCTGACGCTGGAGTTCGACGACCGCAACGCCCTGAAGGTGCCGCTCAACTCGAAGGTCGACAACGTCGGGCGGGAGCAGTGCCGCAAGATGGCGGCGCAACTGCTCTTCACGCTGCGCGACTTGACGTCCACCCGTGGCGAACAGGTCGAGCTGCTGCGGCAGGACGGCTCCTCGCTGTGCGTGCTGAGCGGCGACCAGGCCGAGGAGTTCGCCGCCGACCGCACGTCGGGCAGTTCGGACAGCCCGTACTTCATCGACGCGAAAGGCCGCCTCGCGCAGCTGTCGGCGAGCAGCAGGGAGCCGATCGACCCGGCACGTGTGCGGGGCCCGTTCGGCGACGGCACGATGCCGCTGGGCCAGGTCGCCGTCGCGCGGGACGAGAAGCACGCGGCAGGTGTCTCGCAGGACGGCAAGTCCCTGCACGTCGGGTCCATCATCTCGGCGGGCGACGTGGGCGACGCCCTCGTCGTCAGCAAGGCCGCGAAGAAGGAAGACCGGCTGTCGGCCCCGAGTTGGGACGGCAACGGCGATCTGTGGATAGCGGACCGCGACCCGAAGCAGCCCCGGCTGCTGCGTCTGGCCGACGGCGCGGACGCGCCCCGCGCGGTCACCGTCGACGGACTCGGCGACGCGCGTATCGAGGCGCTGCGGGTGTCCGCCGACGGCGTACGGGTGGCGCTGCTGCTCTCCGAGGACGGGCGTACGACCCTCAAGATCGGCCGGGTGGAGCGTCGTGGACCCGCCGGGGACCAGACGGTGTCCGTGACGGAGCTGAAGGCCGTGGCGCCGCGTATGGAGACGGTGACCGCCGTGTCGTGGGCCGGGCCGAGCCGGCTCGTCGTGGTCGGCAAGGAGGCCGGCGGGGTGCAGCAGGTGAGCTACATCCAGACGGACGGTTCGACGTCGGCGGCGGGTGTGCTGCCGGGGCTGAACCAGGTCACCGGGATCGCTGCGGCCGACGACGAACAGCAGCCGCTGGTGGCCGACTCGGACGACGCGGGCATCGTGCGGCTGCCGACCGGCGCGAACTGGCAGACGATGGTGCAGGAGGGCTCGTCACCGGTCTATCCGGGCTGACAGAGCGGGGTCGGGCAGAGACAGGCCGTGGGCCCGGCCGCGGGGCGGGGAGGTCGACGTGCCGTCCTCCCGGCCGCGTCAGGTCGGGGCACTGACGTGAGCGCCCCCGCGCAGGTGCGGGCATTCGGGCCGGATCTGAATCCGGTTATCCACAGGGGTGGCCGGAGGTCCGAGACATTGGCACAGTGGGTGACATGCGGGGGTGGTGGCGAGAAATCACCGGGCTGGTGCTTCCGGTCGCCTGCGGCGGCTGCGGGAGTCCCAGGACGCCGTTGTGCGACGCCTGCGGAAGGGCGTTGTATGGGATGTGGCCGTGCCGGGTGCGGCCGGTTCCCGAGCCCGTGGGGCTGCCGGTGGTGCACGCCGCCGCTCCGTACGAGGACGCCGTACGGGCCGTGCTGCTGGCGCACAAGGAGCGGGGTGCGCTCGGGCTCGGTGCGCCCCTGGGCAGGGCGCTGGCGGGTGCGGTGCAGGCCGCTGTGCCGCCGGGTACCGGTGTCGGCCCGCTGATCCTCGTGCCGGTTCCGTCGACGAAACGCGCCGTCGGCGCACGCGGGCATGACGCGGCACGCCGTATCGCCCTGGCGGCGGCCGGGGAGCTGCGGAGTACGGGCCGGTCGGCCCGCGTACTTCCGGTGCTGCGGCAGCGCCGGATGGTGGCCGACCAGTCGGGCCTGGGCGCCCGTCAGAGGCTCGCCAATCTGGCCGGGGCTCTGGAGGTCGCCATCGGGGGCACGGCGCTCCTGGAGGGCGGCAGAGTGGTGCTGGTGGACGATCTCATGACGACCGGCGCCTCGCTCGTCGAGGCGTCGCGCGCGATGCATGCGGCGACGAGATCGGGGTACACCGCGTCGGTACAGGTGAGCGCCGCTGTGGTCGCCGCACCTCCGCTCTCTTTCGAAATAAACCGGAACTGATCGCGAGATTGCTTCGTTGCAGGTGGTGAGGGCCATAAAACACCGGAACGGACGTACGCGCGGGTAGCGGGTGCCGATACCCGTCCAAGAGAGCTATGTTCGGTTGTGAGGAAAGCCGAAAGCCGTACCTCACTGATAAGCAGTGGCGCGTTGGAGCGTTTTCCAGAACCTCGAAGTCAGAGGGAATGGGGATCTTGCCCACGGGGGAGGAGGAGGTGAAAGTCGCCAAGTCCGAGGCCTCGATGACCATCGAGGTCGGGTGCAAGAGGGAGTAGCTCCGCAACGCGGCGGGGCGAATCCGGGAACGGAGTTCTGCGTGGACATCGTCGTCAAGGGCCGCAAGACAGAGGTACCCGAGCGGTTCCGTAAGCACGTGGCCGAGAAGCTGAAGCTGGAGAAGATCCAGAAGCTCGACGGCAAGGTGATCAGCCTCGACGTCGAGGTGTCCAAGGAGCACAACCCGCGTCAGGCGGACCGTTGCGACCGGGTGGAGATCACGCTCCACTCCCGCGGTCCCGTCATCAGGGCAGAAGCCGCCGCCGCCGACCCGTACGCGGCGCTCGACCTGGCCACCGGCAAGCTGGAGGCACGGCTGCGCAGGCAGCACGACAAGCGCCACAACCGCCGTGGCAACGGCAGGCTTTCGGCAGCCGAGGTCGTCGATGTCGTGCCGGGCGTGGCCCAGTTGAACGGCTCGGGCCCGGCCCCCGTGAGCGAGTCGCCGAACGGCATTCCCACCACCAGGATCGGCTCGCTGGAGGTACAGGGCGAAGGACCGCTGGTGGTCCGCGAGAAGACGCACACCGCGGCTCTGATGACCCTCGACCAGGCGCTCTACGAGATGGAGTTGGTCGGACACGACTTCTATCTGTTCGTGGATTCCGAGACCAAGGAGCCGAGTGTCGTCTACCGGCGGCACGCCTACGACTACGGCGTCATCCACCTGAGGACCGACCAGTTGGCCGAGTCCGAGGCAGCGGGCGCGGGCGGCGCGCTCGGCGGCTGAGAGGAAATCCCCCTCGGTGGTGCCCCCGCAGTGCCGGATCCGGCCGCGGGGGCACCACCGCGCGACTACTGGATCACCGCTCTGTCGGTCCGGCATGAAAGCATGGCCATGCACGTCAACCCCCGGTCCCTGACCAGGGGTTGGTGTAGCTCGCATGTACATCGGCCCATGGCCTTCAGGGGGAGGAACGATGGCGGACAGCTTCGGGCCGGTGCACCACGCGCGCGGTGCCGGCGGTACGACCGGTGGCGTGGGACCGGAGAGCGGCGCGGACCCGGACGACCCCGGCAAGGAACCGATCAGGGTCCTTGTCGTGGACGACCACGCCCTCTTCCGCCGGGGACTGGAGATCGTCCTCGCCCAGGAGGAGGACATCCAGGTCGTGGGGGAGGCCGGAGACGGCGCGGAGGCCGTCGACAAGGCCGCCGACCTGCTCCCCGACATCGTGCTGATGGATGTCCGGATGCCCAAGCGCGGCGGCATCGAGGCCTGCACCTCCATCAAGGAGGTGGCCCCCAGTGCCAAGATCATCATGCTGACCATCAGCGACGAGGAGGCCGACCTCTACGACGCGATCAAGGCGGGCGCCACCGGCTATCTCCTCAAGGAGATTTCGACGGACGAGGTGGCCACCGCGATTCGCGCCGTCGCCGACGGGCAGTCGCAAATCAGCCCCTCCATGGCCTCCAAGCTCCTGACCGAGTTCAAGTCGATGATTCAGCGCACAGACGAGCGCAGACTCGTGCCGGCGCCGAGGCTCACCGAACGCGAACTCGAAGTCCTCAAGCTGGTCGCCACGGGAATGAACAACCGTGATATCGCCAAGGAGTTGTTCATCTCCGAGAACACCGTGAAGAACCACGTCCGCAACATCCTGGAGAAGCTGCAGTTGCACTCCCGGATGGAGGCCGTGGTCTACGCGATGCGGGAGAAGATCCTCGAAATCAGATGACGGCCCGCGTCAGTGCCGCCGTCAGCTCCGGGCGGTCGACGCGCTCGATCCGTACGGAATCGCAGCCCACCCACTCGGCGGCCTCCCGCAGCGCCCGCGCCATCGGCTCAACAGCGGCGGGAGTGTCCAGCGACACCTGCCGGGCGACGAGCGTGCTGCCCTCGCGCGCCGGATCGGCACGGCCGAGGAGCTTCCCGCCCGACAGCAGCGGCATCGCGAAGTACCCGTGTATCCGCTTGTGCTTGGGGACGTACGCCTCCAGGCGGTGGGTGAAGCCGAAGATCCGCTCGGTGCGGGCCCGCTCCCAGATGAGCGAGTCGAACGGTGAGAGCAGAGTCGTACGATGCCGCCCGCGCGGGACGCTCGCCAGCGCCTCCGGATCGGCCCAGGCGGGCTTCGCCCAGCCCTCCACCGACACCGGCACCAGTCCCGAGTCCGCGATCACCGCGTCGACCTGCTCGCCCTTGATGCGGTGGTAGTCCCCGATGTCCGAGCGCGTGCCCACCCCGAGGGACTGTCCCGCGAGCCGCACGAGCCGGCGCAGGCACTCGGTGTCGTCCAGGTCGTCGTGCAGCACGTCGTCGGGGATGGCGCGCTCCGCCAGGTCGTAGACCCGCTTCCAGCTGCGGCGCTCCGTGCAGACCACCTCGCCGTGCATCAGCGCCCGCTCGACCGCGACCTTCGCCTCGGACCAGTCCCACCACTCGCCGCCGTTCTTGGCGCCGCCCAACTCGGTCGCCGTGAGCGGCCCCTCGGCCCGCAGCTGCTTGATCACCGCGTCGTACGCCCCGTCCGACAGCTCGTGGTGCCAGTGCGGGCGGGCGCGGTAGGCGCGGCGGCGGAAGGCGAAATGCGGCCATTCCTCGACCGGGAGGATGCAGGCGGCATGCGACCAGTACTCGAAGGCGTGCGGCCGGGGCGGGGCGCCGCCGGTGGCCGCCGGTGTCCAGTACGACTCCTCGACCGTCCGGCGGCCGACCGCGCCCAGGCGCGCGTACGGAATCAGCTCGTGCGAGCGCGCGAGCACCGAGATCGTGTCCAGCTGTACGGCTCCGAGATGGCGCAGCACACCGCGCACGCCGCCCCGGCGGTCGGGCGCGCCGAGGAACCCCTGGGCGCGCAGCGCGATACGGCGGGCTTCGGCGGCGGACAGCTCGGTGACGGCAGGCGGCACAGTGGTCATGCCCCGAACGATAGACGGCGGCACTGACAGCGGGCCGGGGCCGGTCGACCGGGGCCGGTGGCCGCCGCTCTCATGGCCGCGCGGGCAGATACGGGTGCCTGGACGGCAGGCCGAGATCGGACGGCAGGAGCGCGCCGATCCAGACGTCACGTGTCGTCTCCTTGATGAGCATGGCGGCGCGCAGGGTGCCCTCCAGTACGAAACCGGCCTTCAGCGCGACGGCGCGGGAGCCCTCGTTGCCGACCACGGCCCGCCACTCGATCCGTTCGGCGCCCAGTTCCGTGAACATCCAGCGCGCCAGGGCACCCAGGGCCTCCGTCGTGTAGCCCCGGCCCCGGTGCTCCTTGACCGTCCAGTAGCCGACCTCCCACACACCGGTGTGGTTGTGGGCGTTGACCGAGGCCAGCAGCGGGCCGCCGCCGACCGGCTCGACAGCGAAGACGAAGTTGGTCCCGGCCCGCCACATGTCCGGGACCATCCGGCCGACGAAGTGCTCGGCGTGCTGTCTTTCGTACGGAGAGGGGATCGTCGTCCACCGCTGGATGTCGGGATCCTGGCAGCCGGCGTACACCGCGTCGATGTCGTCAGGGACGAGGGGCCGCAGCCGCAGCCGCTCGGTGATCAAGGAGGTGACCGAGGCCTCAGGAGGGGCGGACCGGGTGGTGAGTGGCTCCATGGGGGGGAGTGTGATGACCGGGGGTTCCCCGGCGCGAGCGCTTTTCGTACCTCACCGGCACCTTCGGCGCGTCCCGCGCGTTCTCATTGCGGGTGACAGGAGGCCGGCGCCACGTGGCCCTCCCGAGGCGGCCGGGTCCTCGCTTACGATGGCCGTTGCGGTGGGGTCGGCCCGCCGCGCCCGCGCCAGTGTCCATCACCAGACCCAGTGCCAGGCCCGACCGGCAAGGAGACCAACCTCAGTGTCCGTCTTCAACAAGCTCATGCGTGCAGGCGAAGGCAAGATCCTGCGCAAACTGCACCGCATCGCGGACCAGGTCAACTCCATCGAGGAGGACTTCACCGCCCTCTCCGACGCCGAGTTGCAGGCCCTCACCGAGGAGTACAAGCAGCGGTTCGCCGACGGTGAGTCCCTTGACGACCTGCTTCCCGAGGCCTTCGCGACCGTCCGTGAGGCGGCCAAGCGAGTTCTCGGACAGCGTCCGTACGATGTCCAGCTGATGGGCGGCGCCGCGCTGCACCTCGGCCATGTCGCCGAGATGAAGACCGGTGAGGGCAAGACCCTCGTCGGCACGCTGCCCTGTTATCTGAACGCGCTGTCCGGCAAGGGCGTTCATGTGATCACGGTCAACGACTACTTGGCCGAGCGCGACTCCGAGATGATGGGCCGGGTCCACAAGTTCCTGGGCCTCACCGTCGGCTGCATCCTTGCCAACATGTCGCCCGCGCAGCGCCGTGAGCAGTACAACTGCGACATCACGTACGGCACGAACAACGAGTTCGGCTTCGACTACCTCCGCGACAACATGGCGTGGTCCCAGGAGGAGCTCGTCCAGCGCGGCCACAACTTCGCGGTCGTGGACGAGGTCGACTCGATCCTGGTCGACGAGGCCCGTACGCCGCTGATCATCTCCGGCCCGGCCGACCAGGCGACGAAGTGGTACGGCGACTTCGCCAAGCTGGTGACGCGTCTCACCAAGGGTGAGGCGGGCAACCAGCTCAAGGGCATCGAGGAGACCGGCGACTACGAGGTCGACGAGAAGAAGCGCACCGTCGCGATCCACGAGTCCGGGGTCGCGAAGGTCGAGGACTGGCTGGGCATCGACAACCTCTACGAATCGGTGAACACGCCGCTCGTCGGTTATCTGAACAACGCGATCAAGGCCAAGGAGCTGTTCAAGAACGACAAGGACTACGTCGTCATCGACGGCGAAGTCATGATCGTCGACGAGCACACCGGCCGTATCCTCGCGGGCCGCCGCTACAACGAGGGCATGCACCAGGCGATCGAGGCGAAGGAAGGGGTGGACATCAAGGACGAGAACCAGACGCTCGCCACGATCACCCTGCAGAACTTCTTCCGCCTCTACGACAAGCTGTCCGGAATGACCGGTACGGCCATGACCGAGGCCGCCGAGTTCCAGCAGATCTACAAGCTGGGCGTCGTGCCGATCCCGACGAACCGGCCGATGATCCGGGTCAACCAGCCCGACCTGATCTACCGCACCGAGGTCGCGAAGTTCGCGGCGGTCGTCGACGACATCGCCGAGAAGCACGAGAAGGGCCAGCCGATCCTGGTCGGCACGACCTCCGTGGAGAAGTCCGAGTACCTGTCGCAGCAGCTCTCGAAGCGGGGTGTGCAGCACGAGGTGCTGAACGCCAAGCAGCACGACCGTGAGGCGCCGATCATCGCCCAGGCCGGGCGCAAGGGCGCGGTGACCGTCGCCACGAACATGGCCGGCCGTGGTACGGACATCAAGCTCGGCGGCAACCCCGACGACCTCGCCGAGGCGGAGCTGCGTCAGCGCGGGCTCGACCCCGTGGAGCACGTCGAGGAGTGGGCCGCCGCGCTGCCCGCGGCGATGGAGAAGGCCGAGCAGGCGGTGAAGGCGGAGTTCGACGAGGTCGTGGAGCTCGGCGGGCTGTACGTCCTCGGTACGGAGCGTCACGAGTCGCGCCGGATCGACAACCAGCTGCGTGGTCGTTCCGGCCGTCAGGGCGACCCGGGGGAGTCCCGGTTCTACCTGTCGCTGGGCGACGACCTGATGCGTCTGTTCAAGGCGCAGATGGTCGAGCGCGTCATGTCGATGGCGAACGTCCCGGACGACGTCCCGATCGAGAACAAGATGGTCACCCGTGCCATCGCCTCGGCGCAGTCGCAGGTGGAGCAGCAGAACTTCGAGACGCGTAAGAACGTCCTGAAGTACGACGAGGTGCTCAACCGGCAGCGTCAGGTCATCTACGGCGAGCGCCGCAGGGTCCTGGAGGGCGAGGACCTTCAGGAGCAGATCCGGCACTTCATGGGCGACACCATCGACGACTACATCGGTCAGGAGACGGCGGAGGGTTTCGCCGAGGAGTGGGACCTGGACCGGCTGTGGGGCGCCTTCAAGCAGCTGTACCCGGTGAAGGTCACCGTCGAGGACCTGGAAGAGGCGACGGGGGACCGCGCGGGTATCACGGCGGAGTTCATCGCGGAGTCCATCAAGGAAGACGCGCACGAGCAGTACGACGAGCGTGAGAAGTCGCTCGGCCCGGACGTGATGCGCGAGCTGGAGCGGCGGGTCGTACTGTCCGTGCTGGACCGCAAGTGGCGTGAGCACCTTTACGAGATGGACTATCTCCAGGAGGGCATCGGCCTGCGCGCGATGGCGCAGAAGGACCCGCTGGTCGAGTACCAGCGCGAGGGCTTCGACATGTTCACCGCCATGATGGAGGGCATCAAGGAGGAGTCCGTCGGCTACCTGTTCAACCTGGAGGTCCAGGTCGAGCAGCAGGTCGAGGAGGTCCCGGTGCAGGACGCGGCGGAGCGTACGTCGCTGGCGAAGGCGGACGCGCCGGCGGGCGCGGGTGCCCGTGCGGGCGGCGCGCGTCCGGAGATCCGGGCGAAGGGCCTGGAGGCTCCGCAGCGGCGGGACAGGCTGCACTTCTCCGCGCCGACGGTGGACGGTGAGGGCGGCGTCGTCGAGGGCGACTTCGAGAGCAGCGGCGGGGCGGACCGTACGGAGACGGGCGCGGGGACGACGCGCGCGGAGCGGCGTAAGGCGCAGAAGGGTGGGGGGAGGCGCCGCAAGAAGTAAGCGGCGCACGTCCCACGAACGACGGCCGGGGCCCGCCCCCCCCCCGGGGGGGGGGGCCCCCGCGGGGGGGGGGGGCGGCGGGGGGGGGGGGGGGGGGGGGGGGGGGGGGGGGGGGGGGGGGGGGGGGGGGG
>NZ_JBITIB010000059.1:0-21798 GCF_044458565.1 Streptomyces sp. NPDC050433 | reverse complement strand
TCGGGTGCCCGGGCGGGGGGCGGCGGGGGGGGCGCGGCGGCCCCCCCCCCCCGGGCGGGGGGGCGGGGGGCGCCCGCGGCGGTTTTCCTTCCTGGGGGGGGGGGGGGGGGGGGGGGGGGCGCCCCCCTGCCGGTGAGCCAGGGTCAGGGCGCCTCTTTCAGGCGGGTGAGGGTGAAGACCAAGGACTCGACATGCTCGGGTGAGCCCTCGCTCCCGTCCGAGAAGTCCGCGAACTCCAGGACCACGTCGTCCTTGTCCCTGCGAGCCTTCACCTTCTCGCCGAGGCCGACCGCCCAGCCGCCCTGCATGGAGTACTCCCGGGACAGAGCCTCCTTGGCGGGCTCCGGAACCGACGGGATGCGGTACGGCTCCGCGCCCTCACTGTCGACTCCGTCCATGGTGACCGTGAGGCGGGAGACGTCATACTCCCACCGGCCCGAGAGTCCCAACCGGGTCTCCGACCACTGTCCGTCGCTTGTGACGGTCAAGATCCCTTCGATGCCCGTGTTGGTCGTGAACCTCCAGGAACCCTCGGCGAACGCGGTGACCGCCTTCTCCACCGGACTCCCGCACCCCGACACCGCGGAAGCCGCGATCCCCGCCAGCAGGTACCGCAGCGCTGCCCGACGGCCCACTAAGCCGACCAGATCACGCTTCCTCATACGATCCTCCCCCTCCAGGGCCCCGTCCGGGACGCCAGGCTCATCTGGTACCCATAGGGGGAAGGCTGCGCCGCTCTGCCAGCGCTGACAAGACCCGGACGTGCGGGCCGCCCTCCGGTTGCCGCCCGAGGCGATGCCCGCCCTCGGCTCCTTCCTCCCCTTGAGCCCATCCGCCCAGGCAGGGGAACGCGCAGCGGGGGCTTCTTTCGGTTGAGCCCGCCCGCTCGTCTTCGCGGGACGCGGACAAGCAGCGGGCCTGTGGCTCAGGGCAGGTCGTCCGGCTCCGCCGCCTGCCAACGGCGGAGGGAGTCCAGCAGAAGTCGCAGCAATTCGGTGTCCGTCTTCGGGCCGTGTTCGTCGACGGCAATGCCGTGCAGAGGGTCGAATATGAGTGAGAGGAATACGACCCTCATCCATCCAGGTGGAAGCGGTCGGACATGTGCCGCAACTTCTCGCGGGTCGTGGCGCGTTCGGCGTAGACGATGCTCCGGAGCGTAGACCGGGCGATGGGGTGATTCCGCACGAGCTGCGGAGCGATCCGCTCGGCGGTCTCCAGCTCTGCGAGCGCCTTGTCACGGTTGCCGTCCCACAGCCACGCGCGGGCGAGGTCCATGTGGTGGTGCCCCTGGCGGGAGTTGGGCAGCGCGGCGACCAACTCGGGACTTGTACCCCGGTTTATGGCGAGCGCCTTGGTCTGGTCGCCGGTCTCCAGAGCAACGCTGATCGCGTGAATCTGCACATTGCCGGGCGAGAACGTCACCGAGTGCCGATCGTAGACCGGCGGCCCCTGATGGTTGTTCATACGATCGGCAGCGTCGCGCGCGTGGCCGATGCGGTCGTTGGCCTCGGACGGTCGTCCCGCACGGGCGGCCGATACAGCGGCTCGCAGTTGCAGCGAGCCCCACATGCGCACCGCGAGCGGGTGGCCGTGGTCGTACTCGTCCTGGATGGTGCCAAGGGCCTTGTCCGACAGCGCGAGCGAATCGGCCCAGTCGGCGGTTGCCCACATGTCCCATACGCGCATCCAGTCGGCGAGCGAGGGCATGACGGGGTCACCGGACAGCCTGGCGGACCAACCGGCGCGCTCGGCCGCCATGGCGATCAGTTCGGGGTGGCCCAGAGAGTGCGCGGCGGTGTGGGCGAATTTGCAGGCGACCGCGTAGACCGCGTACGCCTCCTCACGTTCGTGTCCCGAGGCGACCTCGGCGCGCGCACGGGTCTCGCGGAGCAGGTCGGGCAGCACGCGCAGGATCGCGACGTTGGCCGCCGTGTCCCGCAAGCGATGCAGACGGGTCATCTCCCGCCACAACTCGCCGGACGAGCGGGGTGCCCCGTCGAAGACCGGCGTGAGGTCATAGCGGCGCAGCTCCCGAAGGATCGACGCGGCGGCGACTTGCCACTGATTCTCGGCCGGACTGCTGGTGTACGGGCGCCCGATCAGGTCGTTGGGGTGCACGTGAAGCTCCGCGGCAAGCAGGTTGAGCAGGCCAACGCGGTCTATCTCGATCTGGCCGCGCTCCATCTTGGACACCCACCCCTGCGACTTCCCCAGGGCCGCGGCGAGGTCGGCCTGCGGCATGCCCAACCGCAGGCGGGCTCTGCGGGCGCGGCGGCCGATCTCCTCGGCTTCTTCCACCATCAGCACGCCCCCAGGACTGCGGCGGCCCTGGGGCGCTCAAGCGGTCGCCATGGCATCGGGGCTCCCTCCGTTCGGGCTTGTCCCTCATCACGGTACCCAAGCCTGTGGCGGGGCGCGGAAGCTGTCGGCCTGGCCCCTGCTCCACTTCGCCTGGTCCGACACCTACCGCCCGGACACCCTCCTCATCCCCCTCCGCCAGGCCCTCGGCCGCCCATGATCCCCACGAGTGCGACGCCGCGCGCACGTGGGACACCTCGAACCATGCGCACCGTCACACACTCGATGCGGTGTACCCGCTCAGTTCCCCGGCCCCGGCCCCGGGTGGTCGCCGGGCCCGCGGGTGCGGCCGGCCAGGGGGGTCGGGGACAGGTCGGTGCTCTCCTCGCCCGCTTCGAGCAGGGTGTCGGCCGGGCCCACGATGAGCGGGTCGGGTACGCCCAGGACCTCCTCGTCCTTCTGGTCGTAGTCCATCCGCCACAGCAGGCTGCGCATGGCCTCCAGCCGCCCGCGCTTCTTGTCGTTGTTCTTGACCACGCTCCAGGGCGCGTGATGCGTATCGGTGGCCCGGAACATGTCGACCTTCGCCGCCGTGTACGCGTCCCAGAGGTCGAGCGACTGGAGGTCGGTGGGCGAGAGCTTCCACTGCCGTACGGGGTCGATCTGACGGATCGCGAAGCGGGTGCGCTGCTCGTCGTGCGAGACGGAGAACCAGAACTTCACGAGCAGGACGCCGTCGTCGGTCAGCATCTGCTCGAACTGCGGCGCCTGGCGCAGGAAGTGCTCGTACTGGTCGGTCGTGCAGAAGCCCATCACCCGCTCGACACCGGCCCTGTTGTACCAGGAACGGTCGAAGAAGACGATCTCCCCGGCGGACGGCAGATGCGCCACGTACCGCTGGAAGTACCACTGCCCCGCTTCTCGCTCGGTGGGCTTCTCCAGGGCCACCACGCGGGCGCCACGCGGGTTCAGCCGCTCGGTGAACCGCTGGATGGTGCCGCCCTTGCCCGCGGCGTCCCGGCCCTCGCAGACCACCACCACCCGCTGCCCGGTCTCCTTCACCCAGCGCTGGAACTTGAGCAGTTCGATCTGGAGGGTGCGCTTGGTCCGCTCGTACTCGCGGCGGCGCATCTTCTTGTCGTACGGGTAGTTCTGCCGCCATGTCCGCACGGGTCGGCCGGACTTGTCGAGCAGGACGGGCTTCTCGGGGTTCCGGTCGTCGACGGTCAGACCCCGCAGGACGTCCGGCCCGGCGCCTTCGGCCCTCTCACCCGCCGGCATGCGGGCGCCCTCCCCGGTAGGCGCCGGCGTCGGGGACGGCGGGGGCGTCGAAGTCCGCGTCGTCCTCGATCGGGGGAAGCTCGACGGTGTACTGCGCCTCCAGGAAGAGGTCGCTGTGCTGCGGACGCGAAACGGACTCATCTGCGGTGGGAAGAGGCGCGGTTCGGACGATACGACGCTGAGAGCTGTGCATCCAAGACCATCCAGGGAAGGGAGTCGCACGGGCCGCGCGGCCCATCGCCGGGCGGCGGGCTCATCCTTACACAGGGCGCGATCTTGACAAGCGAGTTGAGATACCCGGTGGGCCGGGGCGCGGTGGGCACGGCGAGGCGGGACGGGCGGGGCGGGGCAGAGCGGGCGCGGTGGGGCGTGGCGTCGGCGTCCCCGGCGGGATCAGCCGGTCGGCCGATCGGAGTCGAAGCGGCCCAGCACCCGGTCCACCAACTGGCCCGCCGCCCCGGTGTAGTGCGCGGGGTCCGACAGCTTCCGCAGTTCGTCGGCCGATCGGCGGCCGGTCCCCTCCGTCAGGGCCGGGGCCTCGGCCAGGACGTCCGCGAGGGGGCGGCCGGTGGTCGCCGCCTCGGCCGAGACGCGGGCGAGCAGCGTCTTCGCCTCGGCCCGGCCGAGTTCCACGGACAGCACGGCCGCGAGCCGTTCGGAGACGACCAGACCCCCGGTGAGATCGAGATTGGCCCGCATCCGGTCCTGGCGGACGATCAGGCCCTCGGTGAGTTCGGCGGCGGTGTGCGCCGCCCCTCCGGCCAGCCGCAGGCAGTCGCGCAGCGGCAGCCATTCGGCGTGCCAGGCGCCGGCGGGCCGCTCGTCGTCGTGGACCGACGCCTGCGCGAGGGTGGCGACGAGCGAGGGCACCTGGTAGGCGGCGGAGCGGATCAGCGCCGAGAGCGCGGGGTTGCGTTTGTGCGGCATCGCGGAGGACGTGCCCCGGCCTTCGGCGGCGGGTTCCGCCAGCTCGCCCGACTCGGTGCGGGACAGCAGTTGGACGTCCGCCGCGATGGAGCCGAGCGCGCCGGTCAGCAGGGCGAGCGCCGCTCCGAGGTCGGCGAGGGGCGTGCGGACGGTGTGCCAGGGGGCGAGGGGTTCGGTGAGGCCCAGCTCGGCGGCGAGCGCGGCGGGCAGCTCCCGGATGTACCGTGCGCCGCCGTCGTCCGCGGCGTCCGGCACATGCAGGAGCGCGTACTGGAGGTATCCCGCCATCGTGCCCGCCGCGCCGCCGAGTTGGACCGGCAGCCCCTCGTCGCGCACCCGGCGCAGCCGGTCGCGTGCGTCGAGTACGCCCTGGAGCCAGCCGGCCGCCTTGAGGCCGAAGGTGGTCGGGACGGCGTGCTGGCCGAGAGTGCGGGCCGCCATGGGGGTGTCGCGGTGCCGGGCGGCGAGGCGGGCCAGCGCTCCGGCGGTGCGGTCCAAGTCGGCCAGGATCAGGTCCAGGGTGCGCGCGGCGACCAGCATGAGACCGGTGTCGAGGATGTCCTGGCTCGTGGAGCCCTGGTGGACGCTGTGCGCGGCGTCGGCGTCCTTGGCGGCGACGAGTTCGGTGAGCTGCCGCACCAGCGGTACGACGGGGTTGGCGGCGCCTCGTGAGCGCACCGCCAGGTCGTACAGGTCGAAGTGCTCGGCCCGCGCGGCCTCGCCGATGACGCGGGCGGCGGACTCGGGTACGGCGCCGAGCCCGGCCTGCACCCGCGCGAGGGCCGCTTCGGTGTCGAGCATGGCCTGGAGACACGCGGCGTCGGTGGTGGCGGCCTCGGCCGGGGTGCCGGCCCGGACCGGGGAGAAGAGACCGGTGTCGGCGGCGGGCTGAGTGGTCGTCATATCTGATTCCTCGTCAGCTCAGGCTCAAGGCACATGACTTCACGTGATCCGTCACGTGGTCCGGGACTTCTCGTGGTCGTCGACCGGCGGCTGGCCGGTGACCGGCGGCCGTACCGCGCCTGCGGGCAGGGCCAGGACGGCCAGGGCGATCGCGTCCGAGTCTCCCAGAGTCACCGAGTTGACGCCGGGGCGGACCCCGGCGGCGGTCGCCCAGTGCACGGACTCGGTCGGGACGCCGTAGGCGAAGCGCCGGGGATGGGCGCGGCCCTCGGCGTCGACGAGCCGGTACGGCCGGGGGGTGACGGCGAGGCCGCCGGTCTCGTACGCGCCGACGCTCGGGTCGGCTATCGCGTAGGGGCGGCACTGCCCGGTGGCCAGCAGGTCGGTGAGCAGTGGGTCGGTCGTCCGGCGCAGGTCGGGCTCGGGCAGCCGGGCCTCGACCAGGGTGGTGACGTGCGTCAGCGAGCCGGGGACGGCGGGCGCCTCGACGGTGAAGACGCCCTGGTCGGGGTCCGTGCCGACACGCATGCCGGGGCCGAGGACGGTCAGCGTCCCGGCCTCGATCAGCGCGATCATCTGCTCGATCCGTTCGGCGGGCGGCCCGATCGACAGGAAGGCGTTGAGCGGGGTGTACCAGCGCTCCAGGTCGTCGCGGTGCGAGCGGCCGGTGAGTCCGCCGTGGTCCACCACCAGCCGGATCTCGTTGCGCAGGTCCCGCAGCACGTCGAGCGCGGCCTTGAGCGGGCCCTCGACGTTGCCCGCCTCGGACTCGGCAAGGTCCCCGCGCAGGATGTCCAGCAGCCAGTCCCGGTGGTCCGCCGGGCTCCGGAAGCCCTGGTCGGCGTGGGGTGCGGAGAGGTACTTCCAGTCCCAGTGGTCGCCGGGGCCGATGCCGTACGCGTCGAGCAGGTCGGACTCCTCGGCCGACCCCCAGGCCGGTCCCAGATACCGGGCGGCGAACCGGCCGGCCTCCTGCTCGCCGAGCCGGCGGGCGAGCAGCGCCGTGTAGTAGACGGTCTCGACCTCCTTGGCGATCAGCGGCCACAGGTCGCGCCCGAAGTCGAGGCCGCCGCCGAGCCGGGAGGCGGTGTGCAGCCGGTCCAGTTCGGCGGGGGTGAGGACCTGCGGGATGTGCCGGCCGTGCGCGCCCTTCTGGTTACGGCCGCGTGAGTGGTACGGGATGCCGCGCCGGGAGGCGGCGTACAGGAGCGGTTCGCGTCCCGAAGGGGCGTAGACGAGCCGGCCGTCCTCGCGTGTGTACGTGCCGCCGCGGCCGAGCGTGAACAGGGTGAGGTGGTCGAAGAAGTTGAGCCCGAGTCCGCGCAGGGCGACGGCCTCGCCGGGCCGCACGGCCGACAGGTCGGTGTCGGCGGGGTTGGCGGGCGGGACGTAGGTCAGCGCGTGGGTCCGTGCGAAGTCGGCCAGTTCGCGTTCGCCGGAGCCGCCGACGACCGGGAGATGGCCCTGGGCGAGGACGACCGCGTCCAGGTCCTCGATGCGGGAGCCGTCGGCGAGGCCCACGCCCTGCGGGCCGTCCGGCCCCCCGTACAACCGGACGGCCCGTCTCGCGTGCGTGACGACGCGGACCCGCGCGGGCGCGGCGCGGACGACATGGCGGAAGACCCACTCCAGGTAGTGGCCGTAGAAGGCGCGGGTCGGGTAGGAGTCCGGGGTGAGGTCGCGGGCCTCGGCGCGGATCTGGTCGTCGTACGCCTCCCCCGGTTCCGTACCGAGCCGGGCCGCCCAGTCGAACAGGCTGGGGCCGGGGGCGAGTTCGCCCTCGATCTCCACGCTCTCGTCGGTGAACAGCGTGACCTGCGAGGCGACGGTGTTCATCAGCAGGTGGTGGGACTGGTCGGTGCGCCACACACCCCCGGCGCCGGGGCGGTACGGGTCCACCATGTGCACCACGAGGGTGGCGGTGGGCGGCAGCCGGCGCCGCGCGTTGGCGCAGAGCCGTTCCAGGACCGAGAGGCCACGGGGTCCGCCGCCGACGATGCAGACCTCCAGATGTCCGTCACTCACGTATGTCTCCGTCTCCCGTTGGACGGCCCAGGTCGCGGCCGGTACATCTCGCTCGCCTTCGCTCTCGGGCGGGGCGGCTCAGAGCACTTCGACGGTGGGGCCGGTCTCCAGCCGGTGCCGGCAGTCCAGGACGAAGTCCGAGGCGCGGGCGACGAGTTCGTAGTCGAAGGCGTCGTGGTCGGTCAGCAGCACCACCGCGTCGGCAGCCGCCAGCTCCTCCTCGGAGAAGTCGCAGCGGGTCAGTTTGCTGTCCACGGTCACCGCCTCGACCACGTACGGGTCGGCCGCGCGCACCTCCGCGCCGAGACCGAGCAGCAGCTCGGCCACGCGCAGCGCGGGCGACTCGCGCGCGTCGCCGGTGTTCGGCTTGTACGCGAGGCCGAGCAGCAGGACGCGCGATCCGGCGAGCGGCCTGCGGCGGGCGTTGAAGGCGAGCAGCAGCCGCTGGACGACATGGTCGGGCATGTGTCCGTTGATGTGGTTGGCGAGTTCGACGAACTCGAAGCGGCGGCCGAGCGACCGCCGTACCCGCCAGGACAGATACTCCGGGTCCACCGGCAGACAGTGCCCGCCGACACCGGGTCCCGGAGTGAAGCGCATGAACCCGAAGGGCTTGGACGCGGCGGCGTCCAGCGCCTCCCAGACGTCGACGCCGAGTTCGTGCGCGTACATCGCCATCTCGTTGACCAGGGCGATGTTGACATGCCTGAAGGTGTTCTCGATCAGCTTGGACAGCTCGGCGACCTCGGTCGTGCGCACCGGCACGGTGGTGCTGGTGATGGTGTCGTAGAAGGTCTGTACGGCGGTGAGCGACGCCGGGTCGATGCCGGACACCACCTTGGGCGTGTTCTCCAGGCGCCAGGTGGGGTTGCCGGGGTCGATGCGCTCGGGGCTGTAGCCGAGGTGGAAGTCCTGGCCCGCGACGAGGCCCGAGCCCTCCTCAAGGAGCGGGACGAGCAGTTCGACGGTGGTGCCGGGGTACGTGGTGGACTCCAGGACCACGGTCGCGCCGGGGCGCAGCCGTCCCGCGAGGGTGTGCGCGGCCGACTCGATGTACGAGAGGTCGGGCGCGCCGTCCCGCAGCGGGGTGGGCACGGTGACGACGGCGATGTCGAAGCCGTCGAGGTCCGACGGGTCGGTGCTGGGCAGATAGGAGCCCTGGTCGAGCAGGTCGGCGAGCTGTGCGTCGGGGATGTCCTCGACGTAGGACTCACCGCTGATGAGCCGTTTGACGCGGTCGGTGTCCACGTCGTAGCCGACCACTTGGTGGCCGGCCAGCGCGGCCCGGACTGCCAGCGGCAGGCCCACGTACCCCTGCCCGACTACGACGACCTTGCTTTTCACGGTTGCTCCCGTCGGAGGAAGTGGGTCGGTTGGACCTAGTGCCCCTCCCGGCAAGCTTTGCCCCGTCGCGCCGCCCAGCACGTACGCTCCTTCAGGGCAAACATTGCCGGTCGCGGCACTAGTCAGTCGAAGAACGCGCAGACCACGTCGGCCGTGCGGTCGACCTGGCTGTCCGTCAGGCTCAGGTTCAGCGGCAGCGCGAGATGGCGCGCGCTCGCCAGTTCGGCACCGGGCCGCCGGCTGTCCGCGCCCTGGCCCGCGTACGCCGCGAAGGCCGCCAGGCGTGGCAGCGGCACCGGGTAGTAGACACGGCTGCCGATGCCGTGCGCGGCGAGGTGCGCCGCCAGCGCGTCCCGGCAGATGGTCTGTACGGCGTAGACGTAGTGGCACTGGCCGTCGGCGCCGGAGGTGGGAGCGAGCAGACCGCGCCCGCGCAGTGCCGCGAAGCGCGCGTTGTAGCGCTCGGCGACGGCGGCGCGCCGGGCGACCATGTCGTCGGCGCGCTCCAGCCGGGCGACCTGGAAGCCGGCCATGACCTCGTCGAAGCGGCTGTTGAACCCGACCTCGTGGTGCACGAAGCGCTGCACGCCGTCCTGTCCGTGGTTGCGCAACCGCCGTACGAGCGTGGCGAGTTCGTCGCTGTCGGAGAGGACGACCGCACCTTCGCCGGGCATCCCGAACGGCTTGACCGGGAAGAACGAGTAGAGCCCGATGTCCCCCCACGTACCGGCCGCCCGGCCGTCCAGGGTCGCGCCCTGGGCCACCGCCGCGTCCTCGACGACCGCGATCTGGCGCCGCCGCGCGAAGGCCTGGATCGCGGGCATGTCGGCCATCGTCGTGAAGGTGTGGGCCGGGACGACCGCGCGGGTGCGGTCCGTCACCCGGCTCTCCGCGTCGACCGGGTCCAGGACCATCGTCACCGGGTCGACGTCGGCGAAGACCGGCACCGCGCCGACCCCGAGCACCGTCGCGGCCAGGGGTTCCGCGCCGAAGGCGGGCACGATCACCTCGTCGCCGGGGACGACTCCGACGGCCCGCAGGGCGAGGGTGAGCGCACCGGTCCCGCTGGCGCAGGCGACGACGTCGCGCACACCCGCGCGCTCGGCCAGCCGCCGCTCCAGCTCGGCGGTGCGGCGGCCGAGGATGAACTTCTGCTCGGGGTCGGTGCCGACCTCGTACAGCACCTCGCGCAGCAGTTCTCGCTCGGCGTCGGGGAGCCGGGTGTGCGCGTAGGGGATGGTGTCGGTGGCCGGGGGCGCGGAGGCGGCGGGGCGGGACGGGGCCGCCTGGGCGGGCGAGGTCTCGGTGGTCATGACGTACTCCCGGTGAAGAAGGAGCGGACGGCGTCGCACACCCGGCCGAGCTGCGCGAGGGTCAGCTCGGGGTAGAGCGGCAGGGCGACGGTGCGGTGGCTCGCGGCCTCGGCGTGCGGGAAGTCGCCTTCCTGGTGGCCGAGATGGGCGAAGCACGGCTGGAGGTGCAGGGGAAGCGGGTAGTACGTCTCGGTGCCGATGCCCAGGGCGGCGAGGTGCGAGACGAGGGCGTCACGCCGGTCGGTCTCGATGAGATAGACGTAGAAGACCGGATCCACCGTTTCGCCGCGCTCCACGACGGTCGGCAGTCTGCGGACCCCGGGGATGCCGCGCAGCCGGCGGCTGTACGCGTCGGCCAGCACCGCGCGGCGGCGGATGTCGTCGTCCAGGGTGGTCAGCTTGGTGAGCAGGGCCGCGGCCTGGAGTTCGTCCATCTTGCTGTTGGTGCCCGCGAGTTCACCCTGCCGCGCGTACTCGGCGCGGGCCGCCGGGGCGGTGGGGGCGGGTTTCGGCGCGAGGGCGGGCCGGCCGTGGTCGCGCAGCCGCTGGACGGCGCCGGCGAGGGCGTCGTCGTCGGTCAGCACCATGCCCGCGTCGCCGAGCGCGCCCAGCGTCTTGGTGGGGAAGAACGACAGCACGCCGCCCTTCCCGATCAGCCCGGTGTGCCGGCCGTTCAGCCGCATCCCGATGCCCTCGGCGCTGTCCTCCAGGACGAGCAGTCCGTGGCGTTCGGCCACCGCGAGCACCGAGGTCATGTCGGCGGGCTGGCAGAACAGATGCACCGGCATGACGGCCTTGGTGCGCTGCGTCACCGCCGCTTCGAGCGCGTCCGGGTCGAGGTTGTAGGTGAGCGGGTCGACGTCGACGAAGACCGGGACCGCCCCGACGAGCGCCACCGAACTGGCCGACGCGAAGAAGCTGAAGGCCGGCACGATCACCTCGTCGCCGGGTCCGACCCCCGCCGCGCGCAGCAGCAGGACCAGCGCGTCGGTGCCGTTGCCGACGGCGATCGCGTGCCGGGCACCGGTGTAGGCGCGCAGGGCGGCTTCCAGCTCGGCGGTCCTGGGCCCGTTGGAGTACGTTCCCGATTCGCACACCTCGTCGAGATACGCGCTCAGGCGGGGCCACAGCCGCTCGAAGGATTCCGCCTGTGTGAAGAACGGGACGGTGCTCGCCGGAGCCGGCATCGCCTTGCTGTCCATTTCACTCCACTCGTCTCGGCGGGTTCTGCGTTTCGCGCATCTCAGCGGTTCGAACGTAGACGGCACGCCGACACGCCTTCGATAGCAATCACCCAGCAATCCATTGGCAGTTGCGGAGGTCCGTGCAGGCAAGCGTGTGCAGAACACTGCCTATTACCTGGGTCCTTACTAATTGCCGGTCTGAAAAACCTTGACTTGCCTCTTCGGTGTGACCGACGGTGAAGCCCAATTCCACGGACCGACAGGAGTTTCCAGTCGTGACCGACAAGAAAGTGATCCTCGCCGAGCCACGCGGATTCTGTGCGGGGGTACGCCGGGCGATAGAAATCGTCGAGAAGGCATTGGAGGTCCACGGAGCTCCCGTCTATGTGCGAAAAGAAATCGTGCACAACCACTACGTGGTGGGGGTGCTGAAGCGGCGCGGCGCGATCTTCGTGGACTCCGAGGAGGACGTACCGCCGGGCGCGGTCTGTGTGTTCTCCGCGCACGGGGTGTCCCCGGAGGTCCGCGAGAACGCGAAGGACCGTCGGCTCGACACCATCGACGCGACCTGCCCGCTGGTGTCGAAGGTGCACCAGGAGGCGCGGCGCTACGCGCGTGACGGCCGCACCCTGCTGCTGGTCGGCCACGCCGACCACGAGGAGGTCGAGGGCACGTACGGCGAGGCCCCCGACCGTACGGTGATCGTGGAGAGCGTCGAGGACGCGCAGGCGCTCGACCTGCCGCGCGACACCCCGGTCGCGGTGCTCACCCAGACCACGCTCTCGATGGACGAGACCACCGGCATCGTCGCCGCACTGGGCGAGCGTTTCGACGACGTGCGCAGCCCCGCCGACGGGGACATCTGCTACGCGAGCACCAACCGGCAGGTCGCGGTGAAGCAGATCGCCGTGCGCAGCGATCTCGTCCTGGTCGTCGGGTCGCGCAACTCCAGCAATTCGGTACGGATGGTGGAGGTGGCCCTCCTCGAAGGGACCGCCGCGTATCTGGTGCCGGACGTGTCGGAGCTGGACGAGAGCTGGCTGGAGGGGGTCCGGACGATCGGCGTGAGCGCCGGCGCCAGCGCGCCCGAGCTGCTGGTCGACCAACTGCTGGAGCGACTGGACCAGTTGGGCTACCACGACGTGGAGCTGTCCGTCACCACCAAGGAGGACGTCGTCTTCCAGCTGCCGTCGGGCCTCTCGCAGTCGCAGCCGTCCGGCTGACCGGGGGGCGGGGGCAGGGGGCGGGGAGCCGTACGCCGGGAGTGGCCCTGGGGCCGTACGCCGCCTGAAGCCGTACGCCGCCCGGAACCCCGGCCGCCCGGACCCTGCGCCTGACAGGACCCGTACGCCGCTCGGAGCCGTAAACGCCCTTGCGTATGTGCCGCCGCCCCAAGGACCAGATCGCCGACACGAACAGGAGAACGCTCATGACCGTCTCACCGCCCGCACCGGCCGCCGAGCACCTCGGGGGCCTCGCCGGCCAGTCCCGCGCGGCCGTTCTGGACCGCACGGAGCAGCGGCTCGACGCCATGCTCACCGCGGAGCACTCCCGGTGGGCGGCGGTCGACGCACGCGCCGCGGCCCCCGTCGAGGCCATCGGCGAACTGATCCGCGCGGGCGGCAAGCGGCTGCGCCCCTCGTTCTGCGCCGCCGGATTCCTGGCGGCGGGCGGCGAGTTGTCCGACTCCCGCGTGGTGGACGCGGGGGCGGCCATCGAGATGCTGCACGCGTTCGCGCTCATCCACGACGACGTCATCGACGACTCCGACCTGCGCCGCGGCAAGCCCACGGTCCATGCCCGGCACGCGAACGAGCACCGCGAGCGCGGCTGGCAGGGCGAGGCCCGCCGGTACGGCGAGGGCATCGCCGTACTCGCGGGTGACCTGGCCTTCTCGTACGCCGGGCAGCTCATCCAGGACCTGCCCGCCGAGGCGCGGCTGGTCTGGAGCCGGCTCACCAGCGAGCTGATCATCGGCCAGCACATGGACGTCACGGTCGCCGCGGAATCCCGGCCGGACCCGAAGCTGGCCCGGTACATCGCCAAGGCCAAGTCCGGCCACTACACCATCCACCGTCCGCTGGAGCTCGGCGCGGCCATCGCGGGCGACTCCTCGGCGGCAGCCGCCTTCGAGGCGTACGGCACCGCGGTGGGCGAGGCGTTCCAGCTGCGGGACGACCTCATCGACACGTACGGCGACGCCGAGACGGTCGGCAAGCCGGTCGGCGCCGACGCCGAACAGCACAAGATGACGCTCCTGGTGAGCCTCGCCGCGCTGCGCGACGCCCGCGTCGGCGAGCTGGTCCAGGCCGCCGAGTGGGACGGTGCCGCCCTGGCGGAGGCGCTGACCAGCAACGGCGTACGCGCCGAAGTGGAGCGCCGTATCGACGAGTTGGTCGTCCAGGCGCATGAGGCGCTGTCGACCGCGCCGATCAGCGAGGAGTGGAAGCACGAACTCGCCGCCATGGCGACGTCCGTGGCCTACCGCGACCGCTGATCGGACAGCCCGTCCCCTCTCGGAGTCGCCAGATCTCTCAAGAGCGAAGGTCACGTCATGCTGAACACGTTCATCGTCGGCGGCGGGCGAGCCGGCCTCGGGCTGCACTGGCCGGTGCTGCGTAAGCTGCGCGCCCTGCCGGACGAATCCGGCCGGTTCTCGCCCGATCCGCCGGTGGTGTGGGACGTCCAGGACATCCACGAACAGGCCCTGGCCGAGGGCCTGGTGCCGGCGGACTCGCTGGCCCATGCCGCCAAGCTCGCGGACCCCGCCACGACGGTCGTCCATCTGTGCACGCCGCCGGTGGACCGGTTCGCCACGCTCCAGGAGCTGGCCGACCTCGGCTACACCCGCATCGTGGTCGAGAAGCCGATGGCTGTCGGTGTCGCCGGTCTGGAGGCCATCGACATGCTGGCGCGGGTGCGCGGCCTGCGGCTGCGCGTCGTCTCGCCGTGGCTGGCCAGTTCGCTCACCCACGAGCTGGCGGAGCTGGTGCGGTACGGCGCGCTGGGCGAGCTGCGGTCGCTGTCCTTCACCCAGTTCAAGCCGCGGTGGACGCGCACGCTGCGCTCCAACAACCACACCACCGCCTTCGACGTGGAACTGCCGCACTCGCTCGGTGTGGCGCTGCGGCTGGCGGGGGACGCCCGGATCACCGACGCCGCGCTGACGGACATGCGGATCGGCGACACGGTCATCCCGAAGATGGGCAGCGCCCGGCTGACGCTCCAGCACCACAGCGGCGCCACCACGGAGATAGCCTCCGACCTCACCTCGCCGATCCGCGAGCGCCGGATCGGGCTGCGCTTCGACACCGGCCATGTCGTCGGCCACTACCCGATCAGCGACGTCGACCACCATGCCAGTCTGACCGTCCACGACGGCGCGGGCGGCGGTACGGCGACTCCGCGGCTCCTCTTCGACGACGCGCTCACCAGCTACATCGACCACGCCTACCGGGACTACGAGGCGGGCACCGACGGGGCGGGCGGCTCGGGCGGCTGGGACGACTACGCGATCGCCCGGCGGGTGGTCCAACTGCTTCAGGAGGCACACCTGATGGCCGCCGCGGGCGAGGCGCGGGAGGGCCGCGACGACGCGGCGGATCCCCGGCCGCCGCTGACCGGCGTGTCCACCGCCCTTCCGGGCGGAGCGGAACATGAGTGACATCAGGCAGGGTGACATCCGGTCCGACGAAATCCGGTCCAACGGCATCCGGCCGGTTGACATCCGGCTCAGCGGTATCGGCGACGAGGCCGCTCCGGGCCTCGACCGCCAGATCGAGGCGGTACGGCGGCTCGGCTGGGACAGCATCGAGCTGCGCTCGGTCGACGGCGTCCCCCTCGCCGAACTCGACGACAAGGCCTTCGACCGGGTGATGGGCGCCCTGGTCGACGCCGGGCTCGGGGTCTCCTGCGTCGACTCCCGGATCGGCAACTGGGCCCGTACGGTCGTCTCCCCGTTCGCCGACGACCTGACCGAGCTGGACCGGCTCGCCGACCGGTGCGATCACCTCGGCACCCGCTACGTGCGGATCATGTCGTACCCCAACGCCGGTCTCTCCGACGGCGATTGGGAACGGGCGGTGCTCGACCGGGTGGGCCGGCTCGCGGCCCGCGCCGAGGACGCGGGCCTGGTGCTGGTCCACGAGAACTGCGCGGGCTGGGCCGCCACCGACCCGGCGCGCATGCTCCGGCTGCTCGACGCCGCCGACAGCCCGGCGCTGCGGCTGCTGTTCGACGTCGGCAACGGCATCGCGTACGGCTACGAGGCCTACGACCTGCTCGCGCACATCGCGCCGTACGTCGCGCATGTGCATGTGAAGGACGGCACGGGCGACACGAGCGCCCAGTTCTACTCGCTGCCCGGCGACGGGGACTGCCGGGTCGCGGACTCGCTGCGGCTGCTGTTCGCCGGCGGCTACACGGGTGTCGTCTCGATCGAGCCGCACATCAACATCCGACCGCACGAGGGGTGGTCGGACCCGTCCGGGGACTACGTGGACGAGTTCGTGACGTACGGGCAGCGCCTCGAAAAGCTCGTACGCGAGCTGGGGCAGCAGCCGGAACCGGCGGCGGGCCCCGTATGACCTACACCCAGCAGCCCCGCCGGACGAGCCCGTGCGCCTCGGTCGGCCTCACCGAGGCCGACCGGGAACTGCTCCTGCGTCTGCTCGCGCTGCGCACCGCCGGACCGCTGGAGACCGGCGGCGACGGACCGGTGGAACTCTGGGAGGCGCAGAGCGCGTACGCGGAGGCGGCGGCCGAACTCGGCTTCCGGGTCGTCCACCACGCCCCCGCCGGACCCGACGCGCTCACCGGCTCCGACGTGCCCCGAGCGGTCGCCCAGGCCGCCGACGCCCAGCCCGGATTCCTGGGCTGCCAGCCGAACATGGTGCTGCGGCTCGGACCCGAACTGCCGCGCGCGGCAACGGTGATGTTCAACGTGCACCTGGACACCGTCGCGGACGGCGGCCCCGTCTCGTTCAGCGGATCGCGCTTCCACGGCCGCGGCTCCATCGACGCCAAGGGCCCCGCCGTCGGACTGCTCGCCGGGCTGCGGGCCGCCCTGGCCGCCTCCCCCGCGCTCGGCACCGAGGTGGGCGTGCTGATCCAGCTCGTCGCGGGCGAAGAGGGCGGCGCGATGGGCGTGTTCGGCACCAAGCCGCTGGTCGAGCAGGGGTACGTGGGTCGGCTCAACGTGTTCTGCGAGCCGACCGGCTTTCGCGTACTGAGCAGGGCCACCGCCTCCATGACCGCGCGCCTGCGCGTCGACGGCCGCGACGGCATCGACGACGAGCCGGGCGCGGGCCACAACGCGACGGTGCTGCTGGGCTATCTCGCGCAGCACCTCGCCACCGAACTGCCGCCGTACGCGGTCGACGGACAGGTCTGCGTCGCGGGCATGCACACCGGCTCGATGCACAACAAGGTCTACGGAACAGGGCAGTTGCTGATCAATCTGTCCTACGGCTCGAAGGACACCGGCCGCAAGCTGGAAGCCGCGCTGGACGACGTGCTGCGGACCGGCGTGGAGCGGTTCCGCGAACGCTTCAGCGACATCCCGACCTTCGCGACCACCGCCCGCGACGCCGCACGGGTGACCCATCTGGACTGGCTGAAGCGCGGGCTGCCCGCGCTGTACGCCGACGACGCGTGGGTCGGCGAGCTGCTGCTCGACCGGGCGGGGCTCGCCCCGTGGCCCGCCGAACTGCCCGCGTTCACCTGCGACGCGATCTGGCTGGCCGGCGTACCCGACACCTCCACGGTGGTCTTCGGACCCGGCGATCTCGGCGCCAACCAGGCCCACGCGGAAGGGGAGTTCGCCGATCTGGCGGACCTCGACCGGTACGCGCGGCACATCGGACGCCTGCTCATCTCCTTCGCACGCAACCGGCTCGACCAGGGGAACTGACCTATGACGACGAGCACTTCCACGAGCACGTCCACCACGGCTGCCACCGGCGCTTCCGCTGCTGCACGACGGGTCGACCTCACCGAGCTGGTGGAGTTCACCGCCGCCGTGTTCCGGCACCACGGCCTGCCCGCCGAGCGGGCCCTGACCGCCGCGCACGCCCTGGTCCACGGCGACCTGACCGGCATCACCTCGCACGGCCTGACGAACCTCACCCGGCTCTATCTGAAGCTGTTCGAGGACGGCCGCTGCGACCCGGCCGCCGAACCCGAGGTGCTGGCCGACCGGGGCGCCGCCGTCCTGCTCGACGCCCACCGCGCCCTCGGCCTCTGGTCGGCGAGCGAGGCCGTCGACCTCGCCGCCGAGCGCGCCCTCCAGTACGGCGTCGGGCTCGTCTCCGTACGCGACGCCACCCATCTGGGCTGCGCGGGCGCGCACGCCAAGCGCGCGGCGGACCGCGGGATGATCTGCCTGCTGGTCTCCAACTGCGGTCAGCAGCGCATCATCCGGCCGCCCGGCGGACAGGCCGCGCTGCTCGGCACCAACCCGCTCGCGTTCGCCGCGCCCGCGGGCCCGCGCCCCCCGCTCGTACTCGACATGAGCACCACCGTCGTGCCCACCGGGCGCGTGCGCGGCGCGGCGCGGGCCGGGCAGAGCATCCCGGAGGGCTGGCTGGAGGACAAGGACGGCCGGCCGGTGACCGATCCGCACGCGCTGGACCGGGGCGACGGCTACCTGAAGTGGCTCGGGGGCGATCCCGCCACCGGCGCGTTCAAGGGGTACGGGCTGGGCCTGCTGGTCGAGGTCCTGGGCGCACTGCTGCCCGGCGCCGGCCTCGGCCCGGCGACCGAGGCGTGGTCCGGCAGCGGCAGCCCCAGCGGCCAGGACGACAACATCGGCTTCACCGTGCTGGTCGTGGCACCTGCGGAGCTGCGTCCGCGCGAGGACTTCGAGGCGCAGACGGCGGGGATGTTCGACGCCCTGGTCGGCTCCCCCGCGGTGGACGAGGACCGGCCCGTCCGCTACCCCGGCTGGTTCGAGGCCGAACGCGCCACGGAGCACGGCAAGAGCGGGGTCCCGCTGTCGGCGGCCCTGTTCGACGAGCTGGTCGCGGTGGCGGCGGAACGGGGTCTGAGCGCGCCGACGGCGCTGCCGCCGGCCAACTGACGTACCCCCGCGACCCCGGTAACCCCCCGCAACGCCCGGCACCCGTGAATCCCCCCAACCCCCCGGCAACGTCAAGCGTTCCAAGGAGGACACAGACAATGAAACCCCTGCGGATAGGCGTGGTGGGGCTCGGGGTCATCTCCCGGTTCTACCTCGACGCCTTCCCCGGCCTGCCCACGCTCGACCTGGTCGCGGTGTGCGACCTGCGCGAGGAGGCGCTGGCCCCGCACCGCGCGGCCGGGCTGCCCTGCTACGAGGACCACCGGCGGATGCTGGCCGAGGCCGGACTCGACGCGATCGTCGTCAACGTCCCCAACGACGCGCACGCCGCGGTCTGCCAGGACGCGCTGGAGGCGGGTGTCGCGGTCTGTGTGGAGAAGCCGCTCGCGCTGGACCTGGCCGAGGGCCGGGCACTGACCGAACTGGCCGTGCGCGGCGGCTCGGTGCTGTTCACCGCCTTCCACCGGCGCTACAACGACAACGTGCTCGGCCTGCTGCGCTCGCTGCCCGCCGCGACGGACCCGCCGGCCGTGGAGTCGGTGACGGTGCGCTATCTGGAGAAGATCGAGGAGCACGTCGGCGCGGACCGCTGGTATCTCGACCCCGAGCGCTGCGGCGGCGGCTGCGTCGCCGACAACGGCCCCAACGCCTTCGACGTGGTGCGGCTGTTCCTCGGTGAGCTGACGGTCGAGTCCGCCGAGGTCGTACGCGACGAGGCGGGCGTCGACCGGCAGGCGCGGGTGGAGCTGCGCTCCGCGGCCGGGGTGCCCGCCACGGTGGAGCTGGACTGGTCGTATCCGCACGGCGAGGCGAAGGACGTCACCGTCCGGCTGAAGGACGGCAGTGAGCACCACGCCGACATGCTGGCAGGACATCACGCGTTCAAGAGCTCGCTGAAGCACGAATACGTGGGTGTGCTCGGGGAGTTCGAGCAGGCGGTACGCAGCGGCACGGACGCGTCCCGCGCCGGGCTCGCGATGCTGGAACTGGTCGACGCGACGTACGGCACGGAGCGGGCGGGGGCGCTCTCGTGATGAACCCAACGGCGTACGGCCCCACATCGCCCGCGCTGATCGAGCCCAGCCCGGAGAACGGCGACAAGCGCACGGTCAGGTCCGAGGTGGTCAAGGTGTTGCGCCATCGCCGTACGGACCGCGGGATGCGCCTGGAGGAGTTCGCCTCCCGCTGCGTCCGCCAGGGCGAGCTGCACGAACTCGTCACCACCGACCATGTGGAGACCGAGACGGGCTCCCGTATCGACCGGGTCGGCTTCCTCGGCTTCGTGGAGATCTCGGTCGCCGGAGTGCTGGACCGGGGCGACATCGTCCTCGTCGACGGGGAGCCCATCGGCACCCTGCTGGGCTTCGACGCCTGCCACTTCCCCAACCACTACAACGTACTGATCCACACCGCCTGGACGCTCACCGGGCCCGAGGCCGGACTGCGGCCCGGCTCGCAGATCAGCTTCCGGCCGCCGCCGTCACCGGACGGCGATCCCGGCACGGGCCGCCCGTGACGGACCCGTACCACCGCCGCACGGACCCGTCCGACATGGAGGACTCAGTCATGCCACTACTCGACGAGATCACGGGCCCCCGCGATCTCCGCGGACTCACCCCCACCCAGCTCGACCAACTGGCGGCGGAGATCCGCGAGTTGATGATCGACGCGGTGTGCCGCTCCGGCGGACACCTCGGACCCAACCTGGGCGTGGTCGAGTTGACCATCGCACTGCACCGGGTCTTCGACTCGCCCACGGACACACTGCTGTGGGACATCGGCCACCAGACGTACGTACAGAAGCTGTTGACCGGCCGGGCCGCCGGCTTCGACGGGCTGCGCACGCGCGGCGGACTGTCCGGGTACGCCTCGCGCGCCGAGTCCGAGCACGACGTGATCGAGAACTCGCACGCGTCGACGGCGCTCAGTTACGCGGACGGGCTGGCGCGCGCCCGTGAGCTGAGCGGCGACACCGACCGCGCGGTGGTCGCCGTCATCGGGGACGGGGCACTGACCGGCGGTCTGGCCTGGGAGGCGCTCAACAACCTGGGCGGCGCGCCCCAGCGGCCGGTGATCGTCGTCCTGAACGACAACGAGCGCTCGTACGCGCCGACTGTGGGCGGCCTCGCGGCGCACCTGGGGAAGCTGCGGGCGGCCGACGAGGGCGCGAACGTCTTCGAGGAGTTCGGGTTCGGCTATCTCGGACCCGTCGACGGACACGACATCGCGGCCGTGGAGGACGCGCTGGGCCGGGCGCGGGCGCTGGGCGGCCCGGTGGTCGTGCATGTGGTGACCGAGAAGGGCCGCGGCTGGGAGACGGCCGAGACGAACGAGCTGGACCGCTGCCACGTCGTACGGGCGACGCCGTCCTCCCCTGCCACCGCTGCCTCCAGCCCGGCGTGGACGGCGGTGTTCTCCGACGAGATGGTACGGATCGGGGCCGATCGCCCCGACGTCGTCGCGATCACGGCGGCGATGGCGGAACCGGTCGGACTGCTGGAGTTCCAGCGGGAGTTCCCCGATCGCACGATCGACGTGGGGATCGCCGAACAGCACGCGGCGGCAGCCGCCGCCGGCCTGGCGTTCGGCGGTCTGCATCCGGTGCTGGCCATCTACGCGACGTTCGGCAACCGCATGATCGACCAGATGGTCACCGACATCGCCCTGCACTCCGCCCCGGTCACACTGGTGATGGACCGCGCGGGCGTGACCGGCGACGACGGCGCCAGCCACAACGGCATGTGGGACCTGACGCTCTTCCAGGCCGTACCCGACCTGCGTATCGCCGCGCCGCGCGACGGTACGCGGCTGCGTGAGCTGCTGCGCGAGGCGGTCGCCTGGGAGCAGGGGCCGACGGTGCTGCGCTTCCCCAAGGGCACCACCGGCGCGGACATCCCCAGCATCGACACGACCGACGGCTTCGACGTGCTGCACAACGCGCCCGGCCGCGACGTGCTGATCGTCTCGGTCGGCCCGATGGCCCGGCTCGCGCTGGACGTCGCCGGGCAGCTCACCGAGGCGGGCGTCGGCGCGACCGTGGTCGACCCGCGCTGGGTCGCGCCGGTCAACCCGACGCTGGTGGAGGCCGCCGCGTACTTCAAGCAGGTGATCACCATCGAGGACAGCGGTCGCACCGGCGGCGTGGGCACGGCGTTCGCGCAGGCCCTGGGGGACGCCGGGATCGACACGCCGGTCCGGAACTTCGGGCTGCCGCGCGAATTCCTGGACCACGGCTCGCGGGCCCAGGTCCTCTCCCACTGCGGGCTGACCGCCGATGCCGTCACCGGCGCGGTGCTCGCCCGGATGACCTCGGAAAGGACACTCACCTCATGACCGCCATCGCTTTGGGCATGCCGGATGTTCCGGTGAAGCTGGCCGATCGGAGGGTCAGCCGTCAGATCCAGGTCGGTTCGGTGGCTGTCGGTGGGGATGCGCCGGTGTCGGT
>NZ_JBITIB010000058.1:0-22317 GCF_044458565.1 Streptomyces sp. NPDC050433 | reverse complement strand
GCGGTACGGCCGCCGCCTTCCCGACGGTGCCGAGTCCGTACGAACGGAGCGTACGGGCGGGGGGGGGGCCCCCCCCCCCCCCCCCCGGGCCCCCCCCCCGCCCCCCCCCCCCGCCCCCCCCCCCCCCGGGGGCGCGCGCCCGACATTATCGACGACGGCCTTCTGCCAGCACGCCGTCGGCGTGCTGGCAGCGGTCTCCAGCAGCGTCCGCGGGGCCAGCAAGTCGGCAGTAAGGATGCTGGAATGCCAGGAGGTGGTCGCCGGTGAATTCCGACGAGCTGGAATGGGCCTTGATGTAGGCCGAACGCCTGGTACTGGAGATTCAGACCAAAGAGGTCGTCTCACGTGGTGATTCTGCGCCCCTGACGCAAGATATGGACGGCCACCACCACCATCCACACCTCCAGGGCGAAAATTGCGATGCGCTCAGTTCCACCCATACCGAGGCCGAAATAATTGCCACTGAAATGCAGGAATGCCGCAACGAACGCAACGCCTCCAATGAGTAAGGTCGGCACCTGAAGGTGCTTGAGCGGACCACCACGGAAGGCCAAACCCGCAACAAGCAGGCCAATATTTCCTCCGCCCATGATGAGCAGGGCACCCAGGACATGCATGTCCAGGTCGACGTCAGCGGGCCAGAGTCCTGCCAGCGCATACCCGCAGGCACCGACGACGATCAAGCCCCGCGCTGCTTTCGACGCGACACCTTTTCCCCAGTAACGGGAGGTCAGGAAGGCCCCGGCGATGATGAGCAACGCCGCCACAATGGCCGACGTATTGAACAGGCCGTGCTGGGGTGAACAGATATAGCGGACTGGGGGATTGTCAACAGCATCAGAATTCTGGCAGAGCACATTACCCAGGTCGCTGATGTTGTTGTCCCGCAAGCTGTACGGAGTGTTCCAAGCCAGCTGGGCAACAATGTTACCCAGGGCGAAAATCGCCGCGCCAGCGATCCAGAAAATTGCCCCCATTCGGGGGGCGGTGAGCTGATGCGGCCGTGGACTAGTGAGCATGCAGGCCATCGAAGCAGTGACCGACGCGTCGGTCACTGCGGTTGACTACCCGATACTCGGTAGGGCTGGCCCCACCCTCCGGCAGGCATCGGACCGCAGTTCGTAGCCGGCGTCGCTCCGTCCTTCGGCTCTCATCTCACCGTCGCGGGCCGTACTTTTGCCAAGTGGCTTTAAGCCAGCGTGAAACGTTGATCTGAGCAGAGCCCTGTAAGCCACCTGTTACGTACACCGTCAGCAACGAGCGGTCGAAGCCCGTCAGCGACAGGGCCTGAACGGCCTTGTCCAGGACGGGCGGAGGGGTGCCGTTCAGTGCCCACGCGATCATGTGCGCGGTGTCCCGGGTCTGTACCCAGTCAGCAAGTGGGTGACGCTGAGCGTCGTCTGACGCCACCAGCGTTGCGCCAAGGATGTGATCCGCGTCCATGGCAGCGTCCAAAAGCCCGAGCAGGATCGGGTCCGTGCCCAATGCCGGTGTCGGCTTGAAGTCGCCGATGGGCGGACGGCTTCTCGTCCAAGTGAAATTCTTGGAGCGCCCAAGGCGAAAGGGAGTCGGCTCATGCGATGGACGGTTCATGGCGAGCGTCAGATTTACAGCAACCCTTGGGTCAACCTGTGGCTCGTGGATGTCCAGCAGCCGGACGGTCGGCGGTGGGAGCACCATGTGGTCCGGATGCGGCATCTCGCCGTTGCCGCCGTAGTGGATGAGCAGAGGCGGGTGCTGATGATGTGGCGCCACCGGTTCATCACGGATACGTGGGGCTGGGAACTGCCGATGGGTTTGATCGAGGCAGATGAGTCGCCCGAAGAGGCGGCGGCACGGGAGGTGGAGGAGGAGACCGGCTGGCGGGTGGAGTCCCTGAAATCTCTTGTGTACGCGCAGCCGGCGAACGGCATCACGGACTCGGAGCATCATGTCTTCCGCGCCGACGCCGCCACTTATACGGGCCCGCCGACGGAGCTGAACGAGACGGATCGCATCGAGTGGATCCCGCTCTCGGAGGTTCGCGGCATGATCGACCGTCGCGAAGTCGTCAGCAGCGGCAGCCTGGTCGGGCTGCTTTACCTCCTGCTGGACGAGGCCACCAGAACCGAGGGTTAACCGACCGCATCGCGCAGCCGCTGCTCGAACACAATCACCGGCGTCTCGCGCGCGGCTATCAGTCGGCCTTTGGTGAGAATAGGGCCGTGCCTACCAGAGGGAGCGGCCACGTTGTCGCGCACCAGCGGTTTGGGCGGCGCCGTGAGTCTTCAACTATGAGCAGCGGTACGGTGGACGGACAACTCTCCGGCGGGAGTACCGGCATGAACGTCTCTATCGGCGACCGCATCCGCAATCTGCGTGAGTTCCGCGACATCACGCAGGAAGAGCTCGCCCGGCGGGCCGGCGTCTCCGTCGACACTGTGCGGAAGCTGGAGCAGGGGGCACGGCAGTCCGCCCGTATCAACACTCTGCGCTCGCTCGCGCGCGCCCTGGATGTGCAACTTGAGCGCCTGGTAGGACAGCCCACCGTGACCCAGGAACTCTCCGACGACGGCGGGCTCATCGCCCTGCGGGACGCGATCCAGGACCCGGGCGTTCTGCCTGGTGTCCTGGCCGACGACGACCTGGAGGACCCGCCTGACCCTGCCGCGTGGACGCGCAGCGTGGAGGCCGCCACCGCAACCTACTGGGCGGGTGACTACTCCCAGCTCTCAGGCATGCTGCCGCTGCTCCTGCGTGACGGCCGCGCCACCGCGCGCGAATCCGGCACCGAACGGGTGTGGCGCCAGCTCGCCCTCGCATATCAACTCGCCGCGTCCCTCGCGACACAGGCCGGCCATCCGGACTGGGCGTTCGCCGCTGTGGAGAAGCAACTCGCCGCCGCGGCGAAAGCCAGCGACCCGCTGATGGAGGGCATGGCCGTGTCCACCCTGTCCTGGGTGCTGCTGCGGCAGGGCCGATGGGAGCAGGCGCAACAGGTCGCGGAGCGCAAGGCGGACGCCTTGGAACCGAGCATCCGCCGCGCCTCGGCAGCTCAACTCGCCGTGTACGGAAACCTGCTGATCGCCGCCGCGACGCCCGCCGCACGCAGCGATCAGCATGAGCACGCACAGTTTCTCCTCAACGTGGCGGAGTCCGCAGCCACGAGGTCCGGCCCCGTCCGCGCGTACGGCTCGGCGTTCTCGGTCGTGGACGTGCGGACGCAGCAGGTGAACGTGTCCTTGGCGGGCGAGGAGAGCCGACCGGCCGCAGCACTCACCGCTGCGGCCAGGGTCGACCTCGCGGGCATCACGCGGCCTGTGCACTCTGCCGCGCACCGGGTGGACGTGGCACAGGCCCGCTATCAGACTGGCGACAGCGAAGGCGCCCTGGACCTCTTGCTGGAAGTCGAGCGTGACCAACCGGAATGGATCAGGTTCCAGGCTGGTGCGTCGGCCACTGTGCGGGAGATGTTGGAGGCCGAGCGCCGACGCAACACCCCGCTGCGCGGCCTCGCAAGCCGCCTCGGCGTGGACCCCACCCTCTGAGACAGGTAGGACAACACGTCCTAGTTGACGCGCAATTGGCGATGCGGCTGGTGGCTTACGTCACTGGATTGTGATCGCGTGAGTACTTAGCGTGGTCTGCATGATGCGGCGTCGGCCTCACTTCGCCTGAGACCGGCCGGCGCCGCTCCCGTCGCAGCCCAGGGAGCATGCTCCCGGAGGGAATTCCCATGTCTCTTACGCCTCTGGCACTCCACGCTGCTGCCTTCCTCTCCCGGCGTTTACCGGCTCGTCCCGACACGATCCCGGCGGGTGGCGAGACGGCGACTTGGAGACAGCCGATGAGGAGTGCGCACGCGGCGATGTCGTTCGATGCCGATCCGAGGCACGTGGAGCGCGCGCGTCGGGTGACGGCGGCTGTGCTGGGGAAGGCCGGCGTTAGGGACCGGGAGGTGGTCGGGACGGTGCAGTTGCTGGTAAGTGAGATCGTGACGAACGCGATCGTCCACGGCAAGGCCAACTCGGTCTCGTTCCAGCTCACTTGTGACGGCGCCGGTGAGGTGCTGGTCGAGGTCGATGATCATTCGTGCGGCGCTCCGGAGGTGCGGGAGGCGGGTCCGGACGACGAGGGCGGACGGGGCATGCAACTTGTCACGTACTTCGCTCGCGACTGGGGACGCAAGGGGACTTGCACCTGGTGCACGGTTCCGGTCGGGCCGGTGATGGTCTGATGGCCCAACGTGATGGCCGGCCGGCGTTCGTGCTCGTTCCTCGCGGCTTCGTCGTCGCCGAGCACGTCCCGAAGACGGACACCGAACTGCTGCGACTTCTGCTGGAGTCCCTGCGCCGCCGGCAGCCGGCGGAGCCGGACGACCTGCCTTGAGCGCCGTGAAGAGTGCCTTCGCCAGGCTCGGAGCCATTCGCCGGGAACACCCCGTACTGGCCCATGTCTTCTACATCCACCTCAGTGTGACCGGACTCCTTCTGGTCCTGACCGCCGCCATCGCGGTACGGGGCTGAGCCCCTGTGCCGCCGCCCGCCCAGACACGCCACAGCCAACAAGGCCCTTCAGCCACGATCTCACCCCACGTACTCCCCGGAGATTCGATGAGCACATCCACCGATGACGCGTATCCGCACTACACAACATCCCTCCACGAGACCGTCGCCGCCCTGCGTACCGCGCTGCGCGAGCACGGTCTCGACGTACCCGAACTCACTGCGGAGCACGGCAAGATCGCGCTCGGCGACATCACCCTCACCACCGCTGACCGCCTCGCGCGCCTCCTCGGCGCACCCGCGCAGAAGGTCGAGCGGAGCCTGGAGGAGTGGCCGGAGGCCCAGCAGCTCATGCGCCGGCTCGGCGCCGCCTTCAAAGCAGCGACCGGCGGCGGGTTCCTCGACCTCTACTTCCACCACGACTGCGTCCGCTGCGACAGCGACGCCGCTCTGACGCTGAGCCTCATCGACTTGCCGGAAGCCCGACGCCTGCTTTCCTCCCTGTCGAGAAGGGCCTCTCCGTCCGGCCAAACGCGAGAGGCTACAGCGCACCCGCACCAACCGCACGCACGATGAGGAGCTTTCATGCCCGGCGTTCTGACGACCGATCACCCCGCCTGGATCGAGACGGCGGCCGGTGGCCGCGTACCAACGGAGGCTGCGGCCTCAATCGCCGACGCGATGCCCCACCCGTCGGTAACGTCAGCCGCCCCAACATCACCAAGCACCCCCCCAGGACCCATGAATCCGCACCCCGCACAACCCGTCATCGACACACACGTCTTCCTGCGCGACGGCGACAAACTCCTCTTCTCGCAGCGCGGCGGTCCGTACGGCCACGGCCGCTGGCACATGCCGTCCGGCAAGCTCGATCAGGGGGAATCCCTCAGCGCAGGGGCCGCGCGCGAACTGCTGGAGGAAACCGGCGTTCAGGTCGACCCCGCCCACCTGCGGCTGGTCCACGTCGTGCATCAGAGACAGAGCGAGACCGTCGAACGCATCGGATTCTTCTTCGAAGCAACCAACTGGACCGGGGACCCCGTCAACAGAGAACCCGCGAAGTGCCTCGCACTCCAGTGGTTCAGCGTCCACGAACTGCCCGAGGACATCATCGAGTACCCGAAGGAAGGACTTCTCGGATACCTGAAGGGCTCCGGCCCCCTGGCAGAGCACGGCTGGTAACACTCCGAGCGAACGGCCAGTCCCCCGGATTCGGTGACGTCGGGTCTCTGCGGGCCGTTCAGGAAGACATTCCGCGCGCGGCGGCCAGGAACTTCTCGATCAGCCCCACGTCCTTCACGCCCCTGCTGCTCTCCACCCCGCTCGATACGTCGACGCCCCACGGCCGCAGTGCCGTCACGGCGTCCACGACGTTGTCCGGCGAGAGACCGCCCGACAGCACCCACGACCCCGTCGGCCGTTCGGGCAGCGACTCCGGTGACCAGCGCTCGCCGGACCCCGGCCGGGGCGAGTCGATGATGAGCAGGTCCTCGCCGTACGCGCCGGCCGTCAGCGGGTCGCCCGACTCCGGCGAGGTGGCGCGGACGAGGCGGAATCCGTCGGCGCGCAGCGCGGCGAACGCCTCGGGCGGCTCGCCGCCGTGCAGCTGGACCGTGTCCGCGCCCGCCTCGGCCGCCGCCCGGCGCACCTCGTCCAGCGGCTCCCCGCGGAAGACCGCGACCTTGGCGACACCGGGCGGCACGAGCGCGGCCAGCGGGCGGGCCGCGGCGGGGGAGATCCGCCGGGGGCTGGTGGTGAGGATGAACCCGACGGCGGATGCCCCGCCGGCGACGGCGGCCTCGACCTCGTCGGGCTTCCGCAGACCGCAGACCTTGACGTACAAGTGGTGCAACAGGGGCTCCTCGCTCGATGGACTCGCCTCCGAGAGTACGAAGAAAGAGAGACGTACGTTGCCCGACACCGCCGCCCTGACCGCCGCCGGAGCCCCCTTCGAGGTCGTACGCGCCGAGAACGGCTCACTCATCTACGCCGACGGGCCGCGCACGCTGCGGGAGTTCGTGGAGACGACCTGGGCGTACGGGGACCGGCCCTTCCTCCTCGACGGCGACGGCGACGGCGCCTGCCTCCTTACGTACGGTGACTTCTTCGCCGCCGCGACCACCCTGGCCAACCGCTTCGTGGACACCTACGGCCTGCGGCCGGGCGACCGCGCCGCCGTCGTGATGGGCGACCGCCCCGACTGGCAGACCGCGTTCTGGGCCACGCAGCTCGCCGGGCTGGTGGCCGTACCGCTCGACGCGGCGTGGGCCGGGGACGAGCTGGTCGGGGTGCTGGACCACTGCGCGCCCCGCCTGCTGCTCGTGGACGGCGAGCGGCTGCCGGGTGTCTCGGGGTGGGCGGAGCGCGAGGGGGCGCGCGTCGTGGTTTTCGGTGGCGGGCGGGCGGCGGGAGAGGGGGCGCTCACCGAGCGGTACGAGGACCTGCCCGGCCCGGACCGTTACGCGGCCCCGCCCGACATCGAGATCCGGGCCGAGTCCGACGCCACCATCGTCTACGCCTCACCCGCGGCTCCCCTGCGGGGCGCCGTCGCCACCCAGCTCGCGCAGGCGGGCGCCGCGATGGACGCCCGCTACCGTGCCGCCGCCGGCGCGCTCGACCGCGGTGAGCTGCCGGGTCTGGGCGCGGCCCCCGTCAGGACGCTGACGTGTCCTTTCTCCGGCCCCGCCGCGCAGGCCGAGGTGTACGGCGCGATGGCGGCGGGCGGCGCGCTGGTCCTGGACGGGGAGGTGGGCCGACCGGCGGAGCCGCCGTTCGTCGCGACACCCACCGCCGAGTCACGCGTATCGCCGGAGACCGGCGAGCTGTGGCTGCGCGGCCAGTCCCTGCCGTACGCCTACTGGCGCGACGAGCGGGCCACGGCGGAGGCGTTCACCCCCGACGGCTGGGTCAGGACCGGCTGATCCGGACCCGGTAGCCGCCGTCCCCGCTCTTCTTCAGCACGGCGACGCTGACGCCGCTCTCCCGGTCCCGGAAGGTCTCACCGGGCCCGTACGGCGCGTCCGACAGCTCCGCGTGCACGTTGGGGCGCCGCGTGCACCCGCCGCTGCGTTCCTCGCTGTCGGAGACGGCCACCGGGCCGCGCCCCGTGTCGACGTCCGACTCGACGCGGTAGATCAGCACGCCGGGCTTGCAGACGGCCTCGTCGTTGCCCGCGCGGGTGCGGACCTCGACCGCGTAACCGGACTCCTCCGACAGCGGTACGAACGCGAGTTTGTGGCCGCCCTCGGTGGCCAGCGGGGTCAGGTCGTGCTCGCTCTCGCCGGTGCCCGACGCGCAGCTGACCTGATCGTTGTCGAGCCAGCCGAGCTTCCACTTGTGCCAGCCCAGCAGGTCGTTGTTGGCCCCCCAGTCCTCGGACATGATGTCCCAGTGCCCGACGGTGCCGCCGCCGTCCATCGTGTAGAGGTCGGGGAGGCCGAAGACATGGCCGTTCTCGTGCGGCAGGACGCGGTAGCCGGTGCGCCCGTACGACCCCGAGCCGTCGTCCTGTCTGCTGTAGACGAAGGACGTGTTGGAGAGCGGGACGCCGTCGGCCTTGGGGGCCTCACCGTTGCCGGAGAACGTCACGGACAGGACGGTGTCGAGCGCCGAGGGGCCGGCGTTGGGGGTGACGAGGATGTTGACCAGGTCGTACTCGCTGAAGTCGACTTCGGGGTCGGCGGCCTTCACGATGTCCTGGACGAGGCGCCGGTAGCCCGGTTCGTAAGGGGCGCCGCGCTCTATCCCGTAGTCGGCGAACGGCAGAGGCATCCGCAGCCAGTCCTTGAGGGGGGCCTCGGGCCGGTAGTCCAGCCGCCCGTAGGAGCTGGTGCGGAACCACGCCTGCGTCTGCGGGAAGAACTCACCGAGCCGGTCGGCGGCGCTGCCGGGACCCGGCGCGTCCGAGAAGTCGACCATCAGATTGAGCGCGCGGACCCGGCCGGTGGAGCGGGAGTAGCCCGCGGGGGTGGGCACGCCCTCGGACATCTGGACGCCGGCGGCGGCGGCGATACGGCACGGGCCGAGCGTCGCGTCGTGCGCCGTGGAGGCGGGTCCGGCGGAGGCCCGCGTCGGTAGGGGGAGGGTCGCGCTGGCGGTGGTGAGGGCGGCGAGGGCGAGAGCGGCGACGGCGGCGAGCGCGCCGATCCGGCCGGGCCGGGCATCACGGCCGTGACCTGCGGTTCCGCGTATCCGACGGGTGTGCTTCATCGGCCGCCTCCGGGTCAGGGGGCAGTCGTCCTGCTGACTGCTCTCCGTTCGATCACCCTGCGTCGGTCGGCGTGTCGGCGCTCGCTGGGTGCGGCCGATCGTGGGGTTTTCGGAGTTGGCGAGAAGCTGGTGACCCAGCTCACAGAGTCCGGTGAAATAACCGGGGACGACTTCCCCGTTTGCACCCGTGTCAAGGAAAGCGGGGACCCGGTCCCCGCTTCTGTGAAGCCGAGGGAAGGGCCCGACGTGACCACCGCCGCCGAATCCGCCACGCGTCGCATCCCGCGTCCGCGCGCGGACGCTCTGCGCAACAGGGAGCGCATCGCCGCGGCGGCCCGCGAAATCCTCGTGGAGTCGGGCCCCGACGTACCTCTCGACGAGATCGCTCGTCGCGCCGGTGTCGGCAACGCGACCCTCTACCGCCACTTCCCCGACCGCGCCGCGCTCATCCTGGAGGTGGTGCACACCGTGATGGCGCGCACCGCCGACAAGGCGGAGCGGCTCGCGGCCGAGGAGGCCGACGCGTTCGTGGCGCTCAGCCGCTTCGTCCACGCGGCGGCCGACGAGCGGATCGGCGCCGTGTGCCCGCTGCTCTCCGGCAGCTTCAACGGCGACCTCCCCCACCTGAAGCACCTGCACGCGGAACGCGAACGCCTCGAAGCGGCCGTGGAAGGCCTCATGGAGGCGGCGCGCGCGGCGGGCAGGCTGCGCACCGACGTCGCGGTCGGTGATCTGATGGTCGCTCTCTCCCAGCTCACCCGTCCGCTGCCCGGTACCGGCTGTCTGACCATCGACCGCTTCACGCACCGGCATCTACAGCTGTTCCTCGACGGCCTGGAGGCGCCCGCGCGCTCCGAGCTGCCAGGCGCGGCGGCGACTCTGGAGGACCTGCGGCACGGTCGATGACGACGTGTGACGCGCCCCCCGGACCAAGAACTTCTACTCACCACGCGGTAAACCGCCGCCGGCCATGACCGGGCCGGCCGGCTTCTTCCGAACCACTCACCCGTAACCCGCGCGTAGGGCCGACCCGTGCGTCCCCGCGTCCGTTATGAACTCTTCGTACGCATAGGCGGCCACCTCCATGTCAAAAACAGCCGAGACCCGGCTCCCCGACCCCAAGGTCCCCGATTCGGGCCCCGATCCCCAGCGCTGGAAAGCCCTGGTCTTCATCGCCCTGGCCCAGCTGATGGTCGTGCTCGACGCGACGATCGTGAATATCGCGCTGCCCTCCGCCCAGCAGGACCTGGGCATATCCGACGGCAACCGCCAGTGGGTCATCACGGCGTACGCGCTCGCCTTCGGCGGTCTGCTGCTGTTCGGCGGACGCATCGCCGACCTGTGGGGACGTAAGCGCACCTTCACCGTCGGCCTGCTCGGCTTCGCCGCCGCGTCCGCCGTCGGCGGCGCCGCGACCAGCGAGGCGATGCTGCTCGGCTCCCGTGCCCTCCAGGGCGCGTTCGGCGCCCTGCTCGCGCCCGCCGCGCTCTCCCTGCTCGCCGTGACGTTCGGCGATCCCAAGGAGCGCGCCAAGGCGTTCGGCATCTTCGGTGCGATCGCCGGTGGCGGTGGCGCGGTCGGTCTGATCCTCGGCGGATTCCTCACCGAGTACCTGGACTGGCGCTGGACCTTCTTCGTCAACATCCCGTTCGCGATCGTGGCCGCCGCAGGCGCCTACTTCGTGATCCGGGAGCCCGCGGGCGGCCGTAACCGCAACCCGCTCGACATCCCCGGTGTCTTCCTGTCCACGCTCGGCCTGGTGGCGCTGGTGTACGGCTTCACGCGCGCCGAGTCCGAGGGCTGGTCCGACCCGACGACCATCGCCATGTTCGTCGCCTCGGCCCTCCTGCTGGCCACGTTCGTCGCCGTCGAGGCACGGGTGAAGTCCCCGCTGCTGCCGCTGCGTGTGCTGATGGAGCGCAACCGGGGTGGTGTCTACCTCTCGCTGGGCCTGGCCGTCATCGGCATGTTCGGTCTGTTCCTCTTCCTGACCTACTACCTCCAGGTCGTGAAGGGCTACACGCCGGTCAGCACCGGCTTCGCCTTCCTGCCGATGATCGTCGGCATGATCACGGGCTCCACCCAGATCGGTGCCCGGCTGATGACCCGCGTGCCGCCGCGGCTGCTGATGGGCCCCGGCTTCCTGGTCGGCGCGACCGGCATGCTGCTGCTGACGCAGCTGGAGGTCGGCACCTCGTACCCCGGTCTGATCCTGCCGGCGCTGCTGCTGCTCGGTCTCGGCATGGGTACGGCCTTCATGCCGGCCATGTCCCTCGCGACGCACGGCATCGAGCCGCGTGACGCGGGCGTCGCCTCGGCGATGGTCAACACCTCGCAGCAGGTCGGCGGCGCCATCGGTACGGCGCTGCTGAACACCGTGGCCGCCTCCGCCACTACCGCGTACGTCGCGGCCAACGCGGCGGGCGCGAGCGACCCGAAGCTCCTGGAGCTTCAGGCGATGGTGCACGGCTACGCGAGCGCCATCTGGTGGGCGGTCGGCATCCTGGTGCTCGCCTCGGCGATCGCCTTCACCTTCATCAACACCGGCCGTCCGGGGAGCACCCAGGTGGCCAGGGGTGAGGGCGCCGATGCCTCGGCGGAGGACGCCCCGATCCCGGTGGCGATGCACTGAGCGCCCCCTCCCGTCACGCCGCTGCCCCGGTGCCGCTGTTCCTCAGCGGCACCGGGGCAGCCCTCTGCGTGGGCCAGTTGGGCGTCAGCGGCGCCAGGGCAGATCCGCGTCCGAGCCGTCCGGCTGAAGCCCCTCCGCCAGCACCCGCATGATCTCCCCGAGCTGGGTCACCTGCTCCGGGCCGAGCCGGTCGAAGATCGCCTGCCGTACGGCGGCGACATGGCCGGGCGCCGACCGCCTCAGCATCTCTTCGCCCTCGTCCGTCAGGATCGCGTTCTGTCCGCGCTTGTCGGAGGGGCAGTCCTCGCGGCGCACCCAGCCGCTCTTCTCCAGCCGGGCTATCGCGTGCGACAGCCGGGACCGGGTGATCTTGGCGTTCTTGGCCAGCTGGGTCATCCGCAGCCGGCGGTGCGGGGCACGGGCCAGGTGGACGAGCAGCGCGTAGTAGATGTGCGGCATCCCCGCGTCGCGCTGCAACTGGCGGTCGAGATGATCCTCCAGCAACGTGCTGGCCTGGAGGTACGCCTGCCAGACGCCCTGCTCCTCGGCGCTGAGCCAGCGTGGTTGCCCGTCGCTCTCCATGCTCCCCACTGTAAGCGCTCCTTGAAAGTTAAACTAGATCCGCGTAAGGTCGGCACCGGTAAGTGCTTTAAGGTTCAAGTATATCGATCGAACGCATCGATCGAACACCTCAAGGGGGTCCCGTGCCATGAACAGCACCGCGGAGCGTATGCCCGCCCTCTACCTCTCCCACGGCGCCCCGCCCCTCGCCGACGACCCGCTCTGGCCGGGACAGCTCGCCACGTGGTCCGCCGACCTGCCGCGCCCCCGGTCGATCCTGATCGTCTCAGCCCACTGGGAGGAGGCACCGCTCGCCCTCGGTGCCACCGAGACCCGGCCGCTCGTGTACGACTTCTGGGGCTTCCCCGAGCACTACTACCAGGTGCGGTACGCCGCCCCCGGCGCCCCCGCCCTCGCCGACTCCGTCGAGAAGCTGCTGCGCGGCCCCGGCACCCCGGTGCAGCGCGTCCCCGACCGCGGGCTCGACCACGGGGCGTACGTGCCGCTCGTCGAGATGTTCCCCGACGCCGGCATCCCCGTCCTCCAGATCTCCATGCCGACCCTCGACCCGCGCCAACTCCTCGAGATCGGCCGCAAGTTGGCCCCGCTGCGGGACGAGGGAGTCCTCGTCGTCGGCAGCGGCTTCTTCACGCACAACCTGGCCGCGCTGCGGCACGTCGGCCCCGGAGTGCCGGGCTGGTCCGCCGAGTTCGACGCCTGGGGCCGGGAGGCACTGCTCGCGCGGGACGTCGACGCGCTGCTCGACTTCGCCCACAAGTCCCCGGCCGGGCCGCTCGCCCATCCGCGTACCGAGCACTTCGCGCCACTTTTCGTCACGCTCGGCGCCGCCGAGGGCGAACTGGACACCGTACGCAACGTGATCGACGGTTTCTGGATGGGACTGGCCAAGCGGTCGGTGCAGTTCGGCTGACCTGCCCCGGCGTACGCCGCCAGTGGTCTGCCCAATGGCAGACGGGTTCAGATAGGCAACGGTTCGACATCCCCTGGCCTAGGGCACTTGACCGGGCAATCCGGCCTCCGTACGTTCCTGTGGTCTAGACATCCTGTGAGGGAGCGGCCATGCGGAAACATGTCATCGGTGCCTTTGTCGTCACCATGGCGCTCGGGCTCTCTGCCTGTGGCAGTGGGGACTCGGGCGGGGACGGCGGCGAAACGTCGGGCAAGGGCAAGACCCTGACCGTATGGATCATGGAGGGGACCAACCCGGACCCCAAGCCCTTCTTCAACGAGGTCGCGGCGGCCTTCAAGAAGAAGACGGGCGCCACGGTCAAGGTCGAGTACCAGCAGTGGGCCACCGCGCAGAAGAAGTTCACCACCGCGATCGAGGGCGGACCGAGCCAGGTCCCCGACGTCGCCGAGGTCGGCACCACCTGGATCCCGCAGTTCGCCGAGACCGGCGGCCTCGTCGACGTGACCGACAAGGTGAAGGACTCCGGGCTCAACGACGACCTGGTCGAGGGACTGGCCGACGCGGGCACGCTGGACGGCAAGCAGTACGGCATGCCCTGGTACGCCGGTGTCCGCGGCCTCCTCTACCGCAAGGACATCTTCGAGAAGCACAACCTCAAGGCCCCGACCACCTGGAAGGAACTGCGCGACACCGCGCTGGTCCTGAAGGAGAAGGAGCCGGGCATGATCCCCTTCCCGGTCGCGGGCGGCGCGGAGATGTTCGCGACCCCGTTCGTCTGGGGCGCCGGCGGTGAACTGGCCGTCGAGGAGGGCGGCAAGTGGAAGTCCGGCATCAACTCCCCGGAGTCGGTCAAGGGCATCACGTACTACACCGACCTCGCCAAGAAGGACAAGCTGTCCCCGGCGAAGGTCACCACCTGGACCGAGAAGGAGGTGGCGACCGACTTCCAGAAGGGGAAGATCGCCATGTCCCTCTCCGGCAACTGGACGCCCAAGGCCTTCGTCCAGGCGGCCCCCGACCTGGAGGGCAAGCTCGCGGCGGCGCCCATCCCCGGTGAGACCGGCGGCATGAGCAAGTCCTTCCTGGGCGGCTCGTACCTCTCCACCTTCAAGGGCGAGAACCAGGACCTGGCCTGGGAGTACGTCAAGATGGTCACCACCGGCGAGTTCGCCACCAAGTGGGCCGAGCAGACGAACTACTTCCCCGGTCAGAACTCCCTCCTCAAGGAGGTCCAGGCGAAGAACGACCCGCTCGTCGCGCCGTTCGCCAAGCAGATGACCGAGGCGGGCGCGACCGTGCCCAAGACCCCCGCGTACGGCCAGATCCAGGCCACGCAGGTCGTCACGAAGATGGTGCAGTCCATCCTCACCGGCAAGCAGACCGTGCAGGAGGCCGCGGACCAGGCCGCCGAGGAGATGGACAAGATCTTTGCCTCCTGAGTCAGTCATCGAAGACTCGGCGCACGACGACGGCGTGGCCGCGACGACCTCCCCTGTGAAGTCGTCGCGGCCACGCGGCCCGCGTACGAGCCCGACGCTGCGCCGCAAGCAGCTCGGCCGCACCACCCGCCCCTGGCTGCTGCTCCTGCCGTCGCTCGTGGTGCTGGCGGGGCTGCTGCTGTGGCCGCTGGTCAAGGTCGGCATCCTGTCCGTCCAGGACTACGAGGTGAAGTTCGGCGGCGGCGTCGGCGTCTTCACCGGCCTCGACCACTACAAGGACCTGCTCGGCGACAGCGCCCTGTGGCGCACCGTCCTGCCCAACACCGCGTTCTTCGCGGTCGCCTGCGTGGCCCTGACCGTCGCGCTCGGCACCCTCGCCGCCCTGCTGCTCCAGCGGCTCGGCACCACCTGGCGGGTCATCTGCTCCACCGCGATCATGGCGGCCTGGGCGATGCCCGCCGTCACCGGCACCTACGTCTGGGTGTGGCTGTTCTCGGCGGGCGACGGAATGATGAGCCAGCTCGCCGGCTCGCTCGGGCTCATCGACCCCGAGACCACGAACTGGTTCACCGAGCGGCTGTCCTTCTACGCCATCGCCACCCTCAACGTGGTGCACCACGGCTTCCCGTTCGTCGCCATCACCGTGCTCGCGGGGCTGCTGACCATCCCCAGGGAGCTGTACGAGGCCGGGATGATCGACGGTGCCAACGCCTGGCAGCGGTTCTGGAAGATCACCGTGCCCACCATCAAGCCGATCTTCCTGGTCGTCACCATCCTGTCGACCATCTGGGACTTCAAGGTCTTCACCCAGATCTATCTGATGCCGGGCGGCGCGGGCAGCAACGAAGAGGTCCTCAACCTGGGCGTGTGGTCCTACCAGCAGGCGTTCGCCCTGAACGACTACGGCGCGGGAGCGGCCACCGCCGTACTCCTCACCCTGCTCCTGCTGCTGATCACGATCGTCTACATCCGAACCCTCTTCAAGGAGAGTGACGAGCTGTGACCCGCACAACGACCGCCGGGCGGATCGGGCTCGCTGCCGCGGTGTTCGCGCTGCTGGTCTTCACGCTGTTCCCGGTGTACTGGATGGTCAGCACCGCGCTCGACCCGAACGCGATCACCCGAGGCGCCGACGTCCTGCCCAGCGGGATCAGCGGCGAGCACTTCAGCTATATCTTCGACCGGGGCAACTTCGGTCAGTTCCTCACCAATTCGATGATCGTCGGCCTCGGCACGATCCTGGTCTCCGGACTGCTGGCGCTGTTCGCCGCCGTGGCCGTCGCGCGCTTCCGGTTCCGGTTCCGCACCTCGGTGCTGATCATGGTGCTGATCGTGCAGATGGTGCCGCTGGAGGCGCTCGTCATCCCGCTCTTCCTCCAGATGCGGGACTACGAAATGCTCAACAGCCTCATCGGACTGACCGTCGTTTACATCGCGCTGTCGCTGCCCTTCGCGATCTGGACGCTGCGCGGCTTCGTCGCGACGGTGCCCAAGGAGGTCGAGGAGGCCGCCTATCTGGACGGCTGCTCGTGGCCGCGGATGTTCTGGTCCGTCCTGCTGCCGCTGGTCGCGCCGGGGCTCGTCGCCACCAGCGTGTTCGCGTTCATCACCGCGTGGAACGAGTTCGTCTTCGCGTACACCTTCATGAAGGACGGCTCCAAGTACACGGCGGCCGTGGGCCTGTTCCAGTTCTTCGGCGAGAACTCCACGTCCTGGGGCCCGGTCATGGCCGGCTCCACCCTCATCACCCTGCCGGTGCTGATCTTCTTCATCATCGTCCAGCGGCGGCTGGCCTCCGGACTGGCGGCCGGCGCGGTGAAGGGATGAGCCCCCAGGGGTCCGCCGACGAACCGCTGCGGCTGGTCAACTCCGTCCTGCTGCCCGGCTTCCACGGCACCGAGCCGCCCGCGTGGCTGCTCGACGCCGTCGACGCCGGGCTCGCGGGCGTCGTGTACTTCGCGCACAACGTGCCCGACCCGAAGACGGCCGCCGCGCTCTCGGCCACCCTGCACGCCCGCCGCGCCGACCTGATCGTCGCCAGCGACGAGGAGGGCGGCGACGTCACCCGCCTGGAGGCCGCGACCGGCTCCTCGTACCCCGGCAACGGCGCCCTGGGCGAGGTCGACGACACCGACGTCACCGAACGCGTCGCCCGCGCCATCGGCCACGACCTGCGCGCGGCGGGCATCGGCCTGAACCTCGCGCCCGACGTGGACGTCAACGCCGACCCGGACAACCCGGTGATCGGCATCCGGGCCTTCGGCTCGGACGCCGCCCTGGTGGCACGGCACTCCGCCGCGTACGTCACCGGCCTCCAGTCCGCGGGTGTCGCCGCCTGCGCCAAACACTTCCCCGGCCACGGCGACACGGCGGTCGACTCACACCTGCGGGTGCCCCAACTGGACGCCGATCTCGACCTGCTGCGACGGCGCGACCTGCGGCCGTTCACCGCCGCGATCGAGGCGGGCAGCCGCTGTCTGATGACCGGGCACATCAAGGCCCTCCCCTTCGGGGAGGCACCGGCCTCACTGAACCCCGAGGCCGCCCGGCTGGCCAGGGAGGAGCTGGGCTTCACCGGCGCCATCGTCACGGACGCGCTCGACATGGGCGCCGTCCTCGCCGAACCGGGCTTCGGCCCGGCCTGCGTCCAGGCCGTCCTCGGCGGCGCCGACCTGCTGTGCCTGGGGAACCCGTCGAGCGCGGAGGCCGCCGAGAGCGCGTACCGGGCCGCGCGCGACGCGCTCCTCGACGCGGTGGCCCGCGGCGTACTGCCCACGGACCGGCTCATCGACGCCGGCCGCCGGGCCCGCGAGCTGGCCGAGTGGATCCGTAGGGCCCGCGCCACGCCGCCGCCTCCCAAGGAGGACACGCTGCCACTCGCCGTGGCGCGTACCGCACTGCGGGTACGCGGGAACGTGGCGCTCAGCTCGCCGCCGTACGTGATCGACCTGCGACAGCGCGTCAACCACGCCTCCGGCAGCCGCGCGCCGCATCTGAACCAGCTGCTCGCCGAGGCCATGCCCGGCCTGACCGCCACCGGCGTACCGCCCGAAGGCCCGACCGCCGCCCGCGCGGACACCGCGCTCGGGGACTCCGACGGCCGCCCCGTGGTCGTCATCGCCCGAGAACCGCACCGGGACGCGGCGGAGACCGCGCTGCTGCGCGAACTCGTCGCCCGCCGCCCGGACGCGGTCGTCGTCCTCACCGGCTGGCCGCACGCCGTGGACGCGCTGGCGGCCAACACGGTGGTGACGTACGGATCGGCCCGCGTCAACGCGCTGGCGGCCGTGGAACGCCTGCTGGGCGGCACCCCGCACGGGAGCTAGCAGCCCTCAGGCCTCGTTCAGCTTCTTCTCGTACCAGGCGACGTCCCAGTACCTGCCGAATTTGCGGCCGACCTCGCCGTACGTACCGATGTGCCGGAAGCCGAAGCGCTCGTGCAGCCGCTCAGAGCCTGCATTCGGCTGGGCGATGCCCGCGTACGCGCGGTGCACGTCCTCGCCCTCCAGGGCCTTGAACAGCTCCTCGTAAAGAAGAGTGCCGATTCCCCGGCCCGCCGCCTCGGGCACGCAGTACACCGTGACCTCCACGGATGTGGAGTACGCCGGCTTCGGTCGGAACGGGCTGCTGGTCGCGTAACCGAGAATGAGGTCAGAACGGACATCCTGAGCAACCTTTAGGCGGTGCGGGCCGTCTTCCCGGTAGGAGCGCAGCCAGGGACGGCGCTGCTCGGGAGTGAAGGTGGCGGTGTCGAATGTGATGGGGGTCTCAAGGATGTAGTGGTTGTAAATATCCGTGAGGGCCGCCAAGTCGTCCTCGGTCCCGCTTCTGACCTGCACTTCTGCCCAGCTTCGCGCCATTAGTCCCTCCTCGGTGCCGGGACAGGGTACTGCATGATCACAAAACCGGTGCGCGCCTTGGGAATTCTGTCCGGATTCCAGTCGTTGTTCCAGGCGGATGCAGGGCACCCGGAAGGGTGTCGCGACCGACTCAGTAAGGGAGCTCGCATGGCAACCCGTGCCGTCGCCCGCCGTACCGCCACCGGCGGTTCGAAAGCGGCAAGCAGTGTTCGCGCCGTAGGCGGCGAGATCGCCGACCGCGACCTGGTCGGCATGTACCTCGACGAGATCGCACGGACGCCCCTGCTCGACGCCGCCAAGGAGGTCGAGCTGTCGCAGACCATCGAAGCGGGTGTGTACGCGCAGCAGATTCTCGACGGAGGCGTGGAGAGCGAGGGCGCCGGCGCCCAGCGCGAGGAGCTGGAAGCCCTCGTCGCCGCCGGTGAGCGCGCGAAGGACATCTTCATACGCTCCAACCTCCGACTCGTCGTCGCCGTGGCCCGGCGCTACCCGCGCAGTGGACTGCCCCTGCTCGACCTCATCCAGGAAGGCAACGCCGGCCTGGTGCGCGCGGTCGAGAAGTTCGACTATGCCAAGGGATTCAAGTTCTCCACCTACGCGACCTGGTGGATCCGCCAGGCCATCACGCGGTCCATCGCGGACCAGTCGCGCACGATCAGGCTGCCCGTCCACCTCGTGGAGGAGCTCGGCCGTATCCGCAGGGTGCAGCGCGAGTTCAACCGTGAGCACGGGCGCGACCCGGAGCCCGCCGAGGTCGCCGCGGAGCTGGGCTCCAACGCCGCGCGTGTCACCGACGTCCTGGACTGGGCCCGTGACCCGGTCAGTCTGAACATGTCGGTGGACGACGACGGCGACACCCAGTTCGGCGACCTGCTGGAGGACACCTCGGCGATCTCGCCCGAGCAGTCCGTCCTCACGCTGCTGCGCAGCGAGGAGCTGGAAGAGCTGATCGGCAGGCTCGACCACCGCACGGCCTCCATCATCAAGATGCGGTACGGCATCGAGGACGGCCGGGAGCGGACGCTCACCGAGGTGGGCAAGCAGCACGGCCTGACCCGTGAGCGGATCAGGCAGATCGAGAAGCACGCCCTTCTCGAACTGAAGAAGATGGCGCACGACGTGGGCTTCGACGCCGCGGCGTGACAAGAGGGATCCCCCTGAACGGAGTCCCGGTACCAACCCCCCCGGTGCCGGGACTCCTCACGTACGCGCCGCACGCGTCAGCCGGCCCCCCAGCTCATGGATGTGATCGACCAGTGCGGTCGGCCGGCGGACCGTGAACTCGCAGTCCACCAGCGCCAGTCGGAGCGCCAGCCACTCCAGCGAGTCGGCCGCCTCGGTCCGCAGCCGGCAGCTGTCGGGACCGGTCGGCTCCGGCACACCGAGCGAGCCCGGCAGCCGCGCCACCACGAACTCCGCGGGCGCCGCGAAGCTCACGTCCAGCTCCACCCGCGGCTGCGCCCGTGACATCGAGCTGGTCAGGAACTTCGCCGCGTCACCCGTCGGCAGCTCGCGCGCCGCGAAGCGGGCCCCGGTCGCGAACGGCTCGCTGACCCGGTCGAGGCGGAACGTACGCCAGTCGGTGCGCCCCAGGTCGTACGCGACGAGATACCAGCGCCGGGCCGTCGACACCAGGCGGTACGGCTCGACCTGCCGCTTGGTCTGCGTGCCGTCCCCGGCGCGGTAGCCGAACCGCAGCCGCTCCGTACCGGTGATCGCGGCGGCGATGACCGTCAGCGTCCGCGGGTCCACACTCGCGGCGTCCCCGTGCATGAGCAGCGGCACCGTCGCGGCCTGGAGCGTGGTGACCCGGTGCCGCAGCCGCGACGGCAGCACCTGCTCCAGCTTCGCCAACGCCCGTACGGACGCCTCCTCGACGCCCTCGATGGCATGCCCCGCACCGGCCCGCAGCCCCACCGCGATGGCCACGGCCTCGTCGTCGTCCAGCAGCAGCGGCGGCATGGCGGCGCCCGCGACCAGCCGGTACCCGCCGACCGCGCCTCTGCTGGCCTCGACCGGATAGCCGAGATCGCGCAGCCGGTCGATGTCCCGGCGGATCGTCCGCCCGCTGACATCCAGACGCTCGGCCAGCTCGCTGCCGGGCCACTCGCGCGGGGTCTGGAGAAGTGACAGCAGCTTCAGGAGTCGTGCCGGAGTGTCCGTCATGCATGCCAGGGTGCCAGCGATCTAGGACATAATCTGGCCTACACGATGACTAGCTTCCTCGCATGAGTTCTCCAGTCGCCGTACCTCAGACAACCCTCGCCCCTTCGGGGCCCGCCGACCGCCGGCGCTGGCTCGCGCTGGCCGTGGTCATGACCGCCGCCTTCATGGACCTGGTCGACGTCACCATCGTCAACATCGCGATCCCCAGCATCGAGCGGGACCTGTCGGCGACCTTCGGCTCCATCCAGTGGATCACCGCCGGATACGCGCTGGCTTTCGCAGCCGGACTGATCACGGGCGGCAGGCTCGGCGACATCTACGGCCGCAAGCGCCTCTTCCTCCTGGGCATCACCGGCTTCACCCTCGCCTCCGCGCTCTGCGGCTTCGCGGTGAACCCCGACATGCTCGTCGCGTCCCGCCTTCTCCAGGGCGCGATGGCCGCGCTGATGGTGCCTCAGGTGCTCGCGATCATCCACGTCACCTTCCCGGCGCACGAACGCGGCAAGGTCTTCGGCATGTTCGGCGCGATCGTCGGCCTCGGCGCCGTTTCGGGACCACTGCTCGGCGCGCTGCTCACCCAGTGGAACCTCTTCGGCCTCGAATGGCGCCCGATCTTCCTGATCAACCTGCCCGTCGGCATCGCCGGTGTGCTCCTGGGCCGCAAGTTCATCACCGAGTCCAAGGCCCCGAAGGCCCTGCGGCTGGACGTGATCGGCGTCGTCCTGGTGACCGGTGCGCTGCTGATGCTGATCTACCCGCTGACCCGGGGCCGCGAGCTGGGCTGGCCGCTCTGGGGGCACCTGTGCATGGCCGGCAGCGCGCTGGTGTTCGTGGCGTTCGTGGCGTACGAGAGGGTGAAGACCCGCAAGGACGGGTCGCCGCTGGTGGAACTGTCCCTGTTCAAGGTCAAGAGCTTCGCCGCGGGCATCGCCGTCCAGCTCACCTTCGGGATCAGCCTCGGCATCTTCTTCCTGGTCTGGACGCTGTACATGCAGATCGGGCTGGGCTGGAGCCCGCTGCACGCGGGCCTGACCGGGCTGCCGTTCTCGCTCGCCGTGTCGACCGCCGCGGGGCTCTCCGTACAGAAGCTGGTCCCGCGCTTCGGCCGCAAGGTCCTGCAGGCCGGCGCGCTGACGATGGCGGCGGGCGTGCTGCTCTACCTCTGGGAGGCCGGGCGGTACGGGGCGGACATCAGCACCTGGCAGATGGTGCCGCCGCTGGTCGTGATGGGCCTGGGGATGGGGCTGATCGTGGCGCCCCTGACGGACGCGGTGCTGTCGGACGTGCCGCGCGAGCACTCGGGTTCGGCGTCGGGCCTGATCAACACGGTGCAGCAGATGGGCAACGCGCTGGGTCTCGGGCTGGTGTCGGTGGTCTTCTTCGGCGTGGTCGACGACCGCCCGTCGACGACACCGGCCGCGGTGACGGCGGCGTTCACGGACGGGTTCCAGAACGCGCTGGGGTGGGTGGGGGTGGTGCTGCTGGGCATCTTCCTGCTGATGTTCGCGCTCCCGAAGCACCGCGCGGTCGCCCCTGCGGAGGCCCAGGCACCGGACCCGGAGAAGGTCCTGGTCGGCTGACCGTGCGCGTGCGGCGCGCTGGGTGGGTTGCGGTGGTTGCCGGGTGCCGCTCCGGGGTCATGCCCGGACGGCATGATTTACGGCGCGTGCAGGGCTCGTTGGCCCCGAGGGGACCGGCATTCCCACGCGCCACACATCAGCCTGAGCGTCCCCCTTCCTCCGCGCGGCCGGGTTCGGGGGCGGGGTGCCCGCGGTACGCCACCGGCCCGCCCACCCACCCGACCGGGACGGGTGTCGTGGCCATGCGGCCGAGTTTCGGGGCGGGGTGACCCTTCGGGCGAAGCGGGGCCGGTCATCCGCCGGGTGTGAACAGCGTCACGTGGCGGTGTGAGGGGGGCGGGGTCGTAGGAGGGGTGTGTTCGGACACTCAGGCTGATTTGTGGCGCGTGAACAAGAAGGCCTCAGCGGATCCAACGAACCCTGCACGCGCCGTAAATCATGCCGTCCGGACATAC
>NZ_JBITIB010000057.1:0-24454 GCF_044458565.1 Streptomyces sp. NPDC050433 | reverse complement strand
CCAGAACTCAGCACCCAAACCATCAACCACACCCCCACCACGCACACGAGACACCACAGGCCAGAACCGCTCCCGCTGAAACGCATACGTAGGCAGGTCCAAGGCGCGGCTCGCGTCACCGAGTTGTGTGGTCCAGTCGACGTTCCCGCCGGCGACGTGAACACCGGCCAGCGACCGCAACCACCGACCCCTGCCGCCGTCATCACGACGCAGCGTGCCCGTCACGGTCAGATCTTCACCGGCCTGCTCGACGGCCATCGCCAGCACCGGATGCGCACTCACCTCAACAAAGCTGCGGTGCCCGGCGTGCACGAGCGTTTCGATCACCTCGGCGAAACGCACCCGCTCACGAAGGTTCCGATACCAGTACCCGCCATCAAGCCCCGCCGTATCAACAACCTCCGCATCCACCGTGGAATGCAGTGGTACGTCCCCGCTCACCGGGGTGAGGCCGGCCAGATCAGCAGCCAACTGCTCCTCAATCGCCTCCACCTGAGCCGAATGCGACGCATAGTCGACAGCGATCCGCCGCACACCCTCACCGGAATGCCGGGCGACGAACTCCTCACACGCCACCACGGAACCCGAGACCACCACCTGCCCCGGCCCATTCACCGCAGCCACGGAGAGACCACCGGCCCACGGGCCAATCCACTCCTCAACCTGCGCGAGCGCAGCAGGAACCGACACCATCCCCCCAGAGCCCGCCAACCCCACAATCGCCCGACTCCGCAACACCACGACCCGAGCGCCATCCTCCAGCGACAGACCACCAGCCACCGTCGCAGCGGCGATCTCCCCCTGCGAATGACCCACCACCACAGCAGGCGACACACCCGCCGAACGCCACAGCCCGGCGAGGGACACCATCACCGCCCACGACACCGGCTGCACCACATCAACCCGCCCCAGCAACTCCGCATCACCGAGCGCGTCACGCAACGACCAGTCCACCAACGGCCCCAACGCCGCCCCACACCGCTCCATCCACTCGGCGAACACCGGCTCGGTGTCCCACAACTCCAGGCCCATCCCGACCCACTGCGCACCCTGACCCGGAAACACAAACACCGGCCCATGCCCAGTCGGCTCCACAGCACCCCGCACTACCGCAGACGAGGATTCCCATGCTTCAAGCCCGGACGTAAACCCCGCCAGATCCTCCGCCACCACCACCGCACGATGCTCGAACACCGAACGGCTCAACACCAACGCCCGGCCCACCAGCACCGGATCAACCCCCGGACGCTCAGCCACCCACCGACCCAACCGAACAGCCTGCTCCCGCAACGCCTCCGCCGACTTCCCCGACAACAACCACGGCACCACCCCGCTCTCAGCAGCGTCATCGACCTCGGCAGCCGACACGGGTTCGGGTTCTTCGAGGATCACGTGAGCGTTGGTTCCGGAGATTCCGAACGACGAGACCCCAGCCCGACGGGGACGATCATCCGTCTCCCACGGCACAGGCTCGGTCAGCAACTCCACCGCACCCGCCGACCAGTCCACATGCGACGACGGCGCATCCACATGCAACGTCCGGGGCAGAACACCGTGCCGCATCGCGAGCACCATCTTGATGATCCCGGCCACACCAGCAGCCGCCTGCGTATGACCGATGTTGGACTTCACCGACCCCAACCACAACGGCCGCCCCTCCGGCCGACCCTGACCGTACGTAGCCAGCAACGCCTGCGCCTCGATCGGATCACCCAACCGAGTACCCGTGCCATGCGCCTCCACCACATCAACATCAGCAGAAGACAACCGCGCACTCGCCAACGCCGCCCGAATCACCCGCTGCTGCGAAGGACCGTTCGGCGCCGTCAACCCGTTCGACGCGCCGTCCTGATTCACCGCACTCCCACGCAACACCGCCAACACCTGATGCCCGTGCCGCCGCGCATCAGACAACCGCTCAAGAACCAGGATCCCGGAACCCTCACCCCAACCCGTCCCATCCGCAGCATCCGCGAACGGCTTACACCGCCCATCAGCAGCCATGCCACCTTGCCGGGAGAACTCCGTGAACACTCCTGGGCTGGACATCACCGTCACCCCACCGGCCAGTGCCAACGAACACTCACCAGAACGCAACGCCTGCGCGGCAAGGTGCACCGTCACCAACGACGACGAACACGCCGTGTCCACGGTCACGGCGGGGCCCTCCAGGCCCAGCGTGTAGGCCACCCGCCCCGACGCCACACTCCCGGAGCTGCCGGTGCCACTGAATCCGTCGCTGTCCCCCGGATTCAACGCGGTCTGAGTCGCGTAGTCGTGATACATCAACCCGAGATACACACCGGTCGCACTGCCACGCAGCGAATCCGGCACGATCCCCGCCCGCTCCAACGCCTCCCACGCCGTCTCCAACACCAGCCGCTGCTGCGGATCCATCGCCACCGCCTCACGCGGCGAAATACCGAAGAACCCCGCATCGAACTCCGCCGCATCGGCAACGAATCCACCTACTCGGGCGAAATCACCCAGCCCGGCAACATCCCAGCCACGATCGCCAGGTAGTCCACCGATCGCGTCCGTACCTCCGCACAGCAACTCCCACAACGCCTCCGGGGAATCCACCCCACCCGGGAACCGGCACCCCATCCCCACGATCGCGATCGGCTCGTCGAGCGCCGCCACCGATGCCGCAGCCGGCGCCTCGGCTTCCCTTCCGAGAAGCTCTGCCAGCACGAAGTCGGCCAGTACAGAGGCGGTCGGATAGTCGAAGACCAATGTCGCCGGCAGCCGAAGATCGGTTACGGCCCCGAGCCGATTACGCAGCTCCACCGCCGTCAGCGAGTCGAAGCCCAGATCACGGAACGCCGCATCAGTATCAACGCTTTCGCCGGCGGTGTGGCCCAGAACAGTGGCCGCTTGAGCGCGCACCAACTCCAGCACTATCCCGTGGCGCTCCTCCACCGGCAGTACGAGCAGCTGCGCAGCCAGTTGACCCTCGTCGGCAGAAACGATGGCGGCAGTGCGGCGTGCCGGACCACCGGTCAACCCACTCAACAGCGGCGAGACAGATCCGGCAGCTCGCATCGCCGCTACATCCAGCCGAGCCGCCACCACCAACGGCCGCTCCAGGCGCATCGCCGCGTCGAACAGCGCCAGGCCCTGCTCGTCGGACAGCGCACGAACCCCGGTCCGGGCCAACCTGGCCAGGTCCGCCGTGTCCAGCGCCCCGGTCATTCCCGAGCTCTGCTCCCACAACCCCCACGCCAACGACCGCCCGGCCAGCCCAGCGGATACCCGCTGCTGCACCAACGCGTCCAACGCGGCGTTCGCCGCCGCATAACTCCCCTGACCCGCCGAACCCAACGTCGCCGCAGCCGACGAATACACCACGAACAAACCCAAATCCCGATCCCGGGTCAGCTCATGCAAATGCCACGCCGCATCCACCTTCGCCCGCAACACCGCAGCCAGCCGATCCGCCGTCAAAGACTCCACCACCGCGTCGTCCAGCACACCAGCCGCATGCACCACACCCGACACCGCATGCTCGGCAGGCACGTCGCCCAGCACCGCCGCCACCGCACCACGATCAGACACATCACACGCCACGATCGACACCCGCGCACCCAGGCCGCCCAGCTCGGCAACCAACTCATCCGCGCCCTCAGCAGCACCACCCCGACGGGACAGCAACAGCAGGTGCTCAACCCCATGAGCAGTCACCAGATGCCGGGCCAGCATCGCGCCCAACACCCCGGTCCCCCCGGTGATCACCACCGTGCCCTCAGCCACCTGATCCGGCACCGGTTGGCCGGCACCAGCAGCTCGTACGAGGCGCCGCGAGTGCAACATGCCAGCGAGGAGCGCCAGTTCCGGCTCGCCGCTGGCCACCACCGCGGGCAGCACAGCGTCGAGGCTGGTGTCGGCTTCGAGGTCGAGGAGGATGAAGCGACCGGGGTGCTCCGACTGTGCCGAGCGCACCAGGCCGGTCACCGCAGCGGCGGCAAGGTCGCTGCCGTCGGTGGCGCCCTGGGTGAGCACCAGCAGTCGGGAGTCCTCGGTGGCCGGATCGGCCAGCCACTCCTGCAACCACCCCAGCACCGTCGCCGTCACCGCGTGCACCGACTCCGGACCATCCCCAGCGCCGGCCGGGACCTGGGCCACCACCAGGGCGGGCAGCTCGCCCTCGACCTGGCCGTGCCAAGCCCAGTCCACCTCTTCGAAGTTGTCCCGAACGGCCAGCGGCAGCCAGTCCACCCCGAACAACGACCGCGCCGTCTCTCCCGCCACTGACGCAGCCAGGTCGGTGGTGACCGGTCGCAGCATCAGCGAGTCGGCACTGAACACCGGCTGCCCGGCCGGATCGAAAGCCACGACCCCAACCCCGCCGTCCCCACGCCGGGACAACCGCACCCGCAACACCGACGCGTCCGTGGCATGCAGTTGGACACCGCTCCACGCGAACGGCAACCGAACGCCGGCTTCGCTCGACTGCGTCAGCGCAGTCAGACCGATCGGGTGCAAAGCCGCATCCAGCAACGCGGGATGCACCCCAAAGCCATCTACCTCAGTCTGCTCAGGCAGCACGACCTCGGCGTACACATCACTGCCGGAGCGCCAGACCGCACGCATTCCCCGGAACACCGGCCCGTAGCCATAACCGTCCTCGGCCATGCGCTCGTACACGCCGTCCACCGGCACCGCCCGCGCACCCTCCGGCGGCCAGGAACCAGTCCACAGTGGAGCAGGGGCGGCCTGGGAACTCAGCACACCATCGGCGTGCTCAACCCACTCGTCCTCATCGCCGTGACGAGAGAAGATCTCCACCACCCGGCGACCCTCTTCCTCCGGCTCGGCGACCCGCACCTGAACCTGCACGCCACCCTGCTCAGGCAGCACCAACGGAGTCTGAAGGGTCAGTTCCTCCAGCACGGGACAGCCAGCCCGGTCACCGGCGTGCACGGCCAGATCCACCATGGCCGTGCCTGGCAGCAGCACGGAGCCAAGAACGGCGTGATCAGCCAGCCACGGATAAGACGCCAGAGACAACCGCCCAGTCAGGAGCACCTTGTCCTCACCAGCCAGCGTCACGACGGCGCCGAGCAGCGGATGCCCGGACTCGCCCTGTCCCAGAGCGTGTACGTCCCCGGCCGACTGGGTGACTGAAGGCCAGAAACGCTGGTGTTGGAAGGCGTACGTCGGCAGGTCCATGACGCGGCCCGCGTCACCGAGCTGTGTGGTCCAGTCGACGTGGGCGCCGGCGACGTGAACACCGGCCAGCGACCGCAGCCACCGACCCCGGCCACCGTCATCACGACGCAGCGTGCCCGTCACCGTCAGACCCTCACTGGCCTGCTCAACCGCCATCGCCAGCACCGGATGCGCACTCACCTCAACAAATGACCGATGCCCGGCCTCCACCAAAGTCTCGACCACCTCGGCGAAACGCACCCGCTCACGAAGGTTCCGATACCAGTACCCGCCATCAAGCCCCGCCGTATCAACAACCTCCGCATCCACCGTGGAATGCAGTGGCACTTGACCACTCGCCGGGGTGAGGCCGGCCAGATCAGCAGCCAACTGCTCCTCGACCGCCTCCACCTGAGCCGAATGCGAGGCGTAGTCGACAGCGATCCGCCGCACACCCTCACCGGCATACCGGGCGACGAACTCCTCACACGCCGCCACAGAGCCCGAGACCACCACCTGCCCCGGCCCATTCACCGCAGCCACGGAGAGACCACCGGCCCACGGGGCAATCCACTCCTCAACCTGCGCGAGCGCAGCGGGAACCGACACCATCCCGCCGGAACCCGCCAACCCCACAATCGCCCGACTCCGCAACACCACCACCCGAGCGCCGTCCTCCAACGACAAACCACCAGCCACCGTCGCAGCGGCGATCTCCCCCTGCGAATGACCCACCACCACAGCAGGCGACACACCCGCCGAACGCCACAACCCCGCCAACGACACCATCACCGCCCACGACACCGGCTGCACCACATCAACCCGCCCCAGCAACTCCGCATCACCCAGAGCATCACGCAACGACCAGTCCACCAACGGCCCCAACGCCGCCCCACACCGCTCCATCCACTCCGCAAACACCGGCTCGGTGTCCCACAGCTCCAGGCCCATCCCGACCCACTGCGCACCCTGACCCGGAAACACAAACACCGGCCCATGACCGACAGACGCCGCAACACCCCGCACCACCGCTGCGGATGTCTCAAGGTCACGCAGCCCAGCGACAAACCCAGCCGCGTCGTCAGCCACCACGACAGCCCGATGGTCGAACACCGAGCGCGAGGTAGCCAACGCCCGGCCTACCAGCGCCGGATCAACCCCCGGACGCTCAGCCACCCACCGACCCAACCGAACAGCCTGCTCCCGCAACGCCTCCGCCGACTTCCCCGACAACAACCACGGAACCGCCCCACCCGCCGAGCCCTCATCCACTTCGGATACGGATTCCGGCTCGGGCTCTTCAAGGATCAGATGCGCGTTGGTGCCGGAGATACCGAACGACGACACACCCGCGCGACGGGGATGACCATTCGCCTGCCACGGCAGCGCCTCGGTCAACAGCTGCACGGCGCCGGCCGACCAGTCCACATGCGACGACGGCGCATCCACGTTCAACGTGCTCGGCAAAACACCATGCCGCATCGCCAGCACCATCTTCATGATCCCGGCCACACCCGCAGCAGCCTGGGTGTGACCGAGGTTGGACTTCACCGACCCCAGCCACAACGGCCGCTCCTCCGGCCGACCCTGACCATAAGTAGCCAGCAACGCCTGCACCTCGATCGGATCACCCAACCGAGTACCCGTACCGTGCGCCTCCACCACATCAACCTCACCCGGAGACAGCCGCGCACTGGCCAACGCCGCCCGGATCACGCGCTGCTGAGAGGGACCGTTCGGCGCCGTCAGACCGTTCGACGCGCCATCCTGATTCACCGCACTCCCACGCAACACCGCCAGCACCCGATGCCCACGCTTCCGAGCGTCGGACAACCGCTCCAGCACCAGCATCCCGGCGCCCTCACCCCAGCCCGTCCCATCCGCAGCATCCGCGAACGGCTTACAACGCCCATCAACGGCCAGCCCACCCTGGCGGGAGAACTCCGTGAACACCGCTGGGGTCGCCATCACCGTGACACCGCCGGCCAGCGCCATCGAGCACTCACCGGACCGCAGCGCCTGAGCGGCCAGATGCACCGTCACCAACGACGACGAACACGCCGTGTCCACGGTCACGGCGGGACCTTCCAGACCAAGCGTGTAGGCCACCCGGCCCGAAGCCACACTCCCCGAATTTCCAGTACTGCTGAATCCTTCGCTCTCGGCCGGATTCATCGCTGTTCGGGTCGCATAGTCGTGGTACATCAAGCCGACGTACACACCAGTATCCGAGCCACGAAGCGAGTCCGGCACGATCCCGGCCCGCTCAAGCGCTTCCCACGCCGTCTCCAGAACGATCCGCTGCTGCGGATCCATCCCAACCGCCTCACGCGGCGAAATACCAAAGAACCCCGCGTCGAACTCCGCCGCCCCCAACAAAAACCCACCGTGCTTCGTGTAACTCGTACCAGGACGAAGCCGGTCCGGGTCATAAAGACCCTCCACATCCCAGCCACGATCGGCAGGGAACTCCGCCACCCCCTCACCACCAGCAGCCAGCAACTCCCACAACGCCTCCGGCGAATCCACCCCACCCGGAAAACGACACCCCATCCCCACAATCGCAATCGGCTCATCCACCACCGCCGCCACCGGCCGCACCACATCCGAGACACCGGTACCAGTCCCCAAAAGCTCCGCCACCACGAACTCAGCCAGCACAGAGGCGGTCGGATAGTCGAAGACCAACGTCGCCGGCAACCGGAGATCCGTTACGGCCCCGAGCCGATTACGCAGCTCCACCGCCGTCAGCGAGTCGAAGCCCAGATCACGGAACGCCGCATCAGCATCAACCCCGACAGCCGTCGCATGGCCGAGGACGGTCGCAGCCTGAGTACGCACCAGCTCAAGCACCACGCTGTGGCGCTCCTCCACCGGTAGCGCCGCCAGCCGGCCGGCCAACTCACCACCACCAGCCGAAGCGGTAGCCGCAGCACGCCGCGCCGCGCCTCCGACCAGTCCGCGCAAGAGCCGAGAGTCCACCCCTGCGGCCCGCATGGCAGCTACATTCAGCCGAGCCGCCACCACCAAAGACTGATCAACGCGTATCGCCGTGTCGAACAACGCCAGGCCCTGCTCATCCGACAGCGCCTGGAGACCGGCGCGGCTCAGCCGGGCCAGATCGACCTCGTCCAACGCCCCGGTCATCCCCGAGCTTTTCTCCCACAACCCCCACGCCAACGACTGGCCGGCCAACCCCGCCGAGCGCCGGAATTCCACCAGCGCGTCCAGCGCGGCGTTCGCCGCCGCGTAACTCCCCTGACCCGCCGAACCCAACGTCGCCGCAGCCGAGGAGTACACCACGAACAGATCCAGATCCAGATCCGCGGTCAGCTCATGCAAATGCCACGCCGCGTCGACTTTTGCCCGCAACACCGCAGCCAGCCGATCCGGCGTCAACGACTCCACCACCGCGTCGTCCAACACACCAGCCGCATGCACCACACCCACCAACGGATGCTCGGCAGGCACGTTGTCGAGCACCGCCGCCACCGCACCACGATCAGACACATCACACGCCACGATCGACACCCGCGAGCCCAACTCAGCAGCCAGCTCAACCGCCCCAGGAGCATCCATGCCCCGCCGCGACAACAGCACCAGATGCCCAACCTCGTAAGAGGCCACCAGATGCCGGGCCAACAACGCACCCAAACCACCCGTCCCCCCGGTGATCACCACCGTGCCCTCGGCCAGCCGATCCGGTGCCACCACGGCCTGCTTGCCACCTGCGGCCCGCACCAGACGCCGCACCGACAACTCTCCGGCACGTAGGGCGAGTTCAGGTTCCCCACTGCCCAGCACTATGGGCAGTACGGCATCGGGGTCCAGGTCGGTGTCGAGGTCCAGGAGGATGAAGCGGCCAGGGTGCTCCGACTGAGCCGAACGCACCAGCCCGGTCACCGCAGCGGCGGCCAGATCACTGCCATCGAGCGCGCCACGGGTGAGCAGGAGCAACTGGGAATCCTGATTAACCGACTCGGCCAACCAGGTCTGCAGCCAGTCCAGAACCGTAGATGTAACCGCGTGTACCCACTCCGGGCCCTCACCGTAGCCAGTCGGTACCTGCGCCACCACCACGGCGGGCACGTCGCCATCGACCTGGCCGTGCCAGGCCCAGTCCACATCCATGGAGGTACCTGGATCGGACAGCGGAACCCAGTCCACTCCGAACAACGACCGAGCCGACTCACCAGCGACCCCGGACGCCAGGTCGGCGGCGATCGGGCGCAACCGCAAGGAGTCTGCACTGAACACCGGCTGACCAGCCGGATCGAACGCCACGACCCCAACCCCACCGTCCTCACGGTGGGACAACCGCACACGCAGCACCGACGCACCAGTGGCGTGCAGACGAACGCCATTCCACGCGAACGGCAGACTAACGCCTTCGCTCGGCTGCGCCAAGGCGGTCAGACCGATCGGGTGGAGGGCCGCGTCCAGCAACGCCGGATGCACACCGAAACCGTCGACCTCGGTCTGCTCAGGCAGTGCCACCTCGGCGAAGACATCCGCGCCGGACTGCCAGGCCGCGCGGAGCCCCTGGAAGACCGGACCGTAGTCGTAGCCGTCTTCGGCCAGGCGCTCGTACCGGTCATCCACCGGCACTGGCTGCGCGTCCGGCGGGGGCCAGGCGCCGGTCCACACCGGAGCCGGGATGTCCTGCGGACTCAGCGCACCATCGGCATGCCGAACCCACTCATCCTCGTCATCGACACGAGAGAGGATCCCAACCGTCCTGCGCCCCTGCTCGTCGGGCTCGGCGACGCGAACCTGAACCTGCACCCCACCCCGCTCAGGCAACAACAGCGGAGCCTGCAACGTCAGTTCCTCCACCACCGGACACCCGACACGATCACCCGCATGCACCACCAGATCCACAAACGCCGTCCCCGGCAACAACACCGAACCCAGCACCGCATGATCAGCCAGCCACGGATACGCGGACAGCGACAACCTGCCGGTCAACACCACCGCGTCTCCGCCGGCCAAAGCCACCACCGCACCCAGCAACCCATGACCCGACTCACCCAGCCCCAACGCCCGCACATCACCCACCCGAGAGACCACCGCAGGCCAATACCGCTCACGCTGGAAGGCATACGTCGGCAACGACACCCCACCCGAACCCCGACCACCCAACAACGCCGTCCAGTCCACAGCCGAACCGTGAGCATGCACCCCAGCCACCGCCGTCAACAACGTCTCCGCCTCATCACGCTCAGCCCGCAACGCCGGCAACCACACACCACCCCCCACACCCGCCATCGCACTCAACGACCCAGCCGGCCCCGCCTCCAAGAACAGACCCGCCCCCTGCTCCCGCAGGCTCAACACCATGTCGTGGAAACGCACCGTGTCCCGCACATGCCGCACCCAATAGGCCGGCTCCGTCACATCGGCATCCGGGGTTCCGGACACCACCGGGATCCGCGGCTCACGCCAGGACACGCCCTCCAGGACCTGCTCGAACGAAGCCAGCATCGGCTCCATCAACGGCGAATGGAAGGCATGACTCACCCGCAGGCGCCGGGCCTTGCCACCCCGCTCCCGCCACTTCGCCGCCAACTCCAGCACCACATCCTCAACACCGGAAATCACCGTCGACTCGGGACCATTCACCGCCGCCAGGCCCACCATCGGGTGACCGGCAATCAACTCCAGCGCCTCACCCTCACCCGCCGACAACGCCACCATCGCCCCACCAGCCGGCAACTCCTGCATCAACCGACCCCGAGCCACAACCACCGCAGCCGCATCCGCCAGATCCCACACACCCGCCACATACGCAGCACTCAACTCACCAATCGAATGCCCCGCCACCCACTCCGGCACCACACCCCACGACGAAGTCAACCGGAACAACGCCACCTGCACCGCAAACAACCCCGCCTGCGTATAAAGCGTTTCATCCAGCAGGCCGGGCTCACCATCGATCACACCCTTGATCGGACGCGGCAAATGCCGGTCCAACTCCGCACACGCCTCATCAAACGCCTCAGCGAACACCGGGAACGACGCATACAACTCCGCCCCCATACCCAACCGTTGACTGCCCTGACCCGAAAACACCACCGCCAACCGACCGGACCCCAGCGACCCGCTCACCACACCCGCACCCGACCGACCCTCGGCCAACCCCTGCACACCCTCCACCAAAGCCTGCCGGTCACGGCCCAACACCACCGCCCGATGCTCAAACACCGAACGCGAGGTAGCCAACGCCCGCCCCACCACCACCGGATCGATCCCCGGCTGATCATCAGCCCACCGACCCAACCGAACAGCCTGATCCCGCAACGCCTCCGCCGACTTCCCCGACAGCAGCCAGGGCACCATCCCACCCGGAACCTCATCCGGCTCCGTCGCCGACACCAACTCGGGCTCGGGCTCCGCCTCTTCGAAGATCAGGTGCGCGTTCGTACCGGAGATTCCGAACGACGAGACCCCAGCCCGCCGAGGACGTCCATCCGTCTCCCACGGCACAGGCTCGGTCAGCAACTCCACCGCACCCGCCGACCAGTCCACATGCGACGACGGCGCATCCACATGCAACGTCCGCGGCAACACCCCATGCCGCATCGCGAGCACCATCTTGATGATCCCGGCCACCCCGGCGGCAGCCTGGGTATGACCGATGTTGGACTTCACCGACCCCAACCACAACGGCCGCCCCACCGGCCGGTCCTGACCGTACGTAGCCAGCAATGCCTGCGCCTCGATCGGATCACCCAACCGAGTACCAGTGCCATGCGCCTCCACCACATCAACATCAGCAGAAGACAACCGGGCACTCGCCAACGCCGCCCGAATCACCCGCTGCTGCGAAGGACCATTCGGCGCCGTCAAACCATTCGACGCACCATCCTGATTCACCGCACTCCCACGCAACACCGCCAACACCTGATGTCCGTGCCGGCGCGCATCAGACAACCGCTCCAGCACCAGAACCCCGGCGCCCTCACCCCAACCCGTCCCATCCGCAGCATCCGCGAACGGCTTACACCGCCCATCAGCAGCCAACCCACCCTGACGGGAGAACTCCGCGAACACACCGGGCGTGGACAACACCGTCACACCACCGGCCAACGCCATCGAACACTCACCAGAACGCAACGCCTGCGCAGCCAAATGCACCGCCACCAACGACGACGAACACGCCGTGTCCACCGACACCGCCGGACCTTCCAGCCCCAGCGCGTAGGAAACACGCCCGGACATCACACTCACGGCGTTGCCGGTCAGCGAATATCCCTCGGTGTCATGGGTTCCGGACGCCAGCACCGACCCGTACTCCGACCCGCCGACACCCACATACACACCGGTGTCCGACCCACGCAGCGAATCCGGCACGATCCCGGCCCGCTCCAACGCCTCCCACGCCGTTTGCAGCACAAGCCGCTGCTGCGGATCCATCGCCACCGCCTCACGCGGCGAAATACCGAAGAACCCCGCATCGAAATCCGTCACGTCGGGTACGAAGCCACCCACGCGCGCGTAATCAGCCTGCGGGTCGTCCAGTCCGGCTACATCCCAGCCGCGGTTCCCGGGGAAAGTCCCGATCGCGTCCGTGCCCTCTGTCAGCAATTCCCACAAGGCCTCGGGCGAGTCCACTCCCCCCGGAAAACGACACCCCACACCCACGATCGCGACCGGCTCGTCCAGCACCACAGCCGCCACCGGCGCGGCCATCGCCGCCTCGGCTCCGAACAGCTCCTCCAACAGGAAGTCCGTCAGCACAGCCGCGTTCGGGTAGTCGAACACCAACGTCGCCGGCAATGAAAGCCCCGTCGCCTCCACCAGCCGGTTGCGCAGCTCCACCGCGGTCACCGAATCGAAACCCAGCTCCCGGAACGCCTGACCAGCCCCCAGCCCGTCCGCGACGCCATGCCCCAGCACCACGGCCGCGTGAGCCAACACCATCTCGTGCACAGTCTGCCGACGCCGGCCCTCCGGCAGTACCCGCAGCCGGGCGGCCAGAGCGCTGTCCTCGTCCCTCGCCGAGCCCGTCGTATCGGACACGACAGCCTGCACCTGCGGAATCTGGCCCAGCAGCGGACTGGGCCGCGCGGAGGTGAACGCCGGGGCAAAGCGGGACCAATCCATATCGGTCACCGTCACGCAGGCCTCGCCCCGACCGACCGCCTCAGCCAGCGCACGCAGCGCACGCTGCGGTTGCATCGGCCGGACCCCGCGCCGCTGCATCGCTTGGCTCTCCTGCGCACCGGCCATTCCCGGCCCGGCCCACAAGCCCCAGGACACACTCGTCACCGCGCGCCCGGCCACCCGCTCCCGGAGGGCGTACGCATCGAGAAACGCGTTGGCCGCCGCGTAGATCCCCTGCCCGCCACCGCCCCACACACCAGCGCCCGAGGAGAACAGCACAAACGCGTCCAGCGGACGCTCGGCGTCCTGCACCAGCAGCTGATGCAGATTCAGTGTCCCGGCCACCTTCGCCGCCAGAACCTGGTCCACGGCGCCCGGATCGGTCTCCGCGATCGAGGCCAGCTCACCGACACCGGCGGCGTGGACCACCGCGTCGATGCGCCCCACGTCGGAAAGAGCCGTGGCCAGGCCGTCCCGGTCAGCCACATCACAACCCAGGACGGTGACCCGCACCCGGCCCTCGACAGCCAGCTCGTCCACGAGCTGTGCGGCGCCGGGCGCCTGCGTGCCACGTCGCGAGGTCAGCACGATGTGCTCAACACCCTGACCGGCCAGCCAGCGTGCGACCTGACCACCCAGTCCACCGGTGCCACCGGTGACCAGAACAGTGCCCGCCGGCACCCACGGCTGCCCGGAGTCGGGGGCGGGTACGAGCCGACGTGCGTACACGCCGCTGGCGCGGACGGCGACCTGGTCCTCTGCGTCCCACCCGGCCAGCACCGCGCAGCACCGCCGCCAGATCACCTCGTCGAGCGCGGCATCGGCATCGGCGGGCGGCAGATCGATCAGCCCACCCCACCACGTCGGGTACTCCAGTGCCGCCACCCGGCCCAGACCCCACGCCGCAGCCGCGTCCAGATCACCTGACCCGTCAGCGCCGTCAACCCGGACCGCGCCACGGGTCAGCATCCACAACCGCTGCGTGCACCCTGCCTGTTCCAGGCCCTGGAGCACCGTCAGAAGTTCCTTGGCCGGTGCAGCGCCGGGCAGGAAGACCCCACCAGCCAGGTCCGCTTCGGACAGGGCATCCCGTACTGCTTGCGCAACGGCGTCACGGTCTCCGAACACAGCAACCGGAAGCGGCCTCGCGCCCTGCTCGGCCAGCATCCCGGCCACCTGGCCGGCCCATTCAGCGGTGTCCGGGTGGTGCAACACCAGCCACGAACCGCTCAGCACCGAAGGCCGCGCCCCCGACAAGGGCGCCCACTCCACCCGATAGCGCCAATTGTCGATCGCCTGGCGATCCTGCCGCTCCTGGCGCCAGGCGGCCAGCGCGGGAAGCACCGAACTCACCTCGTGCTCATCCACCCGCAGAGTGGTGGCCAGAGCCGCGCCGTCCGAACGCTCCACCGCCTGCCAGAACTCCGCGTCGGCACCGTCGACAACACGGTCGGCGCTCTGGTGTGACATCTCGGGCCAGAAACGCTGGTGTTGGAAGGCGTACGTCGGCAACGACACCGGACTCGCGCTTCCAGCGCCGAGCTGTGTGATCCAGTCGACGTGGGCGCCGGCGACGTGAACACCTGCCAGGGACCGCAACCACCGACCCCGGCCACCGTCATCACGACGCAGCGTGCCCGTCACCGTCAGACCTTCACCGGCCTGCTCGACGGCCATCGCCAGCACCGGATGCGCACTGACCTCGACAAAGGTGCGGTGCCCGGCGTGCACGAGCGTTTCGATCACCTCGGCGAAACGCACCCGCTCACGAAGGTTCCGGTACCAGTAGCGGCCGTCAAGCCCGGCCGTATCAACAACCTCCGCGTCCACCGTGGAATGGAGCGGTATGCCCCCGCTCACCGGGGTGAGGCCGGCCAGATCAGCAGCCAACTGCTCCTCAATCGCCTCCACCTGAGCCGAATGCGACGCGTAGTCGACCGCGATCCGCCGCACACCCTCACCGGCATACCGGGCGACGAACTCCTCACACGCCACCACAGAGCCCGAGACCACCACCTGCCCCGGCCCATTCACCGCAGCCACCGACAACCCACCCGCCCACGGGGCAATCCACTCCTCAACCTGCGCGAGCGCAGCGGGAACCGACACCATCCCCCCAGAGCCCGCCAACCCCACGATCGCCCGACTCCGCAACACCACCACCCGAGCGCCGTCCTCCAACGACAAACCACCAGCCACCGTCGCAGCGGCGATCTCCCCCTGCGAATGACCCACCACCACGGCAGGCGACACACCCGCCGAACGCCACAACCCCGCCAACGACACCATCACCGCCCACGACACCGGCTGCACCACATCAACCCGCCCCAACAACCCCGCATCACCCAGAGCATCACGCAACGACCAGTCCACCAACGGCCCCAACGCCGCCCCACACCGCTCCATCCACTCCGCAAACACCGGCTCCGAATCCCACAACTCCAGACCCATCCCCACCCACTGCGCACCCTGACCCGGAAACACAAACACCGGCCCCGACGCAGCCGGCCCCGCCGTACCACGAACCACCGCCGTGGAAGTCTCCAAATCCCGCAACGCAGTCACAAACCCGCGTACGTCCTCCGCCACCACCACCGCACGATGCTCGAACACCGAACGGCTCAACACCAACGCCCGCCCCACCAGCACCGGATCAACCCTCGGCTGGTCAGCGACCCACCGGCCGAGCCGGGCGGCCTGCTCCTGAAGGGCCTGCGACGACTTGGCCGACAGCAACCACGGCACCGCCCCACCGGTAGCCTCTTCCGGCTCCACGTCCGATACCGATTCAGGTTCTTCGAGAATCAGATGCGCGTTCGTGCCCGAGATACCGAACGACGACACACCCGCGCGACGGGGATGACCATCGACCTCCCAAGGCACCGCCTCGGTCAGCAACTCCACCGCACCCGCCGACCAGTCCACATGCGACGACGGCGCATCCACATGCAACGTCCGCGGCAAGACGCCGTGCTCCATGGCCAGCACCATCTTCATAATCCCCGCCACACCAGCAGCAGCCAGGGTATGACCGAGGTTGGACTTCACCGACCCCAGCCACAACGGCCGCCCCACCGGCCGCCCCTGACCATAAGTAGCCAGCAACGCCTGCGCCTCGATCGGATCACCCAACCGAGTACCCGTACCGTGCGCCTCCACCACATCAACATCAGCCGAAGACAACTGAGCGTTGGCCAACGCCGCCCGGATCACCCGCTGCTGCGAAGGACCATTCGGCGCCGTCAGACCGTTCGACGCGCCATCCTGATTCACCGCACTCCCACGCAACACCGCCAACACCCGATGCCCACGCCGACGCGCATCAGACAACCGCTCAAGAACCAGGATCCCGGAACCCTCACCCCAACCCGTCCCATCCGCAGCATCCGCGAACGGCTTACAACGCCCATCAGCAGCCAACCCACCCTGACGCGAAAACTCCGTGAACACACCGGGAGTGGACATCACCGTGACACCACCGGCAAGCGCCATGGAACACTCACCGGATCGCAACGCCTGCGCAGCCAAATGCACCGCCACGAGCGAAGAAGAACACGCGGTGTCGACCGTGACAGCGGGACCTTCCAGACCAAGGGTGTATGCGATCCGGCCCGAGGCCACACTTCCGGCGTTGCCGGTCAGCACGTGCCCGGCGACATCATTCGAACCTGACGCCAGCACGGATCCGTATTCCGCCCAAGCAGCTCCCACATACACGCCAGTGTCCGAACCTCGCAGCGAATCCGGCACAATCCCGGCCCGCTCCAAGGCCTCCCACGCCGTTTCCAGCACGAGCCGCTGCTGCGGGTCCATCGCCATGGCTTCGCGAGGAGTGATCCCGAAGAACTCGGGATCGAACATTCCCGCCTCGGCCAGGAAACTGCCATGCCGGGCATAAGTGGTACCCGGACGAAGCCGGTCCGGGTCGTAAAGGCCCTCCACGTCCCAGCCACGATCGGCAGGGAACTCCGCCACCCCCTCACCACCAGCGGCCAGCAAGTCCCACAACGCCTCCGGGGAATCCACCCCGCCCGGGAACCGGCACCCCATCCCCACAATCGCGATCGGATCATCCTCCGCGCCGACGGCCACAGCCCCGGCTACGGGAGCTGCGTCCGCCCGCTCACCCAGTACGCCCGCCAGCACAAACCCGGCCAGCAACCGCGAAGTCGGGTAGTCGAAGGCCAGCGTCGCCGGCAGTCGGAGCCCCGTTACGCCGGTGAGCCGGTTACGCAACTCGACCGCGGTCAGCGAATCGAAGCCCACATCGCGGAAGGCCGCATCGGAGTCAACCGCCCCGGCCGAGCTGTGCCCCAGGACGATGGCCGCTTCGGTACGCACCAGCTCCAGCACCGCGTCTTGGCGCTCTTCCACCGGCATTGCCGCCAGCCGGGCGGCCAGCTCACCGTCATCCGCCGCGGTGGTGGCCGCCGCGCCCCGGCGTGTCGAACCTCCGGCTAGCCCCCGCAGCAGCGGCCCAGCGGCTCCGGCAGCTCGCATCGCCGCTACATCCAGCCCGGCCGCCACCACCAGCGGCCGTTCCAGGCGCGTCGCAGCGTCGAACAACGCCAGACCCTGCTCATCGGACAGCGCCCGAACCCCGGTCCGTGTCAACCGGGCCAGATCCGTTTCACCCAGGCGCCCCGTCATCCCTGAGCGTTGCTCCCAGAGTCCCCATGCCAGCGACTGGCCGACCAGCCCAGCCGAACGCCGCTGCTGCGCCAGCGCGTCCAGCGCGGCATTCGCCGCCGCGTAACTTCCCTGACCCGCCTGTCCGAGCGTGGCCGCCGCCGAGGAATACACGACGAACAAGTCCAGATCCAGGTCCTGGGTCAGCTCATGCAAATGCCACGCCGCATCGACTTTTGCCCGCAAGACCACAGACAGTCGATCCGGCGTCAACGACTCCACTGTCGCGTCGTCCAGCACACCAGCCGCATGCACCACACCCACCAACGGATGCTCGGCAGGCACGTCGTCCAGCACCGCAGCCACCGCACCACGATCAGACACATCACAAGCCCGCACCCACACCCGTGCACCCAACTCGCGCAGCTCGGCGACCAACTCATCCGCGCCCTCAGCAGCACCACCCCGACGGGACAGCAACAGCAGGTGCTCAACCCCATGAGCAGTCACCAGATGCCGGGCCAGCATCGCGCCCAACACCCCGGTCCCGCCGGTGATCACCACCGTGCCCCGCCGGTCCAGTCCCATCGGCAGGCGCAGCACCACCTTGCCCACGTTCCGCCCGGCCTGCAGGTGACGCAGGCCGTCCACGGCCGCGGCCGTCTCGAACACGGTCAGCGGCAGCGGCTCCAGGTCCCCGGAGCCGAACAGGTCCACGATCTCGGCCAGCATCTGACCGATCCGCTCCGGACCCGCCTCCAGCACATCGAAGGCCCGATACATCACGCCACGATGCCCGGCCGCGATCGCAGCCGCGTCCCGCACGTCGGTCTTGCCCATCTCGACGAACCGGCCGCCCGGCACGAGCAGGTCCAGTGAAGCGTCCACGAACTCCCCGGCGAGGGAGTTCAGGACCACATCCACACCCTCACCACGGGTTCCGGCCTGGAACTTGTCACGGAAGTCCAGATCGCGCGAGGACGCAAGGTGGGACTCGTCGAAACCCTCCTCACGCAGTACCGGCCACTTCCCGGAACTGGCGGTGCCGTAGACCTCCAGGCCCCAGGACCGGGCGAGTTGAACCGCTGCCATACCCACGCCGCCAGCCGCGGCATGAATCAGGATCCGCTCACCCCGCTGCACCTCAGCCAGGTCCCGCAACGCGTAGAACGCGGTCAGGAAAACGATCGGCACCGACGCCGCCCGAGTGAACGCCCACCCCTCCGGAACCTTCGCCACCAACCGATGATCAGTCACCGCCAACGGACCCAACGCACCCGCGAAAACACCGAACACCCGGTCACCGACCGCCAGACCGGTCACACCCTCAGCCACCTCGACCACCACACCGGCCGCCTCACCACCCATCACGGCCTCGGGATCGGGATACAGCCCCAGACCGACCATCACGTCCCGGAAATTCAACCCAGCCGCCCGCACACTCACCCGGATCTGACCGGACGCCAACGGCGCCACGGCGGACGGGTTCTCCAGCACCGCCAGATCGTCGAGGCTGCCCCGCTCAGGCACGTCCAGCCGCCAGCCCAGCCGCTCCGGGCCCGGCACCACCAACTGCCCGGTCGCCCGCACCAGACGCCGCACCTGCAACACACCGGCACGGAGCGCCAGTTCGGGCTCACCACTGCCCACCACCGCGGGTAGGAGAGCCGCGAGTTCGGTGTCGAGGCCGATGTCGAGTCCGGTATCGAGGAGGATGAAGCGCCCAGGGTGCTCCGACTGTGCCGAGCGCACCAAGCCGGTCACCGCAGCGGCGGCGAGATCGCTGCCATCGGCCGCACCCTGAGTGAGCAGCAGCAGTTGCGAACCCTCGGTGGCCGGATCGGCCAGCCACTCCTGCAACCACCCCAGCACCGTCGCCGTCACCGCGTGCACCGACTCCGGACCATCCCCAGCGCCGGCCGGGACCTGGGCCACCACCAGGGCGGGCAGCTCGCCCTCGACCTGGCCGTGCCAAGCCCAGTCCACCTCTTCGCTGGTGGTCGCCAGGTCGGCCAACGGCGTCCAGTCCACGCCGAACAACGAACGGGAGGTCTGCCCAGCCCGCGAAGCGGCCGGATTGGTAGCGATCGGCCGCAGCACCAAGGAGTCGGCGCTGAACACCGGCTGCCCGGCCGGATCGAACACCGCGACCGCGAGCCCGCCGTCTTCACGCTGCGACAACCGCACCCGCAGCACCGACGCGCCCGTGGCGAACAACTGCACACCACTCCAGGCGAACGGCAAACGCACCCCGCCCTCGCCGGACTCGTGAGCGAGAGCTGTCAGACCGATCGGGTGCAGGGCAGCATCCAGCAACGCCGGATGCACGCCGAAACCATTCACATCGGTCCGCTCGGGCAGAGCCACCTCGGCGAACACTTCGGCATCCGTCTGCCAAATCGTGCGGACACCCTGGAACACCGGCCCGTACCCGTAACCATTTCCGGCCAGCCGCTCATAGACGCCGTCGACTGGCACCGGCCGCGCACCCGGCGGAGGCCAGGCCCCGGTCCACACCGGCGCGGGAGCTGTCTGCGCGCTCAGCACACCGTCGGCGTGCTGGACCCACTCCTCGTCATCCCCCGGACGGGAGAAGACGCCGATCACCCGCCGACCGTGCTCATCACGCTCGGCGACCCGGATCTGGACCTGCACCCCGCCCTGTTCGGGCAGCAGCAGCGGAGTCTGCAGGGTCAGTTCCTCCAGGACCGGACAGCCGGCCCAGTCACCGGCGTGCACCGCCAGATCCACGAACGCCGTTCCCGGAAGGAGCACCGAGCCCAGCACCACATGATCGGCGAGCCACGGATACGCGGACAGAGACAACCGCCCAGTCAGCACCACCGCGTCTCCGCCGGCCAGCGCCACCGCCGCGCCCAACAGCCGGTGCCCGGCCTCACCTTGACCCAGTGCCCGCACATCCCCTGCCCGAGAGGTCACCGCAGGCCAGTACCGCTCACGCTGGAAGGCATACGTCGGCAATGACACGGGGCGCGTGCCAGTCCCCAGCAATCCAGACCAGTCCACTGTGGAACCGTGAGCGTGTATCCCGGCCAGCGCGGTCACCGCTGTCTCCGGCTCGTCGCGCTCAGCCCGTAGCAGCGGCAGCCAGACGCCGCTGTCCGCTGTGGCCATGGCACTCAACGTCCCGGCAGGCCCGGCCTCCAGGAACAAGTCCGCACCGTGCTCCCGCAGTTTCAGGACCGTGTCGTGATAGCGAACCGTGTCCCGCACATGCCGAACCCAATACGAGGGATCACAGACATCCGCATCCGGGGTTCCGGACACCACCGGGATCCGCGGCTCACGCCACGTCACCCCCTCCAGCACCCGAGCAAACGGCTCCAACATCGGCTCCATCAACGGCGAATGGAAGGCATGGCTGACCTGCAACCGCCGCGCCTTGCCACCCCGCTCCCGCCACCGCTGAGCCAACTCCTCCACCACATCCTCAGCACCGGAAATCACCGTCGACTCCGGACCGTTCACCGCCGCCAGCCCTACGGTGCCGTGCTCGCCGATCAAGTCCAGCGCCTCGGCCTCACCCGCCGAGAGCGCGGCCATCGCACCGCCAGTCGGCAACTCCTGCATCAACCGACCCCGAGCCACAACCACCGCAGCCGCATCCGCCAGATCCCACACACCCGCCACATACGCGGCGCTCAACTCACCGATCGAATGCCCCGCCACCCACTCCGGCACCACACCCCACGACGAAGTCAACCGGAACAACGCCACCTGCACAGCAAACAACCCAGCCTGCGTGAACACGGTCTCGTTCAGCAGATCCGAGTCGTTGTTGATCACATCCTTGATCGGACGCGGCAAATGCCGGTCCAGCTCCGCACACACCTCGTCGAAGGCCTCGGCGAACACCGGGAACGACGCATACAACTCCGAACCCATACCGAACCGTTGACTGCCCTGACCGGAAAACACCACCGCCAACCGACCGGACCCCAGCGACCCGCTCACCACACCCGCACCCGACCGACCTTCGGCCAGCGAGCGCAGGCCATCCGTCAACGCCTGCCCGTCCCGACCAAGAACCACCGCCCGATGCTCAAACACCGAACGCGTCGTGGCCAGTGAACGCCCCACCGCCACCGGATCGATCTCCGACTGGTCATCAGCCCACCGACCCAGCCGAACAGCCTGCTCCCGCAACCCCTCCGCCGACTTCGCCGACAACAACCAAGGCACAACCACAGCCGCCGGTTCCGGCTCGACTGTCGGCTCAGTCCCCGGCTCCGTTTCCGTATCCGGTTCTTCGAGGATCAAGTGCGCGTTCGTGCCGGAGATACCGAACGACGAGATTCCCGCCCGCCGCGGCCTGCCATCCGCCTGCCACGGCACCTCTTCCGTCAGCAACCTCACCGCGCCGGCCGACCAGTCCACATGCGACGACGGCGCATCCACATGCAACGTCCGCGGCAACACCCCATGCCGCATCGCCAGCACCATCTTGATGATCCCGGCCACACCCGCAGCAGCCTGCGTATGACCGAGGTTCGACTTCACCGACCCCAACCACAACGGCCGCCCCTCCGCACGATCCTGACCGTACGTAGCCAACAACGCGTCCGCCTCGATCGGATCACCCAACCGAGTCCCCGTGCCATGCGCCTCCACCACATCAACATCAGCAGAAGACAACCGGGCACTCGCCAACGCCGCCCGAATCACCCGCTGCTGCGAAGGACCATTCGGCGCCGTCAACCCATTCGACGCACCATCCTGATTCACCGCACTCCCACGCAACACCGCGAGCACCTGATGCCCACGCTTCCGAGCGTCGGACAACCGCTCCAGCACCAGCATCCCGGCGCCCTCACCCCAGCCGGTGCCGTCAGCCGCATCAGCGAACGGCTTGCACCGCCCGTCAGGAGCCAGCCCGCCCTGCCGCGAGAACTCCGCGAAGATCCCTGGCGTGGACATGATCGTGACACCGCCGGCCAGTGCCACCGAGCATTCGCCCGAGCGCAACGCCTGTGCGGCAAGGTGCACCGTCACCAACGACGACGAACACGCGGTGTCCACCGTGACCGCCGGGCCCTCCAGGCCAAGCGTGTAGGCCACCCGGCCGGACATCACGCTCGCCGCGTTGCCGGTTCCTGTGTGCCCCTCCTGGGCAACGGGCCCGTCAGCGACCATCGTGGCGTAGTCCTGGCCATTGGTCCCCAAATACACACCCGTGGCGCTGCCCCGCAACGAGTCCGGCGCGATCCCGGCCCGTTCCAACGCTTCCCACGCCGTTTCCAGCGCCAGACGCTGCTGCGGATCCATCGCCACCGCTTCACGCGGTGAAATACCGAAGAATCCTGCATCGAAATCCGTCACGTCGGTGACGAAGCCTCCCACCGGGGCGTATCCGGCGTGCGGGTCGTCAATCCCGGCCGACTCCCAGCCACGATCGCCGGGGAAATCACCGATCGCGTCCGTGCCACCGGTCAGCAGCGTCCACAACGCCTCCGGCGAATCCACTCCACCCGGAAAACGGCAGCCCACTCCCACGATCGCGATCGGCTCACGAGACTTCTCCTCGACTTCGGCGAGGCGCGAACTCGTCTCGTGCAGATCCACCGTGACGCGCTTCAGGTACTCGCGGAGCTTGTCCTCGGTGTTCACTACCGATCACCCATTCCTTCGTGAATAGCGCGAGGAGTCCTCATGCCTTGCCGTACCGGTTGTCGATGAAGTCGAAGAGGTCGTCGTCCGAGGCGTGCTGAAGTTCGTTTTGGACGTTCCCGTCACCATTCGGCCCTTGGAGGCTGTGCCAGGTCGACGTCAATGCCTTCAGTCGCCCGTTGACCTCGTCGTAGAAGTTGACGTCGGCGTCCTGGGAGTCGAAGTACTCGGCGGTCAGCTTCGACAAGGAGTTCTCCAGGCGGCTGAGCTCGTCCAAGATGGAGGGTCCGAAGGCGTCGGTGTCGCCGGACAGTCGCGTATGGAGGTACGCGGCGAGGTCGGCCGGTGTCGGATAGTCGAAAACGAGCGCCGCGGGCAAGGACAGGCCGGTCACCGCGGCCATACGGTTACGCAGTTCGACCGCGGTCAGCGAATCGAACCCGAGGGAACGGAAGGCGGTTCCCTCATCGATCCTCCCCGCACCCGCGTGGCCCAGCACCGTCGCGGCCTGCTCGCGGACCATCGACAGCACCACCGACGGGCCCTTGCCGGGCGGAGCCTGCCCCAATTCCCGCAGCCACGGGGAATCCCCGTTCACGGCATCAGCGGCCACCACCGCGTTGGCCTCCGGAAGCTCGGCCAGCCACCGTCCACCGAGGCCGAGTTCCGCCACCCAGCCCCAGTTCACGTCGGCAACTGCCAAGTAGCCTTCGTCCAGGGCGTGTTCCAGAGCCGTGACCGCAACCGCCGGATCCATCCCGCCCACACCGACGCGTCGGTGGAGGGACTGCACCAGTTCAGAATCGGCGAGTCCCGAGCCGGCCCAGGCACCCCACGCCACCGACACCATCGGCGCACCCTGCGCCCGCCGCATCTGCGCATAAGCGTCCAGGAACCCATTGGCCGCCGCATAGTTGCCCTGCCCCGGCGAACCCAGCAA
>NZ_JBITIB010000056.1:0-25214 GCF_044458565.1 Streptomyces sp. NPDC050433 | reverse complement strand
CAGCCATCTGGCACAACCGCCGCACCAGAACACCGATCACCCGGTCACTGACCGCCTACGACCACTGACCAGCACATCGGACTTACTCATCTAGGCCCTAGCCGGTCCACCCCAGGAAAGGGATGCATCAGATGCCTCAGTCGCCCACCTACGACGACGTCCAGGGCGCCGCCGCGCGCATCGCGCCGTACGCCCATCGCACCCCGGTGCTGCGCTCGCGCCTCATCGACGAGCGACTTGGCACCCAGGTGGTGTTCAAGTGCGAGAACTTCCAGCGCATGGGTGCCTTCAAGTTCCGCGGCGCGTTCAACGCCCTGTCGCGGTTCACTCCCGAGCAGCGGCGCGCCGGGGTCGTCGCCTACTCGTCCGGCAACCACGCCCAGGCGGTCGCACTCTCCGCCCAACTGCTGGGCATCCCCGCCACGATCGTGATGCCGCACGACGCCCCCGCCGCGAAGGTCGCCGCGACCAAGGCGTACGGCGGGCAGGTCGTCGCGTACGACCGCTACACGGAGGACCGGGAGGAGATCGGCCGCGCGCTGGCCGCCGAACGTGGTCTGACGCTGATCCCGCCCTACGATCACCCGCAGGTGATCGCGGGCCAGGGCACCGCGGCCAAGGAACTGTTCGAAGAGGCCGGCGACCTGGACGCCCTCTTCGTACCCCTCGGCGGTGGCGGCCTGCTGTCCGGCTCGGCCCTGTCGGCGAAGGCCCTGTCGCCGAACTGCGAGGTGTACGGGGTCGAACCCGAAGCCGGCGCCAAGGGCGAGCGGTCCGTCCGGCAGGGCTCCGTCGTCCGTATCGACACCCCGAAGACCATCGCCGACGGCGCGCAGACGCAAGCCCTGGGCGCGTACACATTCGACGTCATCCGCCGGGACGTCACCGGCTTCCACACCGCCAGTGACGCCGAACTCGTCAAAGCCATGCGGGACTTCGCCACCTTCATGAAGATCGTGGTCGAACCCACCGGTTGCCTCGGGCTCGCCGCCGTCCGCGATCTGGCAGGCCGACTGCGCGGGCAGCGGGTCGGGGTCATCATCAGCGGCGGCAACGTCGATCTCGACCGTTTCGCGTCATTGCTGGCTTCCTGACCTCGCGGAACCATGACGTACAGGCATCGTTCTCCACTTGACAGCTCATGACGCACGCGGCGGACGCGACAACCTGAGGGGTTTCAGTGGCGGATCTTGCGGACCTTGCGGACTCGGTCGAATCGATGGAGCAACTTGCCACGGTCTGGCGGGCGATGGTGCTCGACCGGGACGCGGGCGCGGATGTACGAGACCTTCCCGGCATCGCCGTTCGCTGGGCGGACTGCCGGTTTCCGTTCTGGAACTGCCTCACGTTGACCGATGTCGGCGCGGACGCGGACCTGGTGGAGCGACGCCTGCGCCAGGCGGCGGAGATCATGCGCTCGAAGGAGCGTCCGGGCTTCCTGTGGGTCTTCGAGGATCTTCTCGACGACGGGGCGCGCGCGGCGCTGGAGACAGCGGCCGGGCAAGCCCTCCTCGAACACGCCTTCCCCGGCACCGGCATGGCCGGAGACATCCTCCCCGTCCCCGAGCCGGTCCACCCCGACCTGACGTTTGTGCGTGTGACCACCGACGAACAGCTGCTCGCCTACGCGGACCTCAACTCCCGTGCGTACGGATTCTCCGTGGAGGACGGCCGCGACGGACTCGCCGGCTCCACGCTGTGGAAGAACGAGGTGTACGCGTATCTGGGCATGCGGGACGGCGTGCCGGTGACCTGTGCCGGGGCGGTGGAGGCGGCGGGCCGTCTGTTCGTCGTGCTCGTCGCCACGGACCCGAAGTGGGAGCGCCGAGGCTACGGCGAGGCGGTGACACGAAAGGCGCTGTACGAGGGCGGCCGGGCCACCGGACTGACCCGCGCCACTCTGCACGCGACCGCCGCCGGGGCGCCCGTGTACCCGCGTATCGGCTTCCGGCCGAACTCACCGATGCACTTCTACAGCCTGAAGGGCTGACCCCCGCGTTCGTCGGTTCGGAGGGCGGTGCGGTGGGCCGACCCGTACCGCCCCCAGCGGTCGAACGCTCGAACACCGTCTGCCAGCAATATAAACCTCATGGGGTACAAGATCGCCGTATCGAGGTAACTCGGCGGACTCTACGGGCGAGTTGGGCGCACAGGCCGTTAGCGTTCCCCTGGATCTGGACGGATCGCCCGCGCTTCACCTTCTTCTTTTCCCTTTCATCGGTTGGCGCGTGTACGCCGATCACCGCCGTCGCAAAGGAGAACCAGCCCGATGACCGTTGATGCCAGCCAGGTAGCACAGCCGGAGTCGCCACCGCAGTCCAGCCTGGGCACCGCGGCTGCCCGCAACCTGGCCACCACCACCAAGTCCGCCCCGCAGATGCAGGAGATCACCTCCCGCTGGCTGCTGCGGACGCTTCCCTGGGTCGAGACCAAGGGCGGCAACTACCGGGTGAACCGCCGACTGACCTACACCGTCGGCGACGGGCGCGTGGAGTTCGTACAGGAGGGTGCCAACGTCCGGGTGATCCCCCGCGAGCTGGGCGAACTGGCCCTGCTCCAGGGCTTCGACGATGTCGCCGTGCTCACCGCGATCGCCGACCGGTGCGTCCAGCGCGACTTCCGCGCCGGTGAGACGCTGGTCGAGCGCGGGACGCCCGCGGAGCAGATCCACCTCATCGCACACGGCCGTATCAACCAGACCTCCGTCGGCAAGTACGGCGACGAGGTCGCCGTCGCCGTCCTCGCCGACGGCGACCGGTTCGGGGACGACGCGCTCCTGGACGGCGACGCGACGTGGGACTACACCGCCACCGCCGAGACCAACGGCACGCTGCTCACCTTGTCCCGCTCCGACTTCGCCGCCGTGGTGTCCTCGGCGCCGGCCCTCCAGACGCATATCCAGCGGATCAGCTCACTTCCCCACCAGCGGCAGAACAAGCACGGCGAGGCCGAGATCGCGATGTCCGCCGGTCACGTCGGCGAGGCAAGGCTGCCAGGCGCGTTCGTGGACTACGAACTGAAGCCGCGCGAGTACGAACTCTCCGTCGCGCAGACCGTTCTGCGCATCCACACCAGGGTCGCCGACCTCTACAACGGTCCGATGAACCAGACCGAGGAGCAACTCAGGCTCACCATCGAGGCGTTGCGTGAGCGCCAGGAGTACGAGCTGGTCAACAACCGGGAGTTCGGGCTGCTCCACAACGCCGACTTCAAGCAGCGCATCCAGCCGCACTCCGGCCCGCCCACCCCGGACGACCTGGACGAGCTGCTGAGCCGTCGCCGCGGCACCAAGGTCTTCCTCGCCCACCCCAGGACGATCGCGGCGATCGGGCGCGAGCTGAACCGTCGTGGGCTCTACCCGAACCATGTCGACCTCGGCGGCCAGCAGGTCCCGGCCTGGCGCGGGGTCCCGATCCTGCCCTGCGGCAAGATCCCCGTCACCAAGGAGAACACCAGCTCCATCATCGCCATGCGCACCGGCGAGGAGAACCAGGGCGTCATCGGTCTGCGCCAGACCGGCCTGCCCGACGAGTACGAACCGGGCCTGTCGGTGCGCTTCATGGGCATCAGCGAGCAGGCGATCATGTCGTACCTGGTCAGCACCTATTACTCCGCCGCCGTCCTGGTGCCCGACGCCCTCGGCATCCTGGAGAACGTGCAGATCGCCCGCACTCGCGGCTAGGCGGTGCCACCCACCTCACCAAGGAGTTACGGATGCCCGATGCCGGGCCTTCCCCTCTGCAGTCGAGTCTGTCCGCCGCCGCGGAGGTGAGGCAACCGAGCCCCGACCTGGGACGGATCCTGGGCGGCCCCAACGGTCTGGGCACGGCGAGCCTGCACCTGGGACGACGCGCGGAACCTCCGGCCGTACCGGCACCTGAAGTTCTCGTCGCCGCTCCGAAGCCTCCGGAGCATTCGGAGCATTCGGATGCGCCGGAGCCGGAGACACCGGTGGAGGGAAAACCGATCCCCGGCCTCTACCACCACCCCGTTCCGCCGCCCGACCCGGTACGGGTGGAAGAGATCGGCCGAAGGATCAAGGAATGGGCGGTGGACGAGGTCCAGGCGTTCCCGCCCGAGTGGGAGGACCAGTTCGACGGCTTCTCCGTCGGCCGTTACATGGTCGCCTGCCATCCGGACGCTCCCACGGTCGATCACTTGATGATCGCCACCCGGCTGATGGTCGCCGAGAACGCGGTCGACGACTGCTACTGCGAGGATCACGGCGGCTCACCCGTCGGACTCGGCAGCCGCCTCCTGCTCGCACACACCGCTCTCGACCCGGTGCACACGACGAAGGAGTACCAGCCGCAGTGGGCGGAGTCACTGAAGTCGGACGGACCCCGGCGTGCCTACCACTCCGCCATGGAGTACTTCTCCCGGCAGGCGACCGACTCGCAGACCGACCGGTTCCGCCACGACATGGCCCGTCTGCATCTGGGCTACCTCGCCGAGGCCGCCTGGGCCGAGACGGATCACGTGCCCGAGGTGTGGGAGTACCTGGCGATGCGCCAGTTCAACAACTTCCGCCCCTGCCCCACGATCACCGACACCGTCGGTGGCTACGAACTGCCCGCCGACCTGCACGCGCAGGCCGCGATGCAGCGGGTGATCGCGCTGGCCGGCAACGCGACCACCATCGTCAACGACCTTTATTCGTACACCAAGGAACTCAAGAGCCCAGGCCTACATCTGAACCTGCCGGTGGTGATCGCCGAACGTGAGGGCGTCTCCGACCGGGACGGCTATCTGAAGGCGGTCGAGGTCCACAACGACCTCATGCACGAGTTCGAAACGGCCGCCGCCGCCCTCGCTGCCGCCTGCCCTGTCCCGAGCCTGCTGCGTTTCCTGCGGGGGGTCGCCGTATGGGTCGACGGCAATCACTACTGGCACCAGACCAACACCTACCGATACAGCCTGCCCGATTTCTGGTAAGGAGCCCACTTCACTGTGACCAGCACCCAGCTCTCCACCGGCTCGTCCGTCTACATCCCCGCTCCGGCGTCGCCCTACCAAGGTGATATCGCCCGGTACTGGGACGGCGAGGCCAGGCCCGTGAATCTGCGTCTCGGCGACGTCGACGGGCTTTACCACCACCACTACGGCATCGGTGACATCGATCACGCCGCCCTCGGGGACGCCGAGGACAGCGGGTACGAGAAGAGGCTGATCGCCGAGCTCCACCGGCTGGAGTCCGCCCAGGCCGAAGTCCTCCTGGACCAGCTCGGCTCCATCGGGCGCGACGACACGCTCGTGGACGCCGGCTGCGGCCGGGGCGGTTCGATGGTCATGGCCCACCAGCGCTTCGGCTGCAAGGTCGAGGGAGTCACGCTGTCGGCCAAGCAGGCCGACTTCGGCAACCGGCGTGCCCGCGAACTCGGTATCGACGACCACGTCCAGGCGCGCGTGTGCAACATGCTGGACATGCCCTTCGAAACGGGACAGGCCGCAGGCTCGTGGAACAACGAGTCGAGCATGTACGTCGACCTGGACGACCTCTTCGCCGAGCACTCCCGGGTCCTTGAGGTCGGAGGCCGCTATGTGACCATCACCGGCTGCTGGAACCCGCGTTACGGCCAGCCTTCGAAGTGGGTCTCCCAGATCAACGCGCACTTCGAGTGCAACATCCACTCCCGCCGGGAGTATCTGAAGGCCATGGCCGGCAACCGTCTCGTACCGCAGGCGATCATCGACCTGACCGCCGAGACTCTGCCCTACTGGGAGCTGCGGGCGACGAGTTCACTGGTCACCGGTATCGAGGAGGCGTTCATCAACTCGTACAAGGACGGCTCCTTCCAGTACCTCCTGATCGCGGCGGACCGCGTCTGACCGCCCACCGATAAGGTCCGGGCCCGTCACCCGACGGGCCCGGACCATTCACCCGGCGCCGGCCGCCCATCAGGACCGGTCGCGACCAAGGAGTTGTTCCATGGCTGCGGCGCCCTCGCCGAACGTGTCGCGTCGGCGGTGGGGGCCGCAGCCCTGGACCAGGCGGGCGTAGTCGGCCGCGGCGGCTGTGATGCGGTCGCGCAGGACTTCCCCGCTCTGGGAGCCGAAGTCGTCGGTGGCGGCGTACACGCCCCTCGACGACACGATGGCGTGCAGGTAGGAGAACATCGGTCGCAGTGCGTGTTCGAGGACGAGTGAGTGCCGCTCGGTGCCGCCGGTGGCTCCCATGAGGATGGGCATGTCCGACAGCGTCTCCTCGGGGAGCACGTCGAAGAAGGACTTGAACAGACCGCTGAAGGAAGCGTTGAACGCGGGGGTGACCGCGATGACCCCGTCGGCGTCCGCGACCGTGCTGAACGCCTTCTCCAGCTGCGCCGTCGGGAATCCGCTGAGCATCGCGTCGATGATCGCGTGTCCCAGGGGACGCAGTTCGACGAACGAGGACTCCACCGTGCCGCCGGCGGCGGTGAGTTGCGTACGTACGGCCGCCTCCAGACGGCCCGCGAGCATGCGCGTCGAGGACGGTTCGCGCAGTCCGCCGGTGATGATCGTGATTCTCGTCGTCACGTCCGTCACGTCCGTCACGTCGTCGGACCTCCAACTCCGTCGTTCGCGTCGCGCTCCCGCAGGAGCGACTGGTGTGTGGGGGCGTCCGGCGCCTCGGCGGACCTGCCGACGGCGAATTCCTTGCGGAGTACCGGCACCACCTCTTCCCCCAGGAGGTCCAGCTGCTCCAGCACCGTCTTGAGCGGCAGCCCCGCGTGGTCGACGAGGAACAACTGGCGCTGGTAGTCGCCCGCGTACTCCCGGAAGCTCAGCGTCTTGTCGATCACCTGCTGCGGGGAGCCGACGGTCAAGGGGGTGAGCGAGCTGAATTCCTCCAGGGACGGCCCGTGCCCGTACACGGGCGCGTTGTCGAAGTACGGCCGGAACTCCCGTACCGCGTCCTGGCTGTTGGGACGCATGAACACCTGTCCGCCCAGGCCGACGAGGGCGGACTGTGGTGTGCCGTGCCCGTAGTGCGCGAAGCGCTGCCGGTACATCTCCACCATCTTCCGGGTGTGTGACGCGGGCCAGAAGATGTGATTGGCGAAGAACCCGTCCCCGTAGTACGCGGCCAGCTCCGCGACCTCGGGAGTGCGGATGGAGCCGTGCCACACGAAGGGCGGGATGCCGTCCAGCGGACGGGGAGCGAGGGTGAAGCCCTGGAGCGGCGAGCGGAGCTTCCCCTCCCAGTCGACCACCTCCTCGCGCCACAGCCTGCGCAACAGGTCGTAGTGCTCGACCGTCAGGGGGATGGCCTGACGGATGTCCTGGCCGAACCACGGATAGACCGGTCCGGTGTTCCCGCGTCCCAGCATCACGTCGGTACGGCCGCCGGACACGTGCTGGAGGACGCTGAAGTCCTCGGCGATCTTGACAGGGTCGTTCGTGGTGATCAGCGTGGTCGACGTCGACAGGATGATCCGCTCTGTCTGCCCGGCGATATAACCGAGCAGAGTGGTGGGGGAGGAGGGCACGAAGGGGGGATTGTGGTGCTCACCCGTGGCGAAGACGTCGAGGCCGACCTCCTCCGCCTTACGGGCCGCGGTCACCGTGGCCCGGATACGCTCCGCCTCGGTAGGAGCACTGCCTGTCGTCGGATCGGGGGTCACGTCACCCACGGTGAATATGCCGAACTGCATCCCGGTCATCACTGACACCTCCCTGCCTCGCGCGAGGTACCGCAGTCACCGCCTCGGAGGGATTCGCAAAACACCCCATTTCTACCCTTCGGGGGTCGCGTTGAATCCGGCAGCGCGGGCCGGGGGCCGGCAGGCGTGCGGAGCCCTGCCGGCCCCCCGGTCCGCTGCGGCATGATGACCTCCGGGAACACCCGCAGGGGAACCGGTGGTACGAGCCACCGACCTCAGCAGGGAGTTCCGTCCTGTGCACGCGGGTTCCGCGGCGGGCGACGGCAGGGGGGCGGACATGGACTGGCACGGAGTGCTGGTGCTGTGGTGCGTGGGGTGCGGCGTACTGGCGCTGATCGGATACGGGCGGTCGCTCGCCGGGGTCACCCGGGCACAGCGGGCGGTTCGGGTGCCGGGGCGGATAGCGGAGGTGCGGATCCCTGAGCACGGTGGTCCGGGCATTCTCGGGATACCCGTGGTGGTCGCCTTCCCCGACCCCGTCACCGGGCAGGAGCACGTCCTGCCGTACGTGAGCGAGGCCGGGATCCAGCTGGATGCGGTCTGGGTGGGCCGCGAGATCGCCGTGATCCACCCGCCCGGCCACCCCGAGCGTTTCGAGATCACCTACGACGTCCAGGACGGCCAACACGGCCTGGGCTGGCCCCACTTCGCGGTGTTTCTGCTCTACTGCGGCCTGGTCGCCGACACCGCGATACTCCGCGGCTACCCGTGGGTGCTGCTCGGTGTGGGTGTGCCGCTGGCCGTCGTCATGTCGTTCGTCCTGCGCCACGACCTCCGTCTGACGCGCCGAGAAGCGGCCCGGCCGATCATCGCGGCGCCGGGCCGCGTCGCGGCCGTCCTCACGTCCGTCCACGACGACGGCGAGTCCGTCTGGACCAGCCACACCGCGTTCATCACCTTCACCACTAGCGAGGGAACGGCCGTCGCCGCCCGTCTCCGCGCCGAGCCGAAGGACCCGAAAACCACGTACGGCGCGGAAGTCACCGTCCACTACCCGCCCGACAATCTCGATGCCTTCACCCTGGACCTCACCGCCACCCGCCGTTCCACCGTCCTGGACATCGCCTTCATCGTCCTGTGCCTGCTGCTCGGCGCGGCCGGAACCGTCGCGGGCGCGCTCCTGCTGTGACGCCCGGCCCGCTATGTGGTGGTCGCTACCTGCCGCGTTGTAGCTCGGCCGAGAGGTGGTGTTGCAGTGGCTGACCCACCGCCGCGAGGTCGTGGACGAACGTGAGCGCGCCGTCGTCGGTCAGGGTGTAGCGCCGGCGGGTGGCGTCGACCTCCTTGGCCGTGGGGGTGCGGGCCACCTCGGTGGTGGCGAGGTCGACGATGTCCCCGGCCGCGTGGCCCACCGCGATCTCCGCGATACCGGTGGGCTGGGTGATCAGCGCCTCCACCCGCCCGTCGGGCTGAAGCCGCCACCAGCCGCTCTCCCGCGCCGACGGGCGCAGCGGTACGTCGTCGGCGTCCAGCAGCCAGGCCCGCGTCTCGTAGCGCAGGAAGGGACGGCCGTCATGGCTGAAGGTGATCTCCTGCGCGTACCTGAAGTCGCCGGACAGTGTGGGGTATCCGCCGTGTCCCCGGCCGTGCCACGTGCCCAGGAGACCGAGTACGGGTGCGAGCAGCGGGTGCGGTGCGGGCGCCTCGTCCGGTCGGTGGCCGTCGGGATACGGGTGCTCTGGTGCGAGGTCGAACACGGTTCGCGCTCCTGGGATTGAGGCCGGTGCAGGGTCGGTCGCAGCCTAGAGTGCCCGGCCCCTTCCCGTAGGGCCGGGCGTCCGGCCCATACCGTCCATACATTCTATTTACGCCGTTTTGCCGAGATGTGGAGGAAAATGGCACGTGTAGAGATCTGACGGAGGCGAGTGATGACACGAAACCGGTACACCAAGGACCGCGGCCTGACCACGCGCATGGTGACCACCATGTTCCTGATCGGTCTGCTGTACGTGGTCCTCGTCGGTGTGCTGCTGGCCGTGCTGGGCAAGTTCTGGCCGGTCATCCTGATTCTCGTGGGGGTGCTTTTCGTCGCCCAGTTCTGGTTCAGTGACAAGATCGCGGCCTTCGGCATGGGCGCGCGCGAGGTCACCCCGGAACAGGCACCCGAGCTGCACGGTGTCGTGGACCGTATCTGCGCACTGGCCGACATGCCCAAACCCAAGGTGGCGATCGCCGACAGCGACATACCGAACGCCTTCGCCACCGGTCGTAGCGAACGCAGCGCACTGGTCTGCGCCACCACAGGCCTGCTCCGCAGACTGGAACCGGAGGAGCTGGAGGGCGTCCTCGCCCATGAGATGTCGCACGTCGCGCACCGCGATGTCGCCGTGATGACCATCGCGTCGTTCCTGGGTGTGCTGTCGGGCCTGCTGACCCGCATGGCGCTCTACAGCGGACTGTCGAGGAGCGCCAGCAACGCCGGTCCCGCCGGTATCGCGATCCTGGTGATCCCGCTGGTCAGCGCCGTTGTCTACGCGATCGGCTTCCTGCTCACGCGGCTGCTCTCCCGCTATCGCGAGCTGTCCGCGGACCGCACGGCCGCACTGCTCACCGGCCGACCCTCGGCACTCGCCTCGGCGCTGACCAAGGTGGACAGCCAGATGGCACGAATCCCGACGAGGGACCTGCGGAAGGCGGAGCCGTACAACGCCTTCTTCTTCGTGCCGGCCTTCTCCTCCCGCGAGAGCCTGGGGCGGCTGTTCTCCTCCCACCCGACCCTGGAACAGCGGCTCGACCAGCTCGCCCGGCTCTCCGCCGATCTGGCCCGTCCGTGAACCGGGTCCGTCCGTCGTCCGTCCCTCACCCACCCGCACCGTGAGGAGCTGGTCCTGTGGGCCTTCTCGACACCATCCTCGGCCGGAGTAAACCGGTCCGACCCGATCTCGACCAGCTGTTCGCCCTCCCCTCCGCCGCGCTCACCCTCCAGGCCGGGGCCGGTTACACACCCACCGGCCTCGGCTCGGTCTGCTTCGCCGGAGTCGAGGGCGGGGGCTTCGCCCGGATCAGGCAGGACGTACAGGAACTGCTCGACGCGGACACCGGCCAGGACAGCCACCCCGTGGAGTTCAGCCAGGACTCGTACGGCTACACCTGGCTCCTCGCCCGCCAGGCGTCCAGCGACACGGCCACGCTGGTCAACGATCTGCACGCGGTCAACACACTGCTCCAGGACGGCGGCTTCGGACCGCAACTGCTCTGCTCACTGATCAGTTTCCGGGACCTGGAGCAGCGACCCCTCGCCCTCGTCTACCTCTACAAGCGCGGCAGCTTCTACCCCTTCGCGCCGCTGCCCGGCACCGCCGAGAAGCGCGACAACCAGCGGGAGCTACAGGTCAGAGCGATCCTCGGTGACGACCTGCGGATCGAGCCCGACCTCGCCCGCTGGTTCCCGGTCTGGGGCGCGCCGGGGCTCTGACCTGGTCTTACTCGGTGTGCTCGGTGTGCTCGACCAGTTGCGCGTCTCGCCGCAGCAGCCTCTGCACATGCCCACCCCGACCACTCCTCAGTTGCGGGCGGTGTGCGAGATCCTGCGCATGAACCCGGCGGACAACCGCGCCCTCCCCGCCCTCGGCAGGGAGGTCGCGGCGGGCGCCTGCCCGATCGGGTGAACCGGCTCCCGATTACGGCGTGTTCCGATGCCGTGGGCAGGCACTGTGCGATGGCGGGGCCGACCAGCGCCTACCCGCAGCACAGGGCATGGGGAGAGGGGGTCGGGAGTGGCACGGGCAAAGGGGCGGCGGCCGGTCTCGTCGCGGGACCGGGCGCGCTACTGGTTCGACCGCACGTTGGCCCGCAGCACGGGCACCATGATGGGCTGGCTGGTGATCACCTGCCTGGCCGTCGTCCTCCCGGTCAGCGTGCTGCTGGCGTGGACGGACCCCGGCTCGCCGAGATCGCTGTCGGGCCGGCTGACGGCGGCCTGGCGCACGAGCGCGGAGACGCTGCGCCTGGGCGCGATGACCGGTACACCGCTGCGGATGGTGCTGTCCGCCCTGCTCGGGCTGGTCGCTCTGCTGTGCGTGTCGACGCTGGTCGGGGTGATCACCAACAGTCTGGCCGAGCGCATGGCGGAGTTGAGCCGGGGGCGGTCCACGGTCCTGGAGCAGGACCATGTCGTCGTGCTCGGCTGGTCGGACCAAGTGACCACGGTGGTTGGGGAGTTGGTGGCCGCGCAGGCCGACCGGGGCACCCCGGCGTCGCGGGCCGGGCGAGCCCGGCACCGGCCGCGGGCCGTCGTCCTGCTTGCCGACCGGGACAAGAGCGAGATGGAGCGGGCACTGGCCGCTCGGGTCGGTCCGGTCGCACGCGCGCGGGTCATCTGCCGCAGCGGTCCCGCGAGCGACCCGGCCGTACTCGCCCTGGTCAGCCCGCGGACGGCGAGCACCGTACTGGTGCTGCCGTCGGCGGGACCGGGCGCCGACGCCGAGATCCTGCGGACCCTGCTCGCGCTGCGGGCGGTCATCGGTGAGGGGCCGGGCGGACCGCCGGTGCTGGCGGCGGTGCGGGACGACCACTACCGCGCACCGGCCCGGCTGGCGGCCGGCTCGCGCGGCACGGTCCTGGAGACCGACACCGTCACGGCCCGGCTCATCGCGCAGTGCGTCGGCCGCCCCGGCCTCTCCCTCGTCCTGCGTGACCTGCTCGACTTCGCCGGTGACGAGTTCCATGTCACCGACGCGACCGCCTTCCACGGAGGTCCCTTCGGCGCGGCCCTGCTGGGCCACGCCGACTCCTGCGTGATCGGGCTGCTCACCCCTCAGGGACATACGCGGCTGAACCCGCCCGCCGACACCGTCGTCGCGCCGGGCAGTCGGCTGATCGTCCTCACCCGTGACGAAGGCACGGCACGATCAGGGGACTGCCGGCACCTCGTCGACCCGTCGGTGATCGCCACGGACCGGCCTCCGCCGGAGGAGCCGGCGCGCCTGCTGATGCTGGGCTGGAATCGGCGGGCGCCGCTGGTCGTGGCGCAGTTACGGCGTACGGCCAGACCGGGTTCCGTTCTGGACGTGGTGACGGACCGGGCCGTACCTGGACCACGGGAGCCGGAGGCGGATCGGGATCCCGATCAGTCGGGGGAGACGACGGACGGCGCCCGGCTGGCCGTACGGTTCCGGTCCGCCGCCCTGTCGCGGCCCGAGACCCTGCTCGGGCTGGACCTCGCGCCGTACGACGGGCTGGTCGTCCTCGGCCCCGACCCGCGCGACGGCCCGGACCTCCCCGACGACTGGACACTGGTCACGCTGCTGGCCCTGCGGCTGCTCGAAGAACGCACCGGAGGACGGGAGTTACGCGTGGTCAGCGAACTCACCGACGACCGCAACCGGCCACTGGCACCGGTCAACCCCGGCTCCGACGTCATCGTCAGCGGAGAGCTGACCGGGCTGCTCATGGCACAGATCGCGCAGAACCGGCATCTGGCGGCCGTGTTCGACGAGTTGTTCTCGGCCGACGGAAGCATGATCTGCCTGCGTCCCGTTGGGACGTACGTCCGTCCCGGCAGTGAGGCCACCTTCGCCACGGTCGTGGCCGCCGCTCGCGACCGAGGCGAGTGCGCCATCGGCTACCGCTGCCACGACCGGCGTACGACGGCACCCGACCACGGGGTCCGGCTCAACCCGCACAAGGCCGAACGGCGCGAGTGGAGCACCGAGGACCAGGTGGTCGTCGTCACCACCGAAGGAACCGCACCGGCCCACCCGGCCGGTGCCCCCAGACAGGAGGTGGAGGAACACGGACCCTGACACCGGTGGGCAATCGACGACAGGCCTGTCCGGACCGCATCAGGGTCCGGGCCAGGCCGTCGCCGTGCGGACCGTCAGTTCAGCGGGGCCGGCGGCGGAGTGCCGTAGAACGTGATCGGAGACCAGCCGCGTGCCTCGGCGCCCGCAGCGGCAGTTCCCGAGTACCCCAGCAGCGAACGTCTCGAAATCTTCGACATGTTCCCCTCCTCGACGGTCGGCCTCCCCCCCGGAGGCCGACCTTGAGGATATGGGGCGATTCGCCCGCCCGGTGCTGAATGCGACCTTCCGGAAATCGTGGGCGCCGCGCCGCAGAGGTCAGTCGAATGTCACCGCCTCCCGCAGCAGTTGGACGGGATGCCAGGCGTCGCGCTCCGTGCCGTGGAATATCTGCTGCCGGCAGGACACCCCCGTCGCGACCACCACCGTGTCCGGCGGTTCGGCCGTGATCGCGGGGAAGAGCCGGTCCTCACCCACCGTCATCGACACGTCGTAGTGTTCCGACTCGAAGCCGAACGATCCCGCCATCCCGCAGCAGCCCGCGTCCAGTTCGACCACCGTCACGCCCGGAATACGGTTGAGCAGCGCGACCGTCGCGGCTGTGCCCACCTCCGCCTTCTGGTGACAGTGGCCGTGGTACATCAGCGTGCGCCCGGCCGGCCAGGAGTCCTCGCGCGGTCGCAGCCGCCCGTCGTCGATGGCTTCGACCAGCAACTCCTCGACCTGGCGCACCCTCCCGGCGATGTCCTTGACCGCCGGATCGTCCGGCAGCAGGGCCCGGTGCTCGTCGCGCAGTGTCATCAGGCACGAGGGCTCGCAGCCCACGACCGGCGAGCCCGCTTCGGTCGACTTGCTCAGGGTGTCCGCCAGATGGCGGGCCTTGTCCTTCGCGTCGTCCACCAGGCCCTTGGACAGACTCGACCTGCCGCAGCAGACACCGCTCTCCAGCCGTACGTCCCACCCCGCCCGCTCCAGCAGTTCGACGGCCGCGCGCCCGATGCCCGGCTCGGTGAAGGTGGTGAAGGAGTCGGCGAGATACGTGACGGTGCCCTGGGTGACCGGGTGCGTGGTCGCTTTACGGCGCCGGAACCAGCGCTGCAGGTTCTGGCGTTCGAAGACCGGCAGCGGTCGCGCCGCGGTGATGCCCACCGTGCGCTCCATCAGCCGGCGCACCAGGGGGATCTTGCCCGGCAGATTGGACAGCGGGGCGGTCGCCGAGCCCACGCGGTTCAGGAACCGGATCGAACCGAACAGACGGGAGCGCAGCGGCACTCCGTGGAGGTCGTGGTGGTGCGAGAGCGCTTCGCTCTTGAGGGTCGCTATGTCGACACCGAGGGGGCATTCGCTCTTGCACGCCTTGCACATCAGACACAGGTCGAGGACCTCGTGCAGCCGCTCGTCCCCGAGCGCGGTGCGCGGGTCCGGCTCGGACAGGGCCTTGACCAGGGCGGCGGCCCGGCCGCGGGTGGAGTCCTCCTCCTTGCGGGTGGCCATGTACGAGGGACACATGGCGCCGCTGCCCGACTTGCGGCACAGGCCGATGTTCATGCACCGGTCCGCCGCCGCGCGCATGGCGCCACCGCCGCCGTCAGCGAGTCCGTGGCCCGTTCCCGCGCCGATGACTTCGAAGGAGAGCCGGGTGCGCAGGGGCTCGACGGGTTTGAGCGCCGCGTCCCGCAGGTTCTCCGTCATCGGCTGCGCGTCCACGATCTTGCCCGGATTGAGTACGTCGTCGGGGTCGAAGAGCTTCTTGACCTCACGCATCGCCTCGTACAGCACGTCGCCGAAGATCTCCCGGTTGAACTCGCTGCGCGCCAGACCGTCGCCGTGCTCGCTGGAGTTGACGCCGCCGTACTCCGCGACGAGATCCTTGATCTCCTCGGCGACACTGCGCATCTTGACCACCTCCGCCGGGTCGGCGAGGTCGACAAACGGCCGGATGTGCAGACAGCCGACCGAGCAGTGGCCGTAGAAACCGGCCGTCATGCCGTGCCGGTCGAGGACTTCCTTGAAGCTGCGGGTGTAGTCACCGAGATGGACGGGGTCGACGGCGGTGTCCTCGACGAAGGCCAGCGGGCGCTTGGTGCCCTCGCTGGCCGCCATCAGCAGACCGAGCCCGGCCTTGCGGACCTTCAGCAGCGAGGACTGCTGGGCCGGGGTGACCGCTCGCAGGGTGTGATATCCGTGCCCGTTCTTCGCCCACAGCGCGGTGAGCCGCTTCAACTGCCCCAGCAGCTCGGCCTCGTCGTCTCCGCTGAAGGAGACGAAGAGCAGGGCCTCGGGATCTCCGTTCAGGAGGTCGCCCAGTGCCGCGTACTCGATCTTGCGGCGGGACAGGTCGAGGATCGTCCGGTCCATCAGCTCCACGGCGGCCGGGTCGCAGGCCAGCGCGTCCTGCGTCGCGGCGATCGCTCCGGCCACGGAGGTGAAGTGGCCGACGGCGATCACCGTACGGCTCGGCTTGGGCACCAGATCGACCAGCGCGCTGGTCGCGACGGCCAGCGTCCCCTCTGAACCGACCACGAATGTGGCCAGGTCGAAGCTGGCTTCCTCGCGCGCCAGCCGGTCCAGCCGGTAACCGCAGGCGCGGCGCCAGTGCGCCGGGAAGCCCTCGGCGATGGCCGCCGCGTTGGCCCGTACGATCTCGGGCAGCTCCCGGTAGAGAGCGCCCTCCAGCGTGGGCCGGGTTGCCCGCCGCGCACGTTCGGCCTCGTCGACCCGGTCCAGGCGGACCCGGCTCGCGTCCGAGAGCACCACGTCGAGTTCCCGGACATGGTCGATCGTCATACCGTGGCGCAGGGATCCGCTGCCGGCCGAGTTGTTGCCGATCATCCCGCCGATGGTGGCCCTGTTGCTGGTCGAGGTGTCCGGGCCGAACATCAGCCCCCAGGGGCTCGCGGCCCGGTTGAGCTGGTCCTGTACGACTCCGGCCTCGACCAGCGCCGTACCGCTGCCGGGGTCCAGCTCCACGATGCGGTTCAGATGCCGGGACATGTCCAGCACCAGGCCCGGACCGACGGTCTGGCCGGCCAGGCTCGTCCCGGCGCCGCGCGGCACCACGGACACCTGGTGGGCAGCGGCGGCGGCTACGGCCGCCGCCACGTCGTCGGCGTTGCGCGGGAAGACCACCCCGAGCGGGGTGATCGCGTACATGCTCGCGTCCCGCGCGAACAACTGCCGTGTGTAGTCGTCGAATTGGACCTCCCCGTCGAGATCCCTCGCCAGCTCCCGCTGGAGCGTGCGGGCCAACTCCTGGTGCTCCGGGCTCTCGTGGGCGGGGCGCTCGCCCCTGGTGATGGTCATGCCGGTCTGGCCTCCTCGGTGTTCAGCCCGTGCTCAGGACGTCCAGCGCCGCGTTGAGACCGCTCGGATCGACGCGTACGCCCGACAGTTGAAGACCCATCTGCACCCCGGCGAGCGTGCCCGCGAGCGTCAGGTCGTTGAAGTGCCCGAGGTGTCCGATCCGGAAGATGCGTCCGGCGAGCTTGCCGAGCCCGGCGCCCAGGGACATGTCGAACCGGTCGAGGATGACTTCGCGCACCTTGTCGGCGTCCACGTCGTCGGGTACGAGCACCGCGGTGAGCGCGGACGAGTGTTCGCGGTCGTCGGCGCAGAGCACCTCAAGTCCCCAGCCGCGCACGGCTGCCCGGGTGGCCGCCGCGTGCCGGTCGTGCCGGGCGAAGACCTCGGGCAGGCCCTCCGCCGCGAGCATTCGCAGGGCCTCGTCGAGCCCGTAGAGCAGATTGGTGGCGGGGGTGTACGGGAAGAAGCCGCGCCGGTTCGCCTCGATGACCGGCTGCCAGTCCCAGTACGACGTGCGCAGCCCCGACGTGCGGGAAGCGGTGAGTGCCTTCTCGCTGACCGCGTTGAAGCTCAGGCCCGGTGGGAGCATCAGGCCCTTCTGGGAGCCGGCCACCGTGACGTCGACGCCCCATTCGTCATGCCGGTAGTCGATCGAGCCGAGCGAGGAGATCGTGTCGACGAGGAGCAGCGCGGGGTGCCGCGTCGCGTCCATCGCCTGCCTGATCTCGGCGATCCGGCTGGTCACGCCGGTCGATGTCTCGTTGTGGACGACGCAGACGGCCTTGATCGTATGGGCGGTGTCGGCCGCGAGGCGTTCGGCGACGGTCTCCGGGTCGGCGCCGTGCCGCCAGTCGCCCGGTACGAAGTCGACGTAGAGGCCGAGTTCGGTGGCCATGCGCTGCCAGAGGGTGGCGAAATGGCCGGTCTCCACGTGCAGTACGCGGTCGCCGGTGCTGAGGGTGTTGACGAGGGCGGCCTCCCAGGCCCCCGTGCCGGAGCCGGGGAAGACCACGACGGGTCCCGAGGTGCCGAAGACCGGTCCGAGTCGGGCGAGCAGGTTCGTGGTGAACGCGGCGAATTCGGGGCCCCGGTGGTCCATCGTCGGGGCCGACATGGCGCGGAGCACCTGGTCGGGGACGTTGGTGGGGCCGGGGATCTGCAAGAAGTGCCGCCCGGTGCGAGTGGTCACGGTGGCCAACTCCCTTGTCAGGTGTGCCGCAATGTGGCACGGTGTGTCGTAAGATGGCACGGCGGAGCATAGGAGCCAACCACTCGGGAGTCAACGGATGCAGAGCGTTCTCAACGCACTTCGGGTTCTGGAAGAGGTCGCCGCACGGCAGCCGGTGGGCGTCGCCGACCTGGCCCGCGCCCTCGAACTGCCCAAGAGCTCGGCGCAGCGGGCGCTGCGCACCCTGGACACCGCCGGGTGGATCCGCCCGGCCGGCGGTGAGGTCACCCGCTGGGTCCTGACCACCAAGGCACTGCAGGTCGGACGGCGTGCCACCGGGGAGCTGAGCCTGCGCGACGTGGCTGTGCCGCTCATGGAGGAGCTGCGCAGACGCACCGACGAGACGGTCCATCTGACGGTGCCCGACGTGGACAAGGTGGTGCTGATCGAGCGCCTGGAGACCTCGAAGGCGGTACGGATCATCCTGGCGCTGGGCACGCATCTGCCCATCCACGCCTCCGCGAACGGCAAGGCCGTGCTCTCGGCGAGTGCCCCCGAGGTGATCGAGCGCCAACTGGCCGCCGGACTGGAGGGGTTCACCGCCGCCACCGTCACCGACCGGGACGCGTTGCTCGCCGAACTGGCGCGCATCCGGGAGCGCGGGTACGCCACCAACAGCGGTGAGTGGCGCGACGACGTCTCCGCCGTCGCGGCCCCGGTCCTGGGCGAGGCGGGTACGCCGATCGCCAGCATCAGCGTCAACATGCCGACGAGCCGGATGACCCCGGAGTCGTCCGCCGCGCACGGAGCACTCGTGAGTGAGACGGCGCGGCAGGTCAGCGCGGCCCTGGGGCACACACGCCAAGGGTGAACGGGCGGGGCCCACCGCCCGATCGGATCGGACGGGCCCCGTCGCGTCCGATCCGAAGGAATGTTGCAGGCCCCCTTGACGTCGGCGGAAAAGCTCTTCAATACTCCCGACTGCGGAAGTCGACTTCCGTCAGGCGGAATGATTTGCCCATCCCTGGGGGCTTCTCCGGAACTTTGGGCGAACGTTCGCGCGCCGTCTCACATCCCGGCATCTCCGGTGCCGCGCGCACCGCTCGTCATGCGCCGACGCACCAAGGCGCCAACGTGCCCCGGTGCACCGCGACATGACCTTCGGCCGACGGCAAGGGAGCCCTCGTGTCAGATCAAGTCATCTCCATCATCGCCCTGGTAATCATCTTTGCTATCGCGACCTTCTCCGCCGTCCATCTGGGCGTGCTCGCGATCGTCGCGGCGTTCATCGTCGGCTCCACGGTGGCGAACGAGTCCAGCGACGACATCTTCTCCGGCTTCCCCGGCGATCTGTTCGTCGTGCTGGTCGGCGTGACCCTGCTGTTCGGAATCGCCAAGAGCAACGGCACCGTCGACTGGCTCGTCAAAGCGGCCGTCAAGGCGGTGCGCGGCAGGATCGCCCTCATCCCCTGGGTCATGTTCCTGGTCACCGCCGTTCTCACGGCGGTCGGCGCGGTCACGCCCGCCGCAGTCGGGATCGTCGCGCCCATCGGTCTCGGTTTCGCCGCGACGTACGGCATCAGCCCCGTGCTCATGGGGCTGTTCATCGCCAACGGGGCCAGCGCGGGCGGCTTTTCGCCGATCGGGGTCTTCGGCAGCATCACCAACAACGTGGTCGAACGCAACGACCTGCCCGGCAACCCCGCGATGCTGTTCACCGCGTCGTTCCTCTTCAACGTCGGCCTGTGCGTCATCATCTTTCTGCTCTTCGGCGGGCGAAAGTTGCTCGGGCAAATATCTACGACCGGTGGGAGTGCGACGGACGAGTCTCCGCGCCTCGACCTTCCGCGTGCGCTGACCCTCCTCGGACTGCTCAGCCTGGTCGGTGGCGCCCTCTTCTTCGATCTCGATGTGGGCCTGATGGCGCTGACCATCGCCGTCGTCCTGACCCTGGTCGCGCCGAACTCGGCCAAGGGCGCGGTGGATCGGTGCGCGTGGTCCACCGTGCTGCTGGTCTGCGGCATCGTCACCTATGTCAGCCAGATGGAGCGCATGGGAACCATCGCCTGGCTCGGCGAGCGGGTCGCGAGCATCGACGCCCCGCTCCTGGGGGCCCTGCTGATCTGCCTGATCGGCGCCGTGGTGTCGGCCTTCGCCTCGACCACCGGGATGCTCGGGGCGCTGATCCCGCTGGCGGTCCCGTTCCTGCTCACCGGCCAGGTGGGAGCCGTGGGGCTCATCACCGCCCTGGCCATATCCGCGTCGATCGTGGACGCGTCGCCCTTCTCCACCAGCGGCGCGCTGGTGACCGCGAACACCCCGGCCGACCAGCGCGACCTGGTCTTCCGCCGACTCATGACCTGGGGCCTGGGGATCGCCGTCGTCGGCCCCCTGGTCACCTGGCTTCTGTTCGTGGTCCCAGGCTCGCTCTGACCGGTCGTCGGCTCCGAAACGGCCGCCGGCCCCCCGCGGATCACCGCGGGGGGCCGACGACTGCGTACGACGGGGTTTAGATGTTGTCGCCGAAGATGACGACGGTGTTGAAGCTGTCCTTGATCCACGTGGAGACGAACTCGCTGTTCACGATGGAGTTGCCGCGGTCGTGCCCGCCGGCCGGCCCCGGACCGGCGGCAGCGGCGGCGCCCGCGCCGCCCAGGACGGTGAGAGCGGCGATGGCGGTGGCGGCGACTGCTGTGCGGATGCGCATGGGGTCTTCTCTTTCTATCTATGGGGACTGTCGACTCTGCACCCATAGACGCTGGACGCCCCTTGATAACCGAATGGTTGGGGAGACCACTCCGATGCAGGACGGCGGTAATTACATAGGTATATAGGCGTGCGGAGGCGTGTGCGGCGACCGGTAGGGCGATATTAAGTCAGTCGCTTGCTTTAGTTGGATGAGAGCTGTTAACTGATCGCGTACTCGAAGCCGACCACGAGGATGTGCGATGGGTGGCCCCGCGCGAAGTGCCGGTACGCTCACGACCGTGAGAGCGAAGACCGGCCGAGGGGAACGGGCCGACGCGACGCGGGAGTTGATTCTCGCCACGGCGGAACGGCTGTTCGCCGAGCACGGTGTGTTCGCGGTCTCCAACCGACAGGTCAGCGAAGCGGCAGGGCAGGGCAACAACGCCGCCGTCGGCTACCACTTCGGTACGAAGACGGATCTCGTACGGGCCATCGCACGCAAGCACGCCGAACCGGTCGAACGGGGCCGGCAGCGGATGGTGACCGAGATCAGCGGCACTCCCAATGTACGGGACTGGGTCACCTGTCTCGTACGCCCGATCACCAACCATCTCGACGCGCTGGGCAGCCCCACGTGGTACGCCAGATTCGCCGCACAGTCGATGACCGATCCGGCCCTGCGCGAGATCATGGTCCAGGAATCGCTGTCCGCGTCCTCGCTGCACCAGATCATCGAAGGTCTCGATGTGTGCCTCGCCGATCTGCCGGCCGAAGTACGGGCCGACCGCGGTGACATGGCCCGTCAGCTGATGACACACATCTGCGCCGAGCGGGAGCGGGCGCTCGCCCTCGGCGCCGCCACCCCACGGTCGAGCTGGCACGACGCGGGGACGGGCCTCATCGACGCGATGGTCGGGCTGTGGCTGGCCCCCGTCACACAGCCCTGACCGTCAACCACCCCGATCGGCTCCCACTTCTGATCACCCCTCAACTCCGAGGGTCTCACCCCAGTTCGCCCCGACCCTCAGCCCCCGCATGCCCTGGACGGCCGGCCCATGGCCGCTGTCGAGGGTCAACCCTGCGACCCCCCACGTTCCTTGCCGAACCGCAGCCGGAGGAGATCCGACGATGAACGCCACGGTGGACCGGACACCGGACACCACACCTCGCACACTCCACGAGCCCGCCGACGTGCTGGTCGTCGGTGCGTCAGCCGCCGGGCTGACCACGGTGGAGGCATTACGGCGCCACGGCTACCGGGGCACGGTCACGGTGCTCGGTGCGGAGACAGACCCGCCGTACGACCGGCCACCGCTCTCGAAGCAGGTGCTGGCCGGCGGCTGGCCGCCCGAGCGCGCCCAACTGCGCCCGCCGGACGCGCTGTCGGCGCTGGGCGCCGAATTCATCCTCGGCGACCCGGCGGTCGGGCTCGACGCGACGACCCGCACGGTGCGCACCGCGTCCGGACGTACCCTGCGCGCCGAAGCGGTCGTCGTGGCCACCGGTACGCGCCCCAGGACCCTTCCCGGACAGACCGGTCTGGCCGGGGTCCACGTACTGCGCACCTTAGGCGACGCGCTCGCGCTCCGCGCCGCGCTCCTCGGCTCCGCACGGCTCGTGGTCGTCGGAGACGGCGTGCTCGGCGCGGAGATCGCCGCCACCGCGCGCACCATGGGATGTGACGTCACCGTCGTGGGACCCCAGCCCGCCCCGATGGCCAACCAACTCGGCCACGCTGTCGCCGAGTTGCTTGCCGACCTGCACACCGCGCGCGGGACCGGCCTGCGGCCGGGCTCCGGCGTACGCGCACTGGTCGGCAGCGCGGGCGCCGTCACCGGCGTAAGCCTCGACAACGGCGAGGTGCTGCCCGCCGACCTCGTCGTCGTGGCCATCGGCGGCGATCCGGTGACCGGCTGGCTCCGGGACAGCGGCCTGCGGGTCGACAACGGCCTTGTCTGTGACTCCCGTTGCCGGGCGGGTCAGGGCGTGTACGCCGTCGGAGACGTGGCGCGCTGGCACCATGACCAACTCGGTGAGCTGCTACGGCTGGAGAACCGGACCAACGCCGGCGAACAGGCCATGGCCGTCGCCGCCAACATCCTCGGCGCCGACCGGGCGTACACACCCGTGCCGTACTTCTGGACCGACCAGTTCGACACGAAGATCCAGGTGCACGGCGTCGTTCCCGCCGGTGCCGACGCCGAGATGGCCGTCGTGGGCGGTGACCCGGCGACCGGACGATTCGTCGCGCGGTACCGCCGAGAAGGCCGGGTCACCGGCGTTGTCGGCTGGAACATGCCCAAGCAGACCCGACAGCGCCGCCAGGACGTCGCCGACGCGCTCGCCGGCGGACGGGTTCGGACCCCCGCCTCGCTCTGACCGGCGCGCCCCCTCCCGTACCCCCACGACCACACCGCCCTCACCCACCCCCCTGGAGCAGAGAAATGACCAGCACTGTCCTGCGGTTCCCGATGAGCCGGGCGGCCGGCTGCCCCTTCGACCCGCCCCCGACCGCCGTCGCCCAGCAGAAGGAGGCCCCGCTCACCAGGGTCCGGCTGTGGGACGACAGCACCCCCTGGCTGGTGACCCGGTACGCCGAACAGCGCGCCCTGCTCGCCGACCCCCGCGTCAGCGCCGACATCAACCGGCCCGGCTACCCGCTCCAGGTCCCGCTTCCCCCCGGCGGCGGGTCCGCCAGCTTCGTCCTCATGGACGATCCCGAGCACGCCCGGCTCCGGCGCATGGTGACGGCCCCCTTCGCCGTCAAGCGGGTGGAAGCGCTGCGACCGGCCGTCCAGCGCATCGTCGACGACCTGCTCGACGTGATGCTGGCCGGTCCGAAACCGGTCGACCTGGTCGACGCGTTCGCGCTGCCGGTGCCCTCGCTGGTGATCTGCGAACTGCTCGGAGTCCCCTACGGCGACCACGACTTTTTCCAGGACAACAGCAAGATCATCGTCAAGCGGGACGCCGATCCCGAGCAACGGCTCGGCGCGCAGCGCGCGTTGGTCGGCTATCTGGACGACCTCATGGGCAGGAAGATCGCCGCCCCCGCCGACGACCTGCTGTCCGGCCTGGCCGGACGGGTGAACGCGGGGGAGCTGACCCGCAACGAAGCGGCCCAGATGGGCGTGCTGCTGCTGATCGCCGGACACGAGACCACCGCGAACATGATCGCGCTCGGTACGCTCGCGCTGCTCGAACACCCCGCCCAGCTGGCACTGCTGCGCGACTCCGAGGACCCCAAGCTGGTCGCTTCGGCCGTCGAGGAACTGCTGCGCTATCTCAACATCGTCCACAACGGCCGCCGCAGGGTCGCGCTCGAAGACATCGACATCGCCGGTGAACGCGTCCGCGCCGGCGACGGGTTGATCATCGCCAACGACATCGGCAACCGCGACCCCGACGCCTTCCCGGAACCCGACCGCCTCGACATCGAGCGCGACGCCCGGCACCACGTGGCGTTCGGCTTCGGCGTCCACCAGTGCCTGGGCCAGCCACTGGCCCGGCTGGAACTCCAGGTCGTCTACAGCACCCTCTACCGGCGTGTCCCCACTCTGAGGCTCGCGGCCGACATCGACCAACTCCCGTTCAAGCACGACGGAAACGTCTACGGGGTCTACGAACTCCCCATCACCTGGTGACCGGGCGGACCGGGACCGGGCCGATGCCCACCACGACCAACCCCTCACCCAAGGAGCCTTCATGAAGATCACCCTCGACCAGGACAAGTGCGTCGCGTCCGGACAGTGCGTGGTCGCCGCCGCTGACGTGTTCGACCAGCGCGACGAGGACGGCATCGCCGTACTCCTCACCGCCGAGCCCCCGGCCGAGCAGGCCGACGACACCCGTCACGCCGCGTCCGTGTGTCCGGCCCTCGCCATCCACATCCAGGAATGACGATCGGTGGTCACGGCCGGTCGGCCTTCACTCGAATGGCCTAGTCCGGCTGGTCGTGGGGGCGTGGGCGGCGGATCGTCGGCCGCATGCCCGAGTGGTTCGGAGAGCGGGCCACGTACTGGGCCGAGGAGGCTCTCATGGCACAGACCGCGACCCCTTCGGGGGCACATCACACACCGCGAGGCAAAGGCCAGGGCGGTACGGCGTGGGCGACCGGCGGGGCGATGTTCGCCGGGGTCCTGCTGTTCGTGGACGGTGTGCTGGCCGTTCTGAACGGCGTCGTGAGCATCGCGCGCGACAACGTGTACACGCTCAACGGTGCCTACACCTACCAGTTCAGCCTGACCACATGGGGCTGGATCCATGTGGCGGCGGGCGCGGTCCTGGCCCTCACCGGGCTGGGCATCATCGCCCGCGCGCCCTGGGCACGGCTGATCGGCGTGGGCGTGGCCGCCATCAGCATCGTCTTGAACTTCATGTGGCTGCCCTACCAGCCCGTCTGGGCGGTGGTCGTCATCGCGCTGGGCGTCTTCGTGATCTGGTCCCTGCTGACCGACCGCCCCAGGGCGGCGCGGTAGTCACATACGGTCCGACGGCGCCGGGGGGGGGGGGGGCCCCCCCCCGCCCCCCGGGCGCGCGCCCCCCCCCCCCCCCCCCCCCCCCCCCCCCCCCCCCCCCGCCCAGCTCCCCGGCGCGCACCGCGACCGCAACGCCCCCGCTGCCGACGGGCCGTTGGGTGCTTCCCTCGCCGCGCTGACCTGGTCGCGGCCC
>NZ_JBITIB010000055.1:3326-26322 GCF_044458565.1 Streptomyces sp. NPDC050433 | reverse complement strand
GCAGGGGGGACCCTGTGGGAGAGTAGGACGCCGCCGAACAATTATTGGCCTCAACCCCCGCACACAGTGCGGGGGTTGAGGCATTTCTGCGTTCAAGCGCCCTCTCGGCGCCCCCTTCATGACGGGCCGACCAGCTTTGCCTCGTACGCCAGGATTACCGCCTGGACGCGGTCACGGGATCCCGTCTTTGCCAGCACTCGGCCCACATGCGTCTTCACCGTCGATTCCGCGAGGTGGAATCGGGAAGCGATCTCGGTATTCGTCCAGCCCTGGCCCATGACGGTGAGGATTTCCCGTTCCCGGTCGGTGAGCAGTGCGATTCCCGGATGGGGTTCCTCGGGGGTTGTCGTGCGTTCGGATCCGGACTCGGACTCGGATCCGAACGTGGTCGGGAGACGGTGCGCGTACGCGTCCAGCAGGCGGCGGGTGAGGCTCGGTGCCACCACCGCGTCGCCGCTCGCGACCGCGCGGATGCCGGACAGCAGCTCCTCGGGGAGCGCGTCCTTCACCAGAAAGCCGCTGGCGCCCGCCCGGAGGCCCGCGTATGCGTACTCGTCCAGGTCGAAGGTGGTCAGGATGAGCACCCTCGTACGGCTGCCGGCCGCGACGATACGGCGGGTCGCCTCGATACCGTCCAGGCCCGGCATGCGGACGTCCATCAGGACGACGTCCGGGTGGAGTTGGGCGATCAGACGCACGGCTTCGGCGCCGCCGGCCGCCTCGCCCACCAGGGTCATGTCGTCCTGGCTCTCCAGCAGCATCCGGAAGCCCATGCGCTGCAAGGGCTGGTCGTCGGCGATCAGTACGGTCGTCACAGCCGGTCGTCCTCGTCGTTCGGCAGATGCAGGTGGACCCGCCAGCCGCTGTCGGGCGGCGGCAGTGGTCCGACGTCAAGTGTGCCCGCGTACAGGGCCGTCCTTTCCCGCATGCCGGTGATGCCGCGTCCTCCTGAACTCGCTCGGGTCGCTCGGCGGCCCGTGTCGATGATCTCCGCGGTGATGGACTCGGGTGTGCGGCTGAGCGTGACCGTCGCTGTGGCGTCCGGGCCGGCGTGCTTGAGGGTGTTGGTGAGGGCTTCCTGGACGACGCGGTAGACCGTGAGCTGGCGGCCTCTCGGCGCGGATTCGAGTTCTTCGAGTTCGAAGTCGCCGGTGACCGTGACCTGTACGGGCAGGCCTGCGGCCCGGACGCCGGCGATGAGTTGGTCCAGTTCGCCGAGGCCGGGCTGGGGTGCGAGTTCGGCGGGGGTGTCGGCCAGGTCGTCGTTCTGGAGGATGCCGAGCAGTCGGCGCAGTTCCGTGAGGGCCTGGCGGCTGGTGGTGGCGATCGCGTCCAAGGCCTCGGTGGCGCGTTGCGGGTTCTTCTTTGCCGCGTACGAGCCACCGTCCGCGAGGCCCGTGATGACCGACAGGTTGTGGCCGAGGATGTCGTGCATCTCGCGTGCGATTCTGGTGCGTTCGGCGGCGGTGGCGAGTTGGGCCTGCTGATCGCGTTCGATCTCCAACTGTTTCGCCCGCTCTCTCAACGAGGCCGTGTACTCCTGTCTCGTACGCACCGCGATCCCCAGCAGCGCCACTGCCGCGAAGCTCGTCAGTGACGACTGGAGGAGTATGGCCCAGCCGTTCTCCGGGAATCGGGCCGCGCCCACGACGAGGGGGATGCCCAGCAGGACACCGGTCAGGGCCAGTTGGCGCATCGGAAGCCGTAGCGCGATGTTGAAGATGACGATCAGCTCGCAGAACACGGCGGTCTGGAGCCCGGCGCCCGACCAGCCAAGGGTCAGGGCGAGCGGGAACATCGCGAGCAGGGCGCCGAGAGGGTGTGTACGGCGGCGCAGCACGGTCAGCGGGAAGCCGACCGTGCAGATCAGCGCCGGCCACAGGGGCACGTCGGGGTTGGGCGCGACCGATCGCCAGCCGCCACCGGACACGTCGATCGCACCGCCGACCAGCAGGCTGCCGGCCAGCAGCAGGTCCCAGACCAGCGGGTGTGACTTGTCGAAGGCGCCGATCCGCTGGGTGGCGCTGTTGATGCGCTGGGTGAGCGAGCTGTCACCGCCTTCGACGCAGCCTTCGCTCACTGCTGCCCCTGCCCCTGGTCCGTTCATCTCTCCATCGTTATGCATCGCGCCGCTTGAGCAGCCATCCCGCCGACGCCAGCGCCGCCACCGCCCACAGGCAGAGAGTGAGCAGGGCCGTTCCGTCCGACAGGGCCCCGTCGCGCGGCAGCACCGCGCCGAGGGATTCGGAGGCGCGCGCCGGGAAGTACGCGACGGCGTTGCTCACGACGTCGGAGTCCACCGCCGACAGCACCTCCGGCAGGATGACCATTCCCGCGAAGAACACCCCGATCGCCCCCGGTACGGAGCGTGTCAGGGCGCCGAGGCCGAGACCGAGCACGCCGAAGAGTGTGAGCGCGACCGCTGTGCCGGCGACGGCGCCGGTGACTCCCGGATCGGTGAGCGAGGCGGCCATGTCCGTGTCCGCGAGGAAGATCTGCGCGAGCAGGAAGGTCGCGAAGACGGTCGCCGTGGTGACGGTCAGAGCCACCGCGGCGAAGACCGCGGCCTTGGCCCACAGGACGGGGAGCCGCCGGGGGACGGCGGAGAGTGAGGCGCGGATCATGCCGGTCGAGTACTCGCCCGCGCTGAACAGGACGCCGAGCACGGGGAGGAGGATCTGCCCGAACTGGACGCCGAGCAGGGTCAGGACGACCGGGTCGCGGACCTCGCCGAGGCCACCGCCCGCCGGATCGGGCTCGTGGCCGATCGCCATGATCAGGCCGGTGGCGAGGATGAGGAGCGACGCCGCCGTGAGCGTGATCCAGGTGGAGCGCAGGGTCCAGAACTTGTGCCACTCGGAGCGCAGGACTCGGGTGCGGGTGACGCCTGCACGGGCTGTTCCGGTGCGGATGGTTCGGGTCGTACTCATGCCGCCGCTCCTGTCAGTGAGTCGTGGGTGGCGCCGGCCTGGTACTCGACCTCGTCGCGCGTCAGGTCCATGAAGGCCTGTTCCAGGGACGCGGTGCGCGGCGTCAGCTCGTACACGGGGATCGCGTGGGCGGCGGCGATACGGCCGATGTACTCGCCGTCGACGCCCCGCACGTCCAGTTCGTCGGGGCTCGCGCCGGGTGTGATCTCGATGTCGGGGCCCGCGAGCAGCGCCGAGAGCGTCCGGGCGTCGGGGGAGACGACCTTCATGGCCGTGACGCCCGAGTCCCGTACGAAGTCGGCCACCGTCGTTTCGGCGAGCAGTCGGCCGCGGCCGATGATGACGAGGCGTTCGGCGGTCAGCGCCATCTCGCTCATGAGGTGGGAGGAGACGAAGACCGTACGGCCTTCCTCGGCAAGGGACTTGAGGAGGTTACGGATCCACAGGACGCCTTCCGGGTCCAGGCCGTTGACCGGCTCGTCGAGGATGACCGTGGCGGGGTCGCCGAGCAGGGCCGCCGCGATGCCGAGGCGTTGGCCCATGCCGAGGGAGAAGCCCTTCACGCGGCGTCCCGCGACGCCGGTGAGGCCGGTCAGGTCCAGGACGTGTTCGACGCGGGAGCGGGAGATGCCGTGGGTGTGGGCGAGTGCCATCAGGTGGTGGTGGGCGGTGCGGCCGGGGTGTACGGCGCGGGCCTCCAGCAGGGCGCCGACCTCGTGGAGGGGCGCGGGCTGCGCGGCGTAGACGCGGTCGCCGACGGTGACGTGGCCGGAGGTGGGGGCGTCGAGGCCCAGGATCATGCGCATGGTGGTGGATTTGCCGGCGCCGTTGGGGCCGAGGAAGCCGGTGACGGCGCCCGGCTCGACGGTGAAGGTGAGATGGTCGACGACGGTCTTGGCGGTCCTGCCGCCGTATCGTTTGGTCAGTCCGTTGGCCTTGATCATGGCTTCGACGGTAGGCAGCGGGCGGCCTCGGAACGTCCGACCGGGGGCGGGTACCGCGTACGGGGCGTACTACCCCGGTACGACGAAACCCGTTTGTGGACGACGGCGGTCGGCGCGCAGGATCGCTTCATGGACCAGACGAATCGCGCGGAGCGCGCCGTATCTCTTCCAAAGGCCGCACGCGCCGTCGGTGCCGCAAGCGACGTACGTGCCGTACGGGCCGACGAATGGGGCAGGGCGAAGGAGCTGCGGCTGGACGCCCTGCGGGATCCGGCCGCGCCCGTGGCTTTTCTGGAAACGTACGAGGACGCCGTCGAGCGCCCGGACTCCTTCTGGCGCGAGCGGACGGAGCGATCGGCGCAGGGCACGTCGGCGCGGCAGTTCGTGGCCGAGCCGACCGACGGTGTGTGGGCCGGTTCGGTGGTGGCGCTGGTCGAGCGGCGGGGTTCGGCCGATGCGCTGGGCGGCGTGAGCGCGTACGACCAGGTGCATCTCGTCGCCGTGTACGTACGGCCCGAGCACCGGGGTGCCGGGCTGCTGAAGGAGTTGTTCGAGGCGGCGGCAGCGTGGGCGTGGTCGCTGGAGGAGCCCCGTGTCGAGCGGGTCCGGTTGTACGTGGACGAGCGGAACGGGCGGGCGCGGGCCGCGTACCGCAAGCTCGGGTTCATGCCGACCGGGGTGACCGTTCCTGTGGAGAACGATCCCTCCGCGCGGGAGTTCGAGCTTGCGGTGTCGCGGCCGGTGTCGGGGCCGGGGGGCTGAGACGGTCGGCGAACTGGTCCGCTCAGGCGGGCAGTTCCTGCTGTGGCCAGCGGTCCGGCCAGCGGTCCCTGCCCTGTTCGTGCGAGCGCAGCAGGACCAGCGCGGGCATGCCCTGCTCGTCGCCGTCGGCCAGCAGCTCGGGCAGCGCCGGCACCGGCGCCACCGCCGCCACGTCGTCGAGCACCAGCGTCATTGGTGGGTCGAGCCGGCCGGAGGATGACCGTGCGGCCATGCGGCGGCCGTGCTCGACCACGCTTGAGGCGAGAGCGGTGAGCAGCGGCATCGCTCCCGGACGGGTGCGCGGATCTTCGATCGGCTCACCCACCACATAGAGCGTGCCCCCCTCGGCAGCAAAAGAATCCAGCGAGAGCGAGTCGGCGCGATTGGGTGCGCACGCCTCACGGATGTGGACGGACGACAGGGAGGCCAGCGCACGTGTGGTCAACTGCTGGGCGATCTCCCGGCGTTCGGGGTGCGCGGTGAGCGCGGACTCCAGCAGACCCGCGAGCCCGGAGGCGGCCTTGGGGTGCGTACGCAGGAGTCGTACGGCCTCGTGGGCGCCGCCGCCCTGCGCCCAGCGGTGCACCTGCTTGAACGGCCGCGCGTCCACGGCGGCGGCGTGCAGCCAGCACCGCAGCAGGGTCTCCGCCGTGTCGGCCATGGCGGCATCGAGGCGGGCCAGCGGACGTACGGGGGCGAGAAGGGCGACGGCGCGCGCGGCGGCGGTGTCGGCGTCCTCACAGCCGGTGGTGGGGGACCAGTGGAGGCGGTCCGGGGTGTCGCAGAGATGGCTGGGGTCGTAGACGAGTACGGGGCCGAGTTTGGCGCGGGCGTCCTTCGTCTCGGCCCAGAGGGTGGCGTCGGACGTGACGACGAGCGCGGGGCCCTCGGCGTCCTGGATGGCCTGAACGGCGGCGGGGCGGCGGGTGCGCGGGGCGCCGTAGCGGACGTGGGCGTGGGGGGCGGTACGGGGAGCGGGGACCGCGACGGGGACGGACACGGGGGCGGGGACTGGGGCGGGCGGGGGGACGACAGGCTCGGCGGGCGGCGGTGTGTGCTCGACCGGGGCGGGTTGGGCGGGTGCCTCCCGTACGGGCCGCGCCTCGACTTCCCTCGCCTCGGCCCGCTCCTGCTGCTCCTCTCGCGCCTGTTCGTGTTCCCGGCGCCGTACCGTACGCAGCGCCCGCCAGCGGGCCAGCGTGCCCAGCACGAACAGCGCCAGCACGGCCGCCGCCATCAGCTCGCTTATGAACAGGCCCCAGAACAGCCCGTATCCGGACAGCTCTCCCGGTGGTGTGTCCGGCCAGGCGGCCGGGATGTCGTGCGGGGCCGAGATCAACTGCCGTACCGCCGAGGGCGTACGCGTGAAGGTCACCGAGTCCGGCCACGAGCCGTGCGCGAAGAGCGCGGCGAGGCCCGTCGCCGTCCACGCGAACAGCGTGATCCCGAGCAGGAAGCCCAGCACGCCGAGGATCAGCCCGTCCGGCACCCCGCGCTGCGCGCCGGGCCCGGCACCGCCTCCCGTCGCCATGCCGTTCACGCCACCGTGGACTCGGAGGACGCGTCCAGCCGCTGCTGCTCCATGAGGATCGCCCGCTGTTCGGCCTCCCACTCGGCGGCCCGTACGTGGTCGGGCAAGCCGCCGCTCAGGGCGTCCGCGGCGTCGGAGGCGTCGGACGCCTGGCTGTTCTCCGTCATGGCGCGGTCGGTGAAGACCAGGGGGCGTTCGGCCTCGGTGACCAGGTGTTTGACGACCTGGACGTTGCCGTTGACGTCCCAGACCGCGATACCGGGCGTGAGACTCGGGATGATCTCGACCGCCCAGCGCGGCAACCCGAGGACCTGGCCGGTGGCCCGTGCCTCGTCCGCCTTCTGGGCGTAGATCGTCCGGGTCGACGCCATCTTGAGGATGGCGGCTGCTTCCTTGGCGGCGGCGCCGTCGACCACGTCGGAGAGATGGTGGACGACCGCCACGAACGAAAGACCCAGCCGGCGGCCGAACTTGAGGAGCCGCTGGAAGAGCTGGGCGACGAACGGGGAGTTGATGATGTGCCAGGCCTCCTCGACCAGGAAGATGCGTTTCTTCCGGTCGGGGCGGATCCAGGTGTGCTCAAGCCAGACGCCGACGATCGCCATCAGGATCGGCATCGCGATCGAGTTGCGGTCGATGTGCGAGAGGTCGAAGACGATGAGCGGCGAGTCCAGGTCAATGCCGACGGTCGTCGGGCCGTCGAACATACCGCGCAGGTCACCGTCGACCAGCCGGTCCAGGACGAGCGCGACGTCCAGGCCCCAGGCACGTACGTCGTCTATGTCCACGTTCATCGCCGCGGCCGACTCCGGCTCCGGGTGCCGCAGTTGCTCCACGATGTCCATCAGGACGGGCTGGCGCTCGACGATCGTGGCGTGCACGTAGGCGTGCGCGACCTTGAGTGCGAAGCCGGAGCGCTCGTCCAGGCCGTGCCCCATGGCGACTTCGATGATCGTGCGGAGCAGGGCGAGCTGCCCGGTCGTGGTGATCGCCGGGTCGAGCGGGTTGAGCTTGATGCCGCCGTCCAGGGCTGCCATCGGGTCGAGCCGGATGGGGGTTATGCCCAGCTGCTGCGCGATGAGGTTCCACTCGCCGGCGCCGTCCTCGCCCTGGGCGTCGAGGACGACGACCTGGCGGTCGCGGAAGCGCAGCTGCCGCAGGACGTACGTCTTCTCCAGCGCCGACTTGCCGTTGCCGGACTCGCCGAGGACCAGCCAGTGGGGGGCGGGGAGTTGCTGCCCGTACAGCTGGAAGGGGTCGTAGATGTAGCCCTTGCCGCTGTAGACCTCGCGGCCGATGATGACGCCCGAGTCGCCGAGGCCGGGGGCCGCGGTCGGCAGATAGACGGCCTGCGCCTGGCCGGTCGACGTACGGACCGGGAGCCGGGTGGTCTCCACCTTCCCGAAGAGGAAGCTGGTGAAGGCGTCCGTGAAGGCGGACATGGGATCTCGCATCACAGGCCCCTATCAGCTGCGGTCGGCTCATGAACGGCGGTCATCATCGGCGGATGCCGGTCGCGAACGGCAGGGTGTTCACGAACGCCCGGTGGTGCTCGCGGTCGCACCACTCCAGCTTCAGATACGACTTGCCCGCCGACGCCCTGATCGTCCGCTTGTCCCTGGCCAGGGCCTCGGGCGAGCGGGACGACACCGTGATGTACCCGACGATGTTGACGCCCGCCGCACCGCTGGCGAGATCTTCACCCCGCTGGTCGAGCCGGCCGTGCGCCGCGATGTCGCGCGGGTCGACGGTGCGGTTCATCTTGGCGGCGCGGCTCGCGTCGGCCTCGTCGTTCGTCTTCTCCGTGAGCATCCGCTCGATGGCGACCTCGGTCGGCTCCAGGTCCATGCAGACCGCGACCGTACGGATCACGTCGGGCGTGTGGACGAGCAGCGGGGCGAGGAAGTTGACGCCGACCGGGGTCATCGGCCACTCCTTCACCCAGGCCGTGGAGTGGCACCAGGGCGCGCGGGTGGACGACTCGCGGGTCTTGGCCTGGAGATACGTGGGCTCCACGGCGTCCAGCTCGGCGGGCCAGGCGTTGCGCTTCGTCATGGCCTGGATGTGGTCTATGGGGTGGTCGGGGTCGTACATCGAGTGCACGAGCGAGGCGAGGCGCGCCTGCCCGAGCGGCTGCCGGACGCGGATGTCGGCCTCGGCGAGGCGGGCGCAGATGTCGGTGAGTTCGCGGGCCATGACGACAGCGAGGCCGGCGTCCTTGTCGAGCCTGCGGCCCCGGCCCTTGCCGCCGGCGGCCTGGCGGGTGGCGCGGGCCATGGCCTGGCCCTCGGAGGCCAGATCGCGGGTGTAGTGCATGCACGCCACGAGGTAGGCGCGGTGCTGCTCGCTGGAGGTCGAGACCATGGACTGGAGCTGCTCGTACGACTCCTGGAGCCAGCCGGGGGACGCGGAGTCGCCGCGCTGGGCGACGTCCTTGGCGTGCGCGTCGGGGTCGGCGGGGAGCGTACGGGCGAGCATCTGGAGGCGGGTGACGAAGCCGTCGCCGTTGGCGACGTGCTTGAGGAGTGTGCCGAAGCGGTCGACGAGGGCTTCCTGGTCCTCGCTGTCGCGCAGGCCGACGCCGGGGCCCTCGATCTCGATGGCGGCGGTGACGGTGCGGCGGTCGGCGTGGAGCAGTACGGCGATCTCGTCCGGCCCGAAGGGCGCGGCGAGCCAGTTGATCCGCCCGATGCCGGGGGGCGGGCCGACCTCGACCTCGCGGCCGTCGGCGGTGGTCCCTGACTCCATGGCGGCGGAGCGGTAGGTGGTGCCGTTGCGCAGGGTCCGCTTGTAACTGCGGTTGATCTCGAACCACTTGTAGACGGTGCGGTGCTTGTACGGGACGTACACCGCGGCGAGTGCGAGGAGCGGGAACCCGAGCAGGGTCACGATCCGCAGGGACAGGACGGGGACGATGAGCCCGCTCATCATGCCGAGGAACGCGCCGGCGATGATCAGCGCGATCTCGCCTGTCTCACGGTTCTTGCCGACGATCGCGTTCGGCCGCGCGCGGCCGATGAGATACGTACGGCGGGGCGCGATCGGATGGGACTGAATCGTCAACGCCCTGCACCTCCTGTGCTGTTGTTACCGGTTCCGCGATTGCCGTGGCCGCGGCTGCTGTGGGGAGTGCCGCTGGTGGGGCTGCTGGAGCGGGGGGCGGGGGAGGGGACGCTGCCGCCTCCGCCAAGTCCGCCTCCGCCACCGCCAATTCCGCCGCCTGAGGAAGGGCGGCTGCTGTGGGCGGCGACGCCGCCGGAGACGGGGTTGGCCGGGCGGGCACCGCCGCTGTTGTCGCCACCGCCGCCGCCTCGGCCGCTGTGGGTCTTGATGCCCTGCGAGACGACACCGGCGGGCGAACTGATCACGGCGGCGGCCCGGCCGCCGTCCGTGGACAGCTTGGCGTTGCTGCGGGCGCTGGCGATCTCGTCGCCGAAGCCGGGGACGAAGCGGTAGATCATGGCGGAGGCGAAGATCGCGAGGAGGATGATGGCGAGCCCGGAGACGACGGCCGAGAAGGAGTCGGGCCCGTCGTCGGAGGTGAGCGCCCCGGCGAGACCGAGGACGATGACGATGACGGGTTTCACCATGATGACCGCGATCATGAGCCCGGCCCAGCGGCGTACGTGGCCCCACATGTTCTTGTCGACGAGCCCGGCGTAGACGACGACGCCGAGGAGGGCGCCGACGTAGAGCAGGATCGCCCGGATGAACAGCTCCAGATAGAGGATGCCGGCGGCGAGGATCGTCACGAGGGATACGACGATGAGCATGATCGGCCCGCCGCCGATCTCGGTGTCCTTCTTCAGCGCCTCGGAGAACGTCCCGAAGAACACATCGGTCTGCCCACTGGTCCCGCCGGCGATGACCTCGGTGACGGCGTCGGTGGCGGAGACGAGCGTGTAGAGGATGAGCGGCGTGAACGCGGAGGCGAGGACGGTGAGCCAGAGGAACCCGATGGCCTCGGAGATGGCGGTGGTGAGCGGGACGCCGCGGATGGCGCGCTTGGCGACGGCGAGGAGCCAGAGGATGAGGGTGAGGACGGTGGCGGCGGCGAAGACGACGGCGTACTGGGAGAGGAAGGCGGTGTTGGTGAAGTCGACCGTGGCGGTCTCCTTCACGGCCTTGGAGAGGGTGTCCACGGTCCACGAGGCGGCGTCGGCGCAGCCACGGGCGAGGGAGGTGAGGGGGTCGAGGGCGCTGGTGGGGTCGTTGAGGGGGGAGTCGGAGCCCGTGCCGGAGCCGGATTCGCCGTCCTCGCAGAAGTCGCGGGCGGGGCCGACGATGAGGTCGCAGTTCTCGTCGTCGGACGGCGTGGGTGAGGGTGTCGGCGCGGCCACGGCCCGAGTCGCGAGAAGTACCGCCGACGTCTGCACCACGGCGAGAGCACCGACGATCTTGAGCGAGAGACGACGGCTACCGGGCATAGGTGAACCCTCCGTACTCCTCGACGGCCTTCGCGATCTCATCGGCGTCGGAGGCCGTACGGTCCGCGTTGACCGGTGCCGGACCGTCCTTCTGGGCAAAGCTCTCGACCTTCCAGTCGTCGCCCACCCACTGAAGCTTGAGTGTCATCGTGAACCAGTCATTGGTCACCGGATTCGTGGAACTGACCCCGGCTGTGCCGAAGACGCCGGTGCACCAGACCTCCACGGTGGCGGAACTATCCGTGAACTGCGTGACCTTGGTGCCGACCGGAGCCGTACGTGAGACATAGGTCAGGCCTTCTGCGGCGTTGCCGTTCTCGTCAAGACCGAGCTTGTCGAGGAATGTCTTGTCGTAGGCCGCGTCGAACTTGGCTTCAAGGTCAGCGGCCTTGTCGGGCACGAAGAGCTGACGCATGATCTGCTCGCGGGCCGCGGGCTTCAGGATGTCGGCGGACACCAGTGTCACCGCGTAATTCGCAGCCGCGCTCTCCGCCCCCTGCTCATCCTTCGCGAACCCCGAAGGAATCCCCCCGTTCTTCCCCGTCACCGGCTTCACCCCCGACGCCGCCGTCGGTTCCGAGCCCGACGCTTTGTCGCCGCCTTCGGCGCCCGATGCGCCCGAGTCGCCGCCGCCCTCGCGGTTCGCGAACGCGATAGCCGCGATCAGCAGCACCACCACGCCCACCACCGCGATCAACGAGCGCGAGCTGCGCTGGGGGCGGCGGGCGCCGCCGTATCCGTCGCCGCCCCCGCCGTCCGGCAGACGCGTCCGCGTCTGGCCCATTCCGCCGAAGCTGTCGTCCGTCGTACGGCCCGGGTCGTTCCCGTGGCCGTGCTGGCCGTGCTCATCGCCGAAGCTCATGCCGCGTCCGCCCCCTCGACCGGTTCGACCGTGTGCAGTTCCGCATGCGGTACCGCGTACGACGGTAGCGCTGGTTTCCGCGCGGGCGCGGTGTGGTGACTCGACATCAGGGAGACGCAACCTCGGCGGTGGGCGCGACGGACGGATGGTGTGGTGACGGATGGTGTTGAGAGTGGACCGGGTGTACGGGACGGGCGTACCCGGTGCGGATCGGATCGATGCGGCGCTAAACAGCCATCCCGTACACAATCGTGAAGACCGTCCCGAGGGACCCGATGATGAAGACGCCGGTCAGTCCGGCGACGATCAGACCCTTGCCCTGCTCCGCGCTGAAGGTGTCCCGCAGCGCGGTCGCGCCGATACGCTGCTTGGCGGCGCCCCAGATCGCGATGGCGAGACAGAGCAGGATGGCGGCGGCCATCACCACCTGGACAATGACGCGAGCCTCGGTGCCGAGGTTCCCGAAGGGCCCCCAGCTCGGAGCGATACCACCGATGATGGTGTTGATGTCGCCCTTATCGGCTTCCACGTCCATGCAACTCACCGCCCCTGTTGGGTTGTTAAGTGCCCGCGCCCGGCGGGCACGGATCGCCTTCTATCTTCGCTGATGGAACCGCCCTCGTATGCCGACTTGGCGGGTCTCTTTACCCGATCCCCGCACGTTTGACCGATGCGACCGCCCTGACCTGCGTCATGAACCGGAGTATGCGAGTACGGGTATGGTCACTCTGTGTATCATGCAGGGTGACTCCGGGCAATGATTGGCGTTGTGCACTCTTGAGCCCGCCGAGGTTTTGCGTCCGTGCTCCATCCGTGCGCCCGCCAAGGGCGGGTGAGGGGCCCACCGTACGGGTGAACCGGCGCGGGGCGCCCCGGTGTTGCCGACGGCGTCCGATGCCAACGGGGGACGGGCCTCCGACGCCTCCGTAGCCTCGCGGGCACCCCTTTTCCGTCCCCACCGCGCGGCATCCCTCCGGCCCCGGATTGGGACAGTGCCACCCGACATCCCGGACAACAGAGGACAGGGGCGGATGGCATGGCGGGTTATTCGGGCGGATTGCGGGCGCTGGTCGACGAGGCGGGTGCGGGAGGCGGTACGGGTGCGGGTGAGCGGCTGAGGCACAGCGACGGGCCGTGGACGCGGGCCGCGGGTGGGGCCGAGGCGACCCGTACGCAGATGGCCTATCTGAAGGCGGAGTTCGAAACGGCGCACGAGGGCGTAGGGGGCTGCGGGGACGGGCTGAGCGCCGTCGCGGTCCTGGGGACCGTACGTACGTCATGGGAACGGCGCATCGAGGCAGCCCGCGACGAGTGCGGAGGCCTGGCCGGCCGGCTGCGCGCGGTGGCGAAGACGCAGGGTGAGCACGACGGCGCGGTCAGGTCCGGGCTGGCGGGGGTCGACGCAGGAGTCGGGGGGTGAGGGTCGGTGGGCTGACCTGGGCGCAGTTACGGGACGTGAGATGCGCCGAGTTGGAGAGCGCGGCGGACGGCTGGGGCAAGGCGAGCAACCGCGCGGACGCGGCACGCGACCGGATCGACAAGCAGCTTCTCGCGGGTCTGACGGCGGCTCAGGAGGGCGAGGCGGCGAGAGCGGCGGTCGGGCGACTGCGGGAGCTGGGGCGGAACTTCCAGTACATCTACACGGAGTGCGGCCTGGTCCGTACGACCCTGAACAGCCTCGCCCAGGACCTGCGGGGCGCGCAGCGGCAGTTGCGGGACGCGCTGGAGGAGGCGGCGGGCCTGAGGCTCACGGTGCGGGCGGACGGGTCGGTGAGCTACCCCGACGCCGGGGAGGACCCGTTCACGAAGGAGAAGCTGCGGGGCGGCACGGCGTCGGGCCACGCGTACCTGCGGTCGGACGCGCCGCCGGGGCTCACGAGCCCGAACCCGCTCGCCGCGAAGGCGCAGGCCATCGCGGACCGGATCGCCCGCGTGCTGAACGAGGCGGCGGAGGTCGACGCGCGGTACACGCGGACGCTGCGGAGACTGATCGCGCAGGACGGCCTCACGGTCACGGACGCGATGTGGGCGGACACGAGCGCCGACGCGACGGCGGTACGCGCGGTCACGGCGGACTACCTCAAGGCGGCGATCCCCCAGGACGCGACAGCCGCGGAACGCCTCGCGTGGTGGCAGGGCCTGACGGCGGAACAGCGCGAGGAGTACCTGGCGGTCCACCCGGACCTGATCGGCAACCTCGACGGCATCCCGGCCGCCGTACGCGACGCGGCGAACCGCGACAACCTGGCGCTGCTGATGGGGAAGTTGGCGGGCGCGGAGGACGACAGGTCGCGGACGATGCTGGCGGGGCTGAGATCCATCGACGGGCAGTTGCGGGCGGGCGGTCATCCGCCGATGTTTCTGCTGGGTATCGGGGACGAGGGGAATGGGCGGGCGATCGTGGCGTACGGGAATCCGGATACGGCGAGGAATGTGTCGGCGTATGTGCCGGGGCTGGGGACGGGGTTGGACGAGGGTTTCGCGCAGGATGATTTGAGGCGGGCGAGGGATACGTTGTTGGGTGCGATGGAGTACGACAAGTCCACGGCGTCGATCGTGTGGCTCGGCTACGACGCGCCGCAGCTGTCGGTGGACGACGCCACGGGGAATACGGACGTCATGTTCACGGAGCGCGCGGAGGCGGGGGCGTCGGCGTACGGCGACTTCATGGCGGGAATCGCGGCGACGAACGAGAACGACGACCCACATATGACGGCTGTGGGCCACTCGTACGGTTCCCTGACGGTGGGCCAGGCCGCGCAGCGGGAAGGTGGTATTCCGGGCGTCGACGACATTGTGCTGGTGGGCAGTCCAGGAACGGGCGCGGATTCCGCGGACGATCTGGGAGTGGGCAGAGCCCATGTCTACGTCGGCGCAGCGGAGAACGACCCGGTGACGCGCACGCCGGCGAAGGGGGAGGCGCAGGGCATGGGAATGGGCGCGCTGGGCGGTGCGTCGGTGGGGGCGGCGCTGGGAGGCCCGGTGGGGGCGGCGGTCGGCGGGGTGGGCGGGGCGACGATGGCGTACTTCGCGCAGGACGCGCAGACGGAGGAGAGCGAGGTCTGGTTCGGGACGGATCCGGCGCACGAGGATTTCGGGGCGAGGAGGTTCAGGGTGGATGACGGGCCGCGACCGATTCGCGATATGGGTGGGGTCGACGCGCATTCCAACTATTTCGATCCCGGGAAGGACGTCACGTCTGCGGACAACATCGCCAGGATTGTTGTCGGGGACTACGGAGACGTTCAGATGGACAGGCGGAGGAGGGGATGACGTTGTGGCGCTGCCTGGGGTTTCTGTTGGTATGCGTTACGGTCGCCGGATGCTCGTCGCTCGACGGCTCCAGAGCGGATGGGGAGCGAGTTTTGAACATGCAGGAGGCGGCAGAACGTGCAGATTCCATTCTTGAGGGTACGTTTCGTGCGATCCGGCCCAGGGTCAAATGGACGCACGGGGAAACTACTGCGGGGAGTTGCGACCTGTCTCGGCGGCGGGCTGTCATGACGATCATCTCCGAGCAGCGACGTGGTGGATTCCTGGGAGTTGTCGAGCGGTCCTGGCAGAAAAGCGGATACGAGATCACCTCCGTCAACAGCAGCCAGAGGTTCCCGGCCATCTACGCCAAATCCTCCGACGGCTTCGGTATCAGACTCAGTATCGGCGGAGAAGGCCAGGCCTTCTTCGAAGTCGCCACTCCATGCGTGGAGAAGTCAGCCGTCGCGGACCCCACGGCCGAGACGGATGGGCCCAACTACGCGGGCGGCCCCATTCCGCGCCCCGACGTCCACGACGGCTTCTGGTCCGCCACCACATCCCCACCCCGCACCTGACCCCCGGTCAGCTCCGCATGCCCCCCGCGCCCAGCCCTGTGGCACAGTCGTGCCTGTCCGAATAGGACCGGCACGACAGGCGGGAAAATAGCGGTGAACGCATGCCGGATGGGGGAGGGTTGAGGGGTGCGTAAATACTGGGTGGCCGGTGCGATCGGGGTCGGGCTGAGCCTGTGCTTCATCGGGCTGCTCGTCGTCGGTACGTACTCCGCCGCCGCCGGGCTCGTCGGCGGTGCGGGAGGCGGTGGGGCGGTTGGGCTGGCCAAGGGGGCCGTGCCCGCGAAGTACCAGCGGCTGGTGCAGGAGTGGGGCAATCTCTGCCCCGCGATCAATCCCGCGCTGCTCGCCGCGCAGCTCTACCAGGAGAGCGGCTGGGATCCCGACGTCGTGAGCCCGGCGCAGGCCCAGGGCATCGCGCAGTTCATCCCCGGGACCTGGGCGGCGCACGGTGTCGACGGGGACAAGGACGGCGACCGTGACGTCTGGGACCCTCAGGACGCGATTCCGTCGGCCGCGACGTACGACTGCAAACTCGCCGGGTACGTCGACGATGTGCCGGGTGATCAGACGAAGAACATGCTCGCCGCGTACAACGCGGGCGCGTACGCGGTCATCAAGTACGGCGGCGTCCCGCCGTACCGCGAGACGCAGAACTACGTGAAGGTCATCACCACCCTCCAGCAGAGCTTCGCCCGCCCCGTCGGCCGCGTGGAACCCTCCAAGCAGGCCGCCGCCGCCATCTACTACGCGCAGCAGAAGCTCGGTACGAAGTACCTGTGGGGCGGCAACGGCACCCCTGAGCAGCAGGGGCGGTTCGACTGTTCCGGGCTTACGCAGGCCGCCTACCGGTCGGTCGGGATCGAGTTGCCGCGGGTGGCCAACGATCAGTACAACGCCGGGGAGCATCCATCGCGCGATCAGCTCATGCCCGGTGACCTGGTGTTCTTCTCCGACGACCTCACCAATTCGCGGGCCATCCGGCATGTGGGGATCTATGTCGGCGGCGGTTACATGATCAACGCTCCGTACACCGGCGCGGTCATCCGGTTCGACAAAATCGATACGCCGGACTACTTCGGAGCGACCAGGGTCACCGAAGACGGCGCGAAATCGCTGCCGACCGATTTGCCTACGGGGCGGAAGTCCGATACGTAAAACAGCTGACGGGACGTCGGTCCGACGAGGCGTGAGGGTGGCGAAGGGTTGACACCCGGAAGGGTGGAGTCGGGCCGGGGAAGGGGCGCGCGTGGCCGGAATTATCCGTTCGTTTACCCCTCTGAGCTGGGACGATGTGTCACCCTTCGATAACGTCCTGGAGATCGTCCGGTGAAGACTGGAACCTGTGGGGGGATCAGGCCGTTCCCTGGACTGAGGCTGTGGCGTTGATCGCGCAGCACTGACCGCAGGCACCGCGGGGGTTGGTGGAAGCGACACGCCCGGAGGCGTGTCGTGGTGGGCGACAAGGCAAGGGGCCGCAGCACATGGCTGGACTCGCGATCGATGGGTCGAACCCCGACGTCAGCCTGCTCTACGACATCAACGGTCTGGCCACCTCGGCCCCCGACTGGTTCGACCGCGGCATGCGGTTCGCCGGTGAGTACGGGATCATGATCGCGCTCGTTCTCGTCGTGCTCTGGTGCTGGTGGAGCGTGCGGCGGCGTGGGACGGCCGAGGATTCCGTGGCCGCCGTCGCCGGGCTGCTGTGGGCGCCGCTCGCCGCCGGGGTGGCGCTGCTGATCAACATCCCGATCCGGGAGTTCGTCGGGCGCGAGCGGCCCTTCAACGACCACCGGGGGCTCGACGTCCTCGTGGCCGGCAAGACCGACTTCTCCTTCGTCAGCGATCACGCCACGATGGCGATGGCCCTGGGCGCGGGCATCTTCGTCGCGCACCGCAGGTTCGGGCTCGCCGCGATCGGGCTCGCGCTGGTCGAAGGCTTCAGCCGGGTCTATCTGGGTGTGCACTACCCGACCGACGTGATCGGGGGGTTCGCCCTCGGTACGGCCGTGGTGCTGCTCCTCGCGCCGCTCGCCATGGCGCTGTTCACCCCGCTGGTGTCGGCGGTCTGCCGGTCGCCGCGGGCGGGACTGCTCGTACGGTCGCGCGCCGCGCGGGACGCCGACCGGGCCGAGGCCGCCGAGGCGCTGGGGACCCGGCCGCTGGGCATCCCCGAGCCGCGGCCCGACGACAACAACCTCGCCGCGTAGAGGGGGCTCAGAGCGCCTGGGGGAAGTCGAACAGGCGCGTCGGGTCGTACCGCCCCTTCAGTTCCTTCAGCCGGTCCGCCGCCGGGCCGTAGTACGCCGTGCGCCAGTCGGTCAGCGCCGGGTCCGTGTAGTTCTGGTACGCCGCACCCGACGCATGCCTGCGTAGTGCACCTTGGCTGGTTTTCAGCCATGCCTGTTGCTCGGTGCCGGAGGTGCCGGGGCGCCAGGACGCCACGTACTGGGCGAGCATCCGGGAGCCCCGGTGTACGAAAGCCGTCGCGAGCGGGTCCACCCGGTTGATCGCGCCGCCGAGCGCGGTCAGCGCGACCGTGCCCGAGCCCGCGCCGTCCGCGACCTTGATGCGGCTGAAGTCCTCCACGGCCGACAGCACGGTGCCGATGCCCGCCGATGGCAGCGACCGGTCGAAGAAGTCCGAGGTCGCGGCGTACGTCTCCCGTTGCAGCGCGCCCTCCTCGGCGCGGCCGGGCGTCGTGCCGGGCAGCCGGCACTGGTCGTAGCCGAGTCCGGCGCAGCCCGCGTACACCAGCATCGACTCCTCGTAGCCGCGCGGGCGCAGCGAGACGAAGCTCGCCGATGAGCCCGCGCGGTCGGCGAGCCGGTCGAGGGCGTTCTTGAGGTCGCCCTCGGTGCCGAGGGTGAAGGCGGAGACGGAGAGCGTCGGGTCGGCGCCGCCGCCCGCGCCGACCGCGAGATGGAGCGAGGACCAGATCTCGTCCGGTTGGTCGGGCGCCCACTCCTGCCAGGCGGCGAGCACCGAACGGGCCTTTGACCACGGCCAGTTGAGGTTCGCGGCGACGCCGGTGGAGGCGGGGTGGGTACGGAAGCGGAGTTCGGTGACGACGCCGAAGTTGCCGTTGCCGGCGCCCCGCAGGGCCCAGAAGAGGTCCTGGTGCTGCTCGGCGTCGGCGGTCAGGCGCTTGCCGTCGGCCGTCACGATCGTCGCCGAGGTGAGGCTGTCGCAGGTCAGACCGTACGCGCGGGAGACCACCCCGTGTCCGCCGCCGAGCGTGAGGCCGGAGATGCCGACGGTCGGGCAGGAACCGCCGGGGATCGTACGGCCGTCGCGGGCGAGCGCGCCGTAGATGTCGATCAGCTTGGCGCCCGCGCCGATCACCCCGTCCGACGCGGCGTCGTCGAGTCCGTCGAGCGAGGAGATGTCGATGATCAGCCGGCCGTTGCCGCTGGACCAACCCGCGTAGGAATGGCCCCCGTTGCGGATCGAGACGGGTGTGCCGTGCCGCCGGGAGAAGGCCAGGCACTCCCGGATGTCGTCCTCGCCGGCGACGTACGCGACAGCCGCCGGTTTCAGGTCGTCGAAGCGGGTGTTGTAGAGCTGGCGGGCCGTCGCGTATGCGCTGTCCCCCGGTCGTACGAGCCGACCGTCCAGTCCGGAGGCGAGCGCGCCCCAGCGCGGGGAGGCGGGGGACGCGGAGGTCCGTCTCGGAGGGGGCTTGTTGTCGGGGGCGTCCGGTGAGCCCGTGGCGTCCGACGAGCCGTTTCCGCCGTCGCTCGTGCAGGCGCTCACCGCGCCGGCCGTCGTCACGGCCAGCGCGCCGGCCAGCAGTGTGCGCCGTTCCATCGGACGGCCTTCCCCCGGTGTCATGGGCGCCAGTCTGCCGCCTCATGGGACGCGGCGTCTGTTCTCGCCCGGTCACGAGATCGCCTGGCGGGTCCCGACCAGCCGCACGTACAGCGCGCCAGGGCGAACGAGCCGCGCTCGACGATCGATGTGGAGTGGGGGGCGGTGGGGACGTCGGGGGTGGTGGGGATGTCGGGGGAGGCGGAGAGGTGGGGGGAAGTGGGCGGGTCCGAGGTCTCTTGCTCGCGCACCTGCCCACCGTACTCGTGCGTACGTTCCCGGCCGGGGGCGGTGCGTGACGACGCGCGCGGGACGTCGTTATCGGGACAGCGCGGCTCGCGGGCGGGCGACGGACAGACACAGGCAACGGCAAGCAACGGTAGGGCGTTGGGGGTTGGCAGGCGATGGTGCAGCAGCACAGACGCAAGGGCGGCAGGGGTGCGGCGGCCGTCGTCGCCGCCGTCACGATGGTGGGAGTCGTGGCGGGGACCGCCGGTTGCTCCGGGAGCGAGGGCGCCATGGCCGACGACCGGCCCCTCGGTGATACGGCGGCGGTCCTCGGAGCGGCCGACGTGCTGGTCGAGGCGGGCAGTTCGAGGGCGAAGACCTCACTGGTGATGGCGACGGGCGGGACACGCGTGACCATCAGGGGCGAGGGGCGCTACGACTTCCGTGAACGGCTGGGGCAGCTCTCGGTCGTGCTGCCCAAGGACCCGGCCGGCGCGGACGAGCACCTGCCGATCTCGGAACTGCTGGCACCGGCCGCCCTCTACATGAAGAACCGGGGCGCCGGGGTGCCCGACGACAAGTGGGTCATGCTCGACTCGACCACCCTCGCGGACGGCAATCTCGTCACCGGCGGCGCGACCGATCCGCTGACCGCCGCCGAACTGCTGCGCGCCGCGAAGGACGTGGTCCTCATCGGCAAGGTCGGCGAGCGGGAGTTGGACGGCGTCCGCGTGTCGCACTTCCGGGGCGTCACCGACATCGAGCGGGCAGCGAAGCTGGCGGCGCCGTACGCGCGGGGGGCGCTGGCCGCGGCGGCGCGGGGCTTCGCTGACGACGTCGTGCCGTTCGATGCCTATCTGGACGAGGCGGGGCGGCTTCGCAAGGTCAGGCACCAGTTCAGCTACCGCAATCAGGGGCGTACGGTCGCTGTCGCTTCCACCACTCTGCTGTACGGATTCGGGGTCGCCGTCGGCGTACGGCTCCCCCCGAAGGACCAGATCTTCACGGGGAAGATCACGGTGTAAATGGTCCGGACGTGCCATGCGCGTCACGTCTCACCCTCCTTACCCTAGGAAGTCGGCAGTCGACACCGCCAGGAAGACGACACCGGCAGGAAGAGGTGAACGCACGTGGCTCCGTTGCTCACGCCGGCCGTCCAGGACCACGTGGCCCTCGCCGAGATCGAACTCTGTGGAGAGCTGATGATCGCGGCGTCGGCCGCGGACGGTGAACGGCTCAGCCCCGACCGTATCGACGAGGTGCTGAAGGTCGGCGTGGAGCGGGGCGAGAGATCATCCTGCCGGTGACCCTCGGCAGGGTCCGTCAGGTACGCAGCAGGCGCGCGATCGCCTTCGTCGCTTCCTGCACCTTCTCGTCGATCTCGTCACCGCCCTTGACCGCCGCGTCGGCCACGCAGTGCCGCAGGTGCTCCTCCAGCAGCTGGAGCGCGAAGGACTGGAGAGCCTTCGTCGAGGCCGAGACCTGGGTGAGTATGTCGATGCAGTAGACGTCCTCGTCGACGAGGCGCTGGAGTCCGCGGATCTGGCCCTCGATCCGGCGCAGCCGCTTGAGGTGCTCGTCCTTCTGCTTGTGGTAGCCGTGCACTCCGCGATCGTGATCGGTGATGATCTCGTCACCGACCGTGCCGGCCGCCGTGTCTGCCGCCTCGGTGGTCGTCATCGCGTCCTCCTGGTGGGGTGTTCGTGAGGTATGTCCGAAAGGGGCGAAAATACCCCAGGTAGGTATATGATACCCAGTCTCGCGCGCAGGGGCAGGGGCACGTCATGATCGTCGTGTCCGATACAGCACACTGATGGACGCCGGTTAGCCGTGGCCGGATGATGCACCTAGCATCAACCTGACCGAATCCGATGTAACCCGAGGATCCCCCGTGCGCTTTCGTCTGACCCCCAGGGAGACGAGCTTCTACGACATGTTCGCCGCGTCAGCGGACAACATCGTCACGGGCTCCAAGCTCCTCATGGAACTGCTCGGAGCGGATTCCTCCGCCCGAGCCGAGATCGCGGAACGGATGCGGGCTGCGGAGCACGCGGGCGACGACGCCACGCACGCCATCTTCCACCAGCTGAACTCCTCCTTCATCACGCCCTTCGACCGCGAGGACATCTACAACCTCGCCTCGTCCCTAGACGACATCATGGACTTCATGGAGGAGGCCGTCGACCTGGTCGTCCTCTATCAGGTCGAGGAACTGCCCAAGGGCGTCGAGCAGCAGATCGAGGTGCTGGCGCGGGCGGCGGAGCTGACCGCCGAGGCGATGCCGCACCTGCGGACGATGGACAACCTCACCGAGTACTGGATCGAGGTCAACCGCCTGGAGAACCAGGCCGACCAGATCCACCGCAAACTGCTCGCGCAGCTCTTCAACGGTAAGTACGACGCCATGGAAGTCCTCAAGCTCAAGCAGATCGTGGATGTGCTGGAAGAGGCCGCCGACGCGTTCGAGCACGTCGCGAACACGGTGGAGACGATCGCGGTCAAGGAGTCCTGAACCACGTGGACACCTTTGCCCTGGTCGTGACCATCGGAGTCGCGCTCGGCTTCACTTATACGAACGGCTTCCACGACTCCGCGAACGCGATCGCGACATCGGTGTCGACGCGTGCGCTGACCCCGCGCGCCGCGCTCGCGATGGCCGCCGTGATGAATCTCGCGGGGGCGTTTCTCGGGCAAGGGGTCGCCAAGACCGTCAGCGAAGGGCTGATCGCCACACCGCACGGGGCGCGAGGGATGGGGATCCTCTTCGCCGCACTCGTCGGGGCGATCGTCTGGAACCTGATCACCTGGTACTACGGTCTGCCGTCCTCCTCGTCGCACGCGCTCTTCGGCGGCATGGTGGGCGCCGCCCTCGCCGGCGGGACCGATGTCATCTGGACCGGGGTGCTGGAGAAGATCGTCATCCCGATGTTCCTGTCGCCGATCGTCGGTCTGGTAGCCGGCTATCTGGTGATGGTCGGCATCATGTGGATGTTCCGGCACGCCAACCCGCACAAGGCCAAGCGCGGTTTCCGGATAGCGCAGACCGTCTCGGCGGCCGGCATGGCGCTCGGGCACGGTCTCCAGGACGCGCAGAAGACGATGGGCATCGTGGTGATGGCGCTGGTCATCGCCGATGTCGAGAACCAGGGCGACGAGATCCCGATATGGGTGAAGGTCGCCTGCGCGGTGATGCTCTCGCTGGGTACGTACGCGGGTGGCTGGCGCATCATGCGGACGCTGGGGCGCAAGATCATCGAACTGGATCCGCCGCAGGGGTTCGCGGCGGAGACGACGGGCGCGTCGATCATGTTCGGCTCGGCGTTCATCTTCCACGCGCCGATCTCGACGACGCATGTCATCACCTCGGCGATCATGGGCGTCGGCGCGACGAAGCGGGTGAACGCGGTGCGGTGGGGTGTGGCGAAGAACATCGTCATGGGCTGGTTCATCACGATGCCGGCGGCGGCGCTGGTCGCGGCGGTCAGCTTCTGGATAGTGAACCTGGCCTTCGGCTGAGGCGGGTGGGCGGTTGCCTTCGGCCGGGGGTCCGGGGGTTGTCCCCCGGGTAAGCACAGTTGGATAGTGAACCTGGCCTTCGGCTGAGGCGGGTGGGCGGTTGCCTTCGGCCGGGGGTCCGGGGGTTGTCCCCCGGGTAAGCACAGTTGGATAGTGAAC
>NZ_JBITIB010000055.1:0-3231 GCF_044458565.1 Streptomyces sp. NPDC050433 | reverse complement strand
TGAACCTGGCTTCGGCTGAGTCCGGCACCACAACGCAAGTGGGCCCGCCCCCTGGGAGAGGGGGCGGGCCCTTCGCCTTGCGGTGGCACCGCCATGCAGCACCGCAGGACGGCTTTCGGCGCCGGTGCCTATCCGAAGCGGCCGGAGATGTAGTCCTCCGTGGCCTGCACGGACGGGTTGGCGAAAATGCGCTCCGTCTCGTCTATTTCGATGAGCTTGCCGGGCTGGCCCACGGCCGACAGGTTGAAGAAGGCCGTACGGTCCGAGACCCGCGCCGCCTGCTGCATGTTGTGCGTCACGATGACGATCGTGAAGCGCTCCTTCAACTCGCTGATCAGGTCCTCGATCGCGAGCGTGGAGATCGGGTCGAGCGCCGAGCACGGCTCGTCCATCAGCAGCACCTCCGGCTCGACCGCGATCGCGCGGGCGATGCACAGGCGCTGCTGCTGGCCGCCGGAGAGGCCGGAACCGGGCTTGTTGAGGCGGTCCTTGACCTCGTTCCAGAGGTTGGCGCCCATCAGGGACTTCTCGACGATGTGCGCCAGTTCGTTCTTGCGGTACTTGCCGTTGAGCCGCAGACCGGCCGCGACGTTGTCGAAGATCGACATCGTCGGGAACGGGTTGGGCCGCTGGAACACCATGCCGACCGTGCGGCGCACCGCGACCGGGTCGACGTTGGCGCCGTACAGATTCTCGTCGTCCAGCAGGACCTTGCCCTCGACGCGGCCACCGGGCGTGACCTCGTGCATGCGGTTGAGGGTGCGGAGGAACGTGGACTTGCCGCAGCCGGACGGGCCGATGAAGGCCGTCACGGAGCGGGGCTCGACGGTCATGGAGATGTCGTCGATCGCCCGGTGGTTGCCGTAGTACGCGGTCAGGCCGCTGACGTCGATTCGCTTGGCCATCTGAATCACTGCTTTCTGCGTGACCCCGCTCGGCGGAGCCGGATTTCGGGGCCTCAGCGGCCGGTCTTGGGGGCCTTCCAGCGGGCGATGCCGCGGGCCACCAGGTTGAGGAGCATGACGAAGGCGATCAGTACGAGGGCCGCGCCCCAGGCGCGCGCCACCGAGGCGTCGGTGCCGACCGAGTACTGCTCGTACACGTACAGCGGCAGCGACGACTGGGCGCCTTCGAACGGGTTCGGGTTGATGAGCTTCGTACCGAAGACGAGCAGCAGCACGGGCGCGGTCTCACCGGTGATACGCGCCACCGCGAGCATCACGCCGGTGGTGATACCGCCGATCGCGGTCGGCAGGACCACCTTCAGGATCGTTCGCCACTGGGGTACGCCCAGCGCCAGCGATGCCTCGCGCAGCTCGTTCGGGACGAGCTTCAGCATCTCCTCGGTGGAGCGCACGATCACCGGCATCATCAGGATCGCGAGCGCCAGGGCGCCGGCGAATCCGGAGGGGCCGAAGCCGAGCATCAGGTTCCAGGTCGCGAGGATGAACAGACCGGCGACGATCGACGGGATGCCGGTCATCACGTCCACGAAGAAGGTGACGGCGCGGGCGAGCTTCCCGCGGCCGTACTCCACGAGGTAGACGGCGGTCAGCAGACCGATCGGCGTCGCGATGACCGCGGCGATGGCGACCTGCTCGATGGTGCCGAGCAGCGCGTGGTAGATGCCGCCGCCCTCGTCCGTGTCGAGGAGTCCGCTCATCGAGTGGGTCAGGAAGTACCCGTCGACGACCGAGGCACCCTTGCTGACGGTGACCCAGGCCAGCGAGAGCAGCGGGATGACGGCCAGGATGAAGCAGACCCAGACCAGGCTGGTCGCCACCTGGTTCTTGCCCTGCCTGCTGCCTTCGACCTTGGTCGTGATCAGGTACGTGCCGACGACGAAGATCAGCGCGGCCAGCAGGCCCCACTGGACCTTGCTGTGCAGGCTCGCCGTCACACCGATCAGACAGCCCAGCGCCACGGAGCCGGCGGCGATGGCCGGCGGGGCCCAGCGGGGCATACGCGCGTGGGAGAGCGAGCCCTGGGGCCCGTCGGCGACCGCGGGCCGCTTGTCCTGAAGCGTGTGGCTCATGCGTTGGCCCCCGAGTACTCCTTGCGGCGGGCGATGATCGCGCGGGCCGCGCCGTTGACCAGCAGTGTGATGACGAAGAGGACCAGGCCGGAGGCGATCAGGGCGTCGCGGCCGAAGCCGTCGGCCTCGTTGAACTTCGCGGCGATGTTCTGTGCGAAGGTGCCGCCGCCCGCGTCGAGCAGATGGCCCGAGAAGAGGAAGCTCGGGGAGAGGACGACCGCGACGGCCATCGTCTCGCCCAGCGCGCGCCCGAGGCCGAGCATCGAGGCGCTGATGATGCCGGAGCGGCCGAAGGGCAGGACCGACATCCGGATGACTTCCCAGCGCGTGGCACCGAGGGCCAGGGCGGCTTCCTCGTGCATCTTCGGCGACTGGAGGAAGACCTCACGTATGACGTTGGTGATGATCGGGAGGATCATGATCGCCAGCAGGATGCCCACGGTGAAGAGGTTGCGGGCGATGCCTTCGTTCGTCTTCTCGAAGATGTACGTCCAGGCGAAGTACTCGTTGAGCCACTTGTTCAGGCCGTCGAGGTACGGGACGAGGAAGACGGCGCCCCAGAGGCCGTAGATGATGCTCGGTACGGCTGCCAGCAGGTCGACCAGGTAGGCGATCGGGGCGGCGAGCCTGCGGGGCGCGAAGTGCGAGATGAACAGCGCGATGCCGATGGCGACCGGGACGGCGATCGCCATGGCGATGATCGAGCTGACCACGGTGCCGTAGGCGAGTACGGCGATACCGAAGGACGGCGGGTCGCCCTGCGGGTTCCACTCGAAGGTGGTGAGGAAGTTCGACTCGTCCTTCGAGATCGCGAGGAGCGCGCGATAGGTGAGGAACGCGGCGATGGCGGCCATGATGACCAGCAGGGTGATGCCGGAACCTCGGGACAGGCCCAGGAAGATCCGGTCGCCGGCCTGCTTCGGCGCCTTGGCCGCGCCCTTGTGGTCTGGTGCGGGGGGTGGTGGGGCGTCGGTGGGTGCGGTTGTCGTATCCATCATTTCTCCGGTCTGCGGAGCTGGGTCACGGCTCCTGGCGGCGGTGCACCGGAAGACGTGGGCCGGGCCCCCCCGCCGGGCCCCCCCCCCCCCGGGGGGGGGGGGGGGGGGGGGCCCACCCCCCCCCCCCCCGCCCGCACTAGGGGGGGGGGGGGCGCGTTGACCCCGCCGCAAAGGCCAAACTGCCCAACACGCCGACCG
>NZ_JBITIB010000054.1:0-26600 GCF_044458565.1 Streptomyces sp. NPDC050433 | reverse complement strand
CGTGTCTGACAAATAGCGCCGTCCGCCCTTGGGGCGGGGCGCGCGGCGTCCGGTGCGTGCGATCGCAAGGCGGAGGATCGCTCTCGTACTGGGCGCACTCGGATGCCTTCGAGAGCGCTGCCAACGCGGCGAGCGTGCGTGCCGGACGCCGCGCGCCAGGCGGGATTTGTCAGACACGGCCTACGGTGCGGGCGGACTACCCTGCGGTGCAGCTTCCCGCCCAGGCCGCCAAGGAGGACCCCCAGGTGCCGCAGACCCTCGACGCCGCAGCGGTGCGTACCTGGTGCTCGCTGGCGCTGGACGCCCTGGGCCGGGACCGCGAGGAGATCGACGCGATCAACGTCTATCCGGTAGCCGACGGGGACACCGGCACCAACCTCTATCTGACGGTGGAGTCCGCCGCGCAGGCCGTCGAGGCGGTCTTCGACGCGCACGCGACGGGGACGTCCGTACCGGACCTGGCCGACACCGTACGGGCCATGGCGCACGGGGCGCTGATCGGCGCCCGCGGGAACTCGGGGACGATCCTGGCGCAGCTGCTACGGGGCATGGCCGAGGTGCTTGGCGAGGCCGGGTCCGAGGAAGAGGCCGAAGGCGGCGGGGATCACCTCGCCAGGGCGCTGCGGCGGGCGGCGCGGCTGGCGCGCGAGGCCGTCGCGCATCCGGTCGAGGGCACGATCCTCACAGTGGCGTCGGCGGCGGCGGACGCCGCGGCGCGCACGGTGCACGACGGCGCGGGCCTCGACGGTGCCGCGCACAGCGACGGGGCAGCCGTGCACGCCGCGTACGCCGGGGCCCGCGTCGCGCTCGACGCGACACCGGGACAGCTGGCCGTCCTGGGCCGCGCCGGGGTCGTCGACGCCGGCGGACGGGGTCTGCTCGCCGTCTTGGCCGCACTCGTGGAGGCCGTCACGGGCGACGCCCCGTCCCCCGTCGCACCGGGGGCGCGCCCGCACGAGCTGCCCGCCGTCATGGAGTCCTGCGATGCCGACGACAGCCCCGTCGGCCCCGCCTTCGAGGTGATCTACCTCCTGGAGACGGACGACGCGGGCGTCGCCCGGCTCCGTCGCCGGCTCGACGCGCTGGGCGACTCCCTCGTCGTGGTCGGCGGCGACGGCCTGTGGAACGTGCACGTGCACGTCGACGACGCGGGCGCCGCCGTGGAGGCCGGTGTCGAGGCTGGGCGCCCCTACCGGATCCGCATCACGCACTTCGGCGCCCCCGCCGGGCACCAGCGGGAGCGGGCACAGCGCGCCGTGGTCGCCGTGGTCCCCGGCGAAGGCCTCGCCGGGCTGTGTGCCGAGGCAGGGGCCACGACGGTGCTCGCGCGCCCCGGAGAACCGCCGGCCAGCGGCGAGCTGGTCGACGCCATCCGGCGCGCCCACGCGCACGAGGTGGTCCTCCTGCCGAACGACGCCGAGCTGCGCCACACCGCCGCCGCTGCCGCCGAACAGGCCCGCGCCGAGGGCATCCGCGTCGCACTCATCCCGACCAGGGCCGCCGTGCAGGGCATCGCCGCGCTCGCGGTGCACGAGCCGGACCGCCGCTTCGACGAGGACGTGGTCGCCATGACCTCGGCCGCCGGCGCCACCCGCTACGCTGAACTGGCCGTCGCCGAGCGGCAGTCCTGGACCATGGCCGGCATCTGCCAGGCCGGCGATCTGCTGGGACTCATCGACGGCGACGTCGCGGTCATCGGCTCCGAACTCGCCACCACCGCCGAGACCGTCCTGGACCGGATGCTGTCGGCGGGCGGCGAACTGGTCACCCTCGTGCTCGGCCAGGACGTGCCCGACACCGTCGCCGAGCGGCTGGAGCGCCACGTACGGGACGGACACCTGGCCGTCGACACGGTCGTCTACCGAGGCGGCGGCCAGTCGGTGCCCCTGCTGATCGGCGTCGAGTGAGCGCGGCGTTGCGCACCGCCGTACGCCCCTCCGTACGGACACGGCGTCGCGGCCACCGCTTGCACGGGGCGCCGTAGCTGTGACGATGGAGGGTAGGCGCACCACGACAGACGCGCGTACCGCCCGAGGTGAGAGGCCCACCGATGGACGACCTGACCGCACTCGCCCGCCATCAGCTCGACGACGCGCGCGCCAGCGCCCATGGCCGCAGCGCGCATCTCTTCCTGCACGACGGACCACTGCGACAGACGGTCATCGCGCTGACCTCCGGCTCCTCTCTCGACGAGCACAACACGCCCCCGGCGGCCAGCCTTCAGGTGCTGCACGGCCGCGTACGGCTGACGATGAAGTCCGGTGACCAGGACATGATCGCCGGACAGATGGGCCCGATCCCGCACGAACGTCACGGACTGGAGGCCCTGGAGGACTCCGCCGTCCTGTTCACCGCCGTCACCGAGGTCAGCGCGACAAGCCGCTGAAGCGGCCCTGCCCGCGCCCCGCCGCGCCACGGCCTGCCCGCCGCGGCCCGGGCCTGACCCGCCTCCGACCTGGGGTTGTCCACAGGTGCGCGACGGATGTCAGTGATGTGGTGTGCAATGGATCGTGTGTCCGCGCTGGATGAATCACTCACGAAAACACTCGGTCCCGCCACCGCGAAGGTGATGGCCGAGCAGCTCGATCTGCACACGGTCGGTGATCTGCTGCACCACTATCCGAGGCGGTACGAGGAGCGGGGCCAGCTCACCCGCCTCGCCGACCTCCCGCTGGACGAGGACGTCACGGTCGTCGCGCAGGTCGCCGACTCCCGCATCCTGAAGTTCAACGGCGGCCGGGGCCAGCGGCTGGAGATCACCCTCACCGACGGCAGCGGCCGGCTCCAACTGGTCTTCTTCGGACGGGGGATCCACAAGCCGCACAAGGACCTGCTGCCCGGCAGCCGGGGCATGTTCGCCGGCAAGGTCTCGATGTTCAACCGGAAGCTGCAGCTCGCCCATCCCACGTATGTGCCGCTCGGCCGGGACAGCGGCGACGAGGCCGTGGACTCCTTCGCGGGCAAGCTGATCCCGATCTACCCGGCCTGCAAGGGGCTGGAGTCCTGGAAGATCACCAAAGCGGTCGACGCGGTGTTGCCGAGGGCCGGAGAGGCCGTCGACCCGCTGCCGCCCTCGCTCCGCGAGGGACGCGGTTTCGTCACGCTTCCAGAGGCGCTGCTGAAGGTCCACCGGCCCGACACCAAGGCCGACGTCGCCGAGGCCAGGGACCGGCTCAAGTGGGACGAGGCGTTCGTGCTCCAGGTCGCCCTCGCCCGGCGCCGGTACGCAGACGCCCAACTCCCGGCGGTGGCACGGAAACCGGTGGCCGGGGGCCTGCTGGACGACTTCGACGCCACGCTGCCCTTCACCCTCACCGACGGCCAGTTGACGGTCACCCGCGAGATCTTCGACGACCTCGCGACGGAGCACCCGATGCACCGCCTCCTTCAGGGCGAGGTCGGCTCCGGCAAGACGATGGTGGCGCTGCGCGCGATGCTCACCGTCGTGGACGCGGGCGGCCAGGCGGCGATGCTCGCGCCGACGGAGGTCCTCGCACAGCAACACCACCGTTCGATCACGGAGATGATGGGACAGCTCGCCGAGGGCGGCATGCTGGGCGGCGCGGAGAACGCCACCAAGGTGGTGCTGCTCACCGGCTCCATGGGCGCGGCGGCGCGCCGGGTCGCGCTGCTGGACCTGGTCACCGGCGAGGCGGGGATCGTGATCGGCACGCACGCGCTGATCGAGGACAAGGTGCGGTTCCACGATCTGGGTCTGGTCGTGGTGGACGAGCAGCACCGTTTCGGCGTCGAGCAGCGGGACGCCCTGCGCTCCAAGGGCAAGCAGCCGCCGCATCTGCTCGTCATGACGGCGACACCCATTCCCCGTACGGTCGCGATGACCGTCTTCGGCGACCTGGAGACGTCCGTCCTGGACCAACTGCCCGCGGGGCGCTCCCCGATCGCCACTCATGTCGTCCCTGCCCAGGACAAGCCGCACTTCCTGGCGCGCGCCTGGGAGCGGGTGCGTGAGGAGGTCGGCAAGGGGCACCAGGCGTACGTCGTCTGCCCCCGGATCGGCGACGGCGAGGACGAGCCGAAGAAGAAGGCCGAGGCGGAGAAGGCGGCCGAGGCGGAGGGGGACAAACGTCCGCCGCTGGCCGTGCTGGACATCGCGAAGCAGCTCGCCGCCGGACCGCTCGCCGGCCTCCGTATCGAGGTGCTGCACGGCCGCATGCAGCCCGACGACAAGGACGACGTGATGCGCCGCTTCGCGGCGGGCGAGGTGGACGTGCTGGTCGCGACCACCGTCATCGAGGTCGGCGTCAATGTCCCGAATGCCACCGCGATGGTGATCATGGACGCGGACCGGTTCGGCGTCTCGCAGCTGCACCAGCTGCGCGGCCGGGTGGGCCGGGGCTCCGCGCCGGGGCTCTGCCTGCTGGTCTCCGAGATGCCGGAGGCGAGCCCCGCGCGTGCCCGTCTCGGTGCTGTCGCCTCGACGCTCGACGGCTTCGAGCTCTCCCGTATCGACCTCGAACAGCGCCGCGAGGGCGATGTCCTCGGCCAGGCGCAGTCCGGGGTCCGCTCCAGCTTGCGGATGCTCGCCGTCATCGAGGACGAGGACGTCATCGCCGCCGCCAGGGAGGAGGCCGTGAGCGTGGTCTCCCAGGACCCGGAGCTCGCCGCCTTCCCGGAGCTGCGTACGGCGCTGGACGCCCTGCTGGACACGGAGCGGGAGCAGTATCTCGACAAGGGCTGAACGGGCCTCAGAGCCCCGCCCAGCGGTCCGCGCCGCACAGCCCCGCCCTGCCGTCCGGGTGGCGCTCCCGGCGGGCCGTGCGTGAGGCGACGCCATATCGTGGGTGGCGACGCCCGCGCGGAAGCTGCCGGGCGCTCCGGCAGCTTCCGCGCATCCCACGAACCGAGGACCCGACACCCATGACCCGCGTGATCGCCGGTGTCGCCGGCGGACGCCGTCTCGCCGTCCCCCCGGGCACCGGCACCCGCCCCACCTCCGACCGGGCGCGTGAAGGCCTCTTCTCCACCTGGGAGGCGCTGCTCGGCACCTTCGACGGCCTGCGCGTGGCCGATCTGTACGCCGGCTCCGGTGCCGTCGGACTGGAAGCCCTCTCACGGGGCGCCGCGCACACCCTCCTTGTGGAGGCGGACGGCCGGGCGGTCCGCACAGTCCGGGACAACGTCCGCACCCTGGGACTGCCGGGCGCCGAAGTCCGTACGGGCAAAGCGGAGCAGATCGTGACAGGACCGGCCCCCGGCGCCCCGTACGACATCGTCTTCCTCGACCCGCCGTACGCCGTCACCGATGACGATCTTCGCGAGATCCTCCTCACACTCCGCTCGCAGGGCTGGCTCAATGACGAAGCCGTCGCCACCGTGGAGCGCAGCACCAGAGGTGGGGAGTTCACCTGGCCGAAGGGCTTCGAGCCGTTGCGAGCGCGTCGCTACGGCGAGGGAACCCTTTGGTACGGTCGCGCCGCCGCACCCGAAGACGCCCGATGACCGGACCGGAGAGCGAGGGAATTCAGTTGCGCCGCGCCGTCTGTCCGGGGTCCTTCGACCCCATCACCAATGGTCACCTCGACATCATTGGCCGTGCCTCCAAGCTGTACGACGTCGTGCACGTCGCCGTGATGATCAACCAGTCCAAGAAGGGGCTGTTCACCGTCGACGAGCGGATCGATCTGATCCGCCGGGTGACCGCCGAGTTCGGCAACGTCGAGGTGGAGTCCTTCCACGGCCTTCTCGTCGACTTCTGCAAGCAGCGCGACATCCCGGCCATCGTCAAGGGCCTGCGTGCGGTCAGCGACTTCGACTACGAGTTGCAGATGGCCCAGATGAACATCGGCCTCTCCGGCGTCGAGACACTCTTCGTGCCGACCAACCCGATCTACAGTTTCCTCTCCTCCTCGCTCGTGAAAGAGGTGGCGACCTGGGGCGGAGACGTGTCTCATCTGCTGCCCCCGCTCGTGCACGAGGCACTGGCCGAGCGCCTTGCGAACCGCTGACGGACGGGGCGCGGAACGGGGCGGCGGACGGGGCCCGGAACTGACGGGCCGTCATCTGGTGTCGGGCGCGCGCCGACTGGCCGTACAGTCGTTGCGTCCGTCTCCAACCCGGCTGTAGAGAGTGGCGAGCACACGGTGGACGTGCAGAAGAAGCTCGACGAGATCGTCGACGCGGTGGGGAACGCCCGTTCCATGCCCATGTCGGCCTCCTGCGTGGTCAACCGCGGCGAACTGCTCGCGCTGCTCGACGAGGTACGCGAGGCCCTGCCCGGCTCGCTCGCCCAGGCACAGGAACTGCTCGGCGGCCACGAGCAGCTCTCCGAGCAGGCACGCCAGGAGGCCGAGCGCATCGTCGCGGCGGCCCACACGGAGCGGTCCACGCTGATCTCCGACACCGTGATCGCCCGCACCGCGCAGGAAGAGGCGGACCGCATCCTCGCCGACGCCCGCAGGGACGCCGCGGAGATCCGCGCCGAGGCCGACGACTACGTCGACTCCAAGCTCGCGAACTTCGAGGTCGTGCTCAACAAGACCATCGGCTCCGTCGACCGTGGCCGCGAGAAGCTCCTCGGCCGGGGCCCGGGGCTCGACGAGGAGGGGTACGCCGACGAGGACGCCCCGGAGTACAGCGCAGACCCCGACACCCTGATCCGCCGCGCCGACGACTATGTCGACGCCAAGCTCGGCGCCTTCGAGGCCGTCCTCTCCAAGACGCTCGACGCGGTCGGCCGCGGCCGGCAGAAACTGCTCGGCCGGGTCGCCACCGACGAACTGGGCCTGCACATGGCGGAGCAGGACGCGGCGGGACGGCAGGGGCACACGAGCGACGCGGACTATCTGTCCGGTCTCGCCGAGCTGTCGGGACAGCAGTCGCTCCAGGGGGCCGGGCTCCAGGACGCCGGGGCGCCCGCGCACCGGCCGATGGAGCCGCAGTCCCCGCCGCAGGCCCCGGAGCAGCCGGTCCAGATCCCGATCCCGGCGCAGGCCCAGGCTTCGCAGCAGTACGCCGACCCCGCCGCCCAGCAGCAGTACACGGACCCCGCCTACGGCGGTTACCAGCAGCAGGACGGGTACGCCTACCAGCAGCAGGACCCGTACGCGTACCAGCAGGCCCAGCAGCCGGTGTACGACCCCGGCGCCTACGACCCGAACTACAGCCAGGGCTACGGGCAGAACTACGACCAGGCGGCGCAGGGCTGGCAGCAGCACCCCGACGCCGCCCAGGCCCAGCAGCAGACCCAGCAGGCGCAGGGCGGTCTCGACGAGACCAGCCTGTTCGACACCAGCATGATCGACATGGAGCAGCTGCGCCGGTACGAGCAGGGCCGCTGAACCCCGCGCGGCGCGCCGTACGGCCGCCGCGTGGTCCGCGTACGGCCGGATTGGGCCAACGGCGGCCCGTCAAGTATCCTGGCTCCTCGGTCGCGTGATGCCCGCGATCCGGCCGCCCGCCTCGCTACGCGACATGACGGCCCACCCCATGACTCGTACGACGATCTCGAAAGCAGGAACAGCCCTGAACGCCCGCCTCGACCACCGCAACCCCCTCGTGTTCGACACACACGAGCTGGGTCGGCGTCCCGGTGCGCTCAAGCGGCTGACCCGCACCGCCGAGGCGCCCAAGGACTTCGGCATCGACGGAGTCATCGGTGTGCCGGAAGGCGCCCCGGTGGAGCTCACCCTCCGCCTCGAATCGGTCATGGAGGGTGTGCTCGTGACGGGCACCGCCCGTGCGACCGCCGAGGGGGAGTGCGTAAGGTGTCTGGAGCCGGTGCGCCAGGACGTGGCAGCGGACTTCCAGGAGATGTTCTCGTACCCTGACGCCGACGACCGGGGCCGCAGCAAGCAGGCGGAACCGGCCGACGACGCCGAGGACGACGAGGACAGGCTCTACATCGAGGACGGACTGTTCGACCTCGAACCTGTGCTGCGCGATGCGGTGGTGCTCGCACTGCCGATGCAGCCGGTGTGCCGGGAGACCTGTGCGGGCCTGTGTTCCGAATGCGGAATCAGGCTGGACGAGAACCCGGACCATCACCACGCCGCCGTCGATCCCCGTTGGGCGGCACTGCAAGGACTCGCCGAAACCGTCAAGGACGGCGAGAAGGACAACATGGGCGGCGCCGTCACAGGCGCCGACGAGAAGCAGGAGAAGTAGCCGTGGCTGTTCCGAAGCGGAAGATGTCGCGCAGCAACACGCGCCACCGCCGGTCGCAGTGGAAGGCTGCGGTCCCCACCCTGGTTTCGTGTGAGCGTTGCCAGGAGCCGAAGCTCCAGCACATCGCGTGCCCGAGCTGCGGCACCTACAACAAGCGCCAGGTCCTCGAGGTCTGAGCGGCTGGTGAGAGGCTCGATGTCTGAACTGTCCAGTGCCAAGAAGGCAGACAACGTCAGCACAGCCTCGTCCCACACGCTTCTGGAAGGGCGGCTCGGCTATCAGCTGGAGTCCGCCCTTCTGGTGCGTGCGCTGACCCATCGCTCGTTCGCGTACGAGAACGGCGGTCTGCCCACCAACGAACGGCTCGAATTCCTCGGGGATTCGGTGCTCGGACTGGTGGTCACCGACACGCTGTACCGCATCCACCCCGACCTGCCCGAAGGCCAACTGGCCAAGTTGCGGGCCGCGGTGGTCAATTCGCGTGCGCTGGCGCAAGTGGGGCGCGGCCTCGAACTCGGCTCCTTCATCCGGCTAGGCCGAGGTGAAGAGGGCACGGGAGGCCGGGACAAGGCGTCCATCCTCGCCGACACCCTTGAAGCGGTGATCGGTGCGGTCTATCTCGATCAGGGCCTCGACGCGGCGTCCGAGCTGGTGCACCGGCTCTTCGACCCGCTCATCGAGAAGTCCTCCAACCTCGGTGCCGGTCTGGACTGGAAGACCAGTCTGCAGGAACTGACCGCGGCGGAGAGTCTCGGTGTGCCCGAGTATCTCGTCACGGAGACCGGCCCGGACCACGAGAAGACCTTCACTGCTGCCGCCCGCGTCGGTGGTGTCTCGTACGGCACCGGCACCGGCCGCAGCAAGAAGGAAGCGGAACAGCAGGCGGCGGAGACCGCGTGGCGGTCCATCCGTGCCGACGCGGACGAACGGGCGGCGGCGGCGAAGGCCGCTTCCGAGGCTGAGGCCGAGGCCGCTGTTGACGTCGACGTGGAAGAGGGCGCCGACGCCTCTTCGGCGACGGCTTCGGAATCCGCCGACGCGGCCAAGTCCTGAGTCCGGGGCCGAGCCGTTCCGCTCCCTTCCCGGTGCGCCCCTTGTGTCGATACGGCACGAGGGGCGCAACTCGTGTCCACCCCGCCGCCGATGCCAACCGCCGATCCCAACTCCCGCCCCGTGTTCGGGCAGTTGGCCCCGATGCCGCCGACCCCGCCGCCCCCTGAAGGAGCACCGTGCCCGAGCTGCCCGAGGTCGAAGTCGTACGGCGCGGACTCGAACGCTGGGTCGCGGGACGGACGGTGGCCGAGACACAGGTACTGCACCCCCGCGCCGTACGGCGCCACATCGCGGGCGGTGAGGACTTCGCCGCCCGCCTCACGGGGCACCGTGTCGGCGTCGCCCGCCGCCGCGGCAAGTACCTCTGGCTGCCGCTCGCCGACACCGACGCCTCGATCCTGGGGCACCTCGGAATGAGCGGCCAGCTCCTCGTACAGCCGGAATCCGCCCCGGACGAGAAGCACCTGCGGATCCGCATCCGCTTCGACGACGACCTCGGCACCGAGCTGCGCTTCGTCGACCAGCGCACCTTCGGCGGACTCTCGCTGCACGAGAACACCCCCGAGGGACTGCCCGACGTCATCGCCCACATCGCGCGCGACCCGCTCGACCCGGCCTTCGACGAGGCGGCCTTCCACGCCGCGCTGCGGCTGCGCCGTACGACGATCAAGCGGGCGCTGCTCGACCAGTCCCTCATCAGCGGCGTCGGCAACATCTACGCGGACGAGGCGCTGTGGCGCGCCAAGCTCCACTACGACCGGCCGACGATCACGCTGCCCCGCCCCCGCTCCGTCGAACTGCTCGGCCACGTAAGGGATGTGCTGAACGCCGCGCTCGCGGACGGAGGCACCAGCTTCGACAGTCTCTACGTGAACGTGAACGGCGAATCGGGCTACTTCGACCGGTCGCTGGACGTGTACGGCCGCGAGGGCAAGCCGTGCCGCCGCTGCGGCACTCTCATCCGCCGCCGCCCCTGGATGAACCGGTCGAGCTACTTCTGCCCACGCTGCCAACGCCCGCCCCGTGTCGCCCGCAGCACCGCCAGGTAACGCCGCGGTGATTCGACCCGACCGTCGCAGCGGCGGCTAGAAGCCGAAGTCCTGCGTCCACCACGGGCCGCCCTCGGCGAAGTGCGCGCCGATGCCGATGGTCTTGTAGTCGCAGTTCAGAATGTTCTCGCGGTGGCCCTCACTGGCCATCCACGAGGCCATCACCGCGTTGGCGTCGGCCTGGCCCCGGGCGATGTTCTCGCCGCCCAGATTCGTGATGCCCGCCTGCTGGGCGCGGTCCCAGGGGGTGTCGCCGTCCGGGTCGGTGTGGTCGAAGAAGCCGCGGTCCGCCATGTCCTTGCTGAACGCCTCGGCGAGACCGTTCAGCGCCTTGTCGGCACGCAGTGGCTGACAGCCCGCCTTCGCCCGCTCCTCGTTCACCAGCGCGAGGACCTCCGCCTCGGCGGTGGACGGGGCGGCGCTGGACGCGGGCGGCGTCTGCGGCGGCGTGGCGCGCTCCGTGGTCTTCTCCGGCGCCGGCGCACTGCTGGAGGGCTTGGTGCTCGTCTCCGCGCTCCGGCTTCGCGTGGGATCGCTCTCGGGCGTCTTCGCCGGCTGCGACGGGCTCTTGGGGGTGGACGGCTTGTCCGGCGCCGGCGAGGCGGACTTCGACGGCTCGCCCGGCCGGTCGTCGCCACGGCTCGGCGGCGTGGTGGCTCCGTCGGTCGGCTCGGCGGTGGAGCCGCCCTGCTGCTGGAGTTCGGGCGCGCCCTCGGTGCGGACCTGCTCGCCCGGGAACCTGCCGTTGCCGACGGTGTACTGCTCCCCACCGGGCAGCAGGCCGGATGCCACGGCGACGGCACCCATGGCCATCGCGGCGGAGGCGCCGAGCAGTCCGGTGCGTACGGGGGCGGCGATTCCCCTCTTCCGGCCTCGGCCCCCGCCCCGGTGCCGACCTGCCGCACCGGCCGCGTGGTCCTCAGCGGCGGGTGCGCCGGTCGAGCGACTATGGCGTCCCATCTGCTGCGCCTTCCTCGGTGTGCTCAGGTGCGCGTGATTGCTCTCGCACCGCTCGTCACGACAATGCGGTTCACCCATTCGGGTGAGCCTCATTTCGACGGGACTGTACGCCAAGCGGGGAGGAGGCGAAGTGCTCACCGCGGTATTGGCCCATTAGCTTGCACGCATGAACGAAGATGTGCGGATCACCGTTTGGGTGCGCGGTCGCGTACAGGGAGTTGGCTTCCGCTGGTTCACCAGGGCAAACGCTCTGGAGATCGGGGGCCTGACGGGCTTCGCCCTGAATCTGGACGACGGCAGAGTGCAGGTCGTCGCCGAAGGACCACGTGATAATTGCCACCGTTTGCTGCAGTGGCTCGGTTCGGACGACACGCCCGGCCGTGTTGACGGAGTCACGGAGATTTGGGGCACACCGCGCGGCGGCTACGACACCTTCACCATCCGGTGAACGAGAGCGGCGACGCGAGGTCCCGAAGAGGTCCGACTGATCTCGATCATTCGCGTTCGATCTTGAACGGGGCGAGTAAATCCCGAGGCGCCTCGAACCGGGACCGGGTCCGGCCTGCCCGTATGCCTCAGGCATGTGCTTCTGGCGAAGAATCCACTGATGGTTGCCAGGAACGGGCTCCCATGCCAAGCTGCCGCGTTAACAATGATCTCCACGCCCCTCCGGGGCCGCAGGAGAGGCGCCGTCGCACCGCACGCGGACGCGCGCCCCTGGGCCGCCGGGCGATGACGGGCTGTGATCGTGTTGACCGTCAAACTTTTTGGTGAGACTCTGGAAGCCCCGCGCACCTTGTCTGTTTGGCAGTAGGAATCACAGTGCGGAAGAACCTCTGCCGGGCAGTGCGGGTGCGGAAATCCCTCACGACCCACACCGCTTCGGTCGGTCACTCAGTGTGGAGGCCCATCCATCATGGCAAAGGCGCTTCTCGGTTACGTCGGCGGTTCTGACCCGCGACTCCTCGCCGAGATGCGACGGCTTCAGCAGCGCGTCCAGGACCTCGAATCCGAGCTCGTCCGGATTCAGTCCGAGAATGACGCGCTGAGCGCTGCCGCCGCACAGCACCATGGCGATTCGCCGTTCGACGGCATCGACCTCGATGTACCCCAGGCAGAGCCCGCGCTCACCTGACAGCAGCCCCCGTCGGGGTCCGGTGAGAAACGCTCTCGCAAGAACATGCAAGGGACGCTTCGGCGTCCCTTCTTTCTTTCCCCCCACCCTGAAACCGGTTCTTCTCACGTCTGATGTGCCCTGCTCATTCAGCGGTGAAACCGCCGTGGGGTGATGTGAGGAAGGTAGAGTCCGGCGGCGTGCACCTCAAGGCCATGACCCTGCGCGGGTTCAAATCCTTCGCCTCCGCCACGACGCTGCGGTTCGAGCCCGGCATCACATGCGTCGTGGGTCCGAACGGCTCGGGCAAGTCCAATGTCGTGGACGCGCTTTCCTGGGTCATGGGGGAGCAGGGGGCCAAGTCGCTGCGCGGCGGCAAGATGGAAGACGTGATCTTCGCCGGGACCACCGGCCGGCCGCCGCTCGGGCGTGCCGAAGTCTCGTTGACCATCGACAATTCCGACGGTGCGCTGCCCATCGACTACGCCGAAGTCACCATTACGCGGATCATGTTCCGCAACGGCGGCAGCGAATACCAGCTCAACGGCGACACCTGCCGGCTGCTCGACATCCAGGAACTGCTTTCCGACTCCGGTATCGGCCGTGAGATGCATGTCATCGTCGGCCAGGGACAACTCGATTCCGTCCTGCACGCGGATCCGATGGGGCGCAGGGCGTTCATCGAAGAGGCCGCAGGCGTCCTGAAGCACCGCAAGCGCAAGGAGAAGGCGCTGCGGAAACTGGACGCGATGCAGGCCAACCTCGCGCGTGTACAGGACCTGACCGACGAACTGCGGCGACAGCTCAAGCCGTTGGGGCGGCAGGCCGCCGTGGCACGGCGGGCAGCGGTCATCCAGGCGGATCTGCGCGACGCGCGGCTGCGCCTGCTCGCCGACGATCTCGTGAAGCTGCGCGACGCCCTCCGTACGGAGGTTGCCGACGAGGCCGCGCTCAAGCAGCGCAAGGAGGAGGCGGAACTCCGGCTCAGGAACGCGCTCGCACGCGAGGCGGAGCTGGAGGTCGAGGTACGGCGACTGGCGCCGCGGCTGCAGCGCGCCCAGCAGACCTGGTACGAACTCTCCCAGCTGGCGGAACGGGTACGGGGCACCATCTCGCTGGCGGACGCCCGCGTGAAGAGCGCCACCGCCACGCCCGAGGACGAACGGCGCGGCCGGGACCCCGAGGACATGGAGCGCGAGGCCGCACGCATCCGCGAGCAGGAGGCGGAGCTGGAGGCCGCGCTCGAAGCGGCGGAACGCGCGCTGGAGGACACCGTCGCGCACCGCTCCGACCTTGAGCGTGACCTCGCGGCTGAGGAGCGCCGTCTGAAGGACGTGGCGCGCGCGATCGCCGACCGGCGGGAGGGACTTGCCCGGCTGAACGGGCAGGTGAACGCCGCCCGCAGCCGCGCCGCGTCGGCGCAGGCCGAGATCGGCCGGCTCGCCGAGGCGCGCGACGGGGCGCGGCAGCGCGCCGTCGCGGCCCAGGAGGAGTACGAACAGCTCAAGGCCGAGGTCGACGGCCTGGACGCCGACGACCAGGAACTCGGTGAGCGGCACGACGAGGCCAAGCGGGCGCTGGCCGAGGCGGAGCGGGCGCTGACGGCGGCACGAGAGGCGGCCACGGCTGCTGAACGCCAGCGCGCCGCCCTCTCCGCACGTCACGACGCGCTCGCCCTTGGGCTGCGCCGTAAGGACGGTACCGGTGCGCTGCTGGGTGCGCGGGACCGTCTCTCCGGCCTGCTGGGTCCCGCCGCCGAACTCCTCACCGTCACAGCGGGCTTCGAGGTCCCGGTGGCCGCGGCGCTCGGCGCCGCGGCCGACGCGATCGCGGTGACCGACGCGACGACCGCCGCGGAGGCGATCCGCCTCCTCCGTAAAGAGGACGCGGGGCGGGCCTCCCTGCTGCTCGGTGGCGAACCACCCGCGCGGTCGGCCGGCGTGCCGGGTCAGGCGACGTCGCCGGGCGGACCCGGCGACGCGGACCCGGCCGACGCGACCGCCGTCGGTGGCTCCGGTACATCGCCGGGCGTGCCCGGTCAGGGTGGGGCCGCGGCGTACGGCGGCGATGCCCCCGCTCCGTCCGGCGCCGTGCCCGGCCAGTCGGGCGGGGCGCGCGACATCCACGCCGCCCCGGACGGCGCAGGCGCCCACGGGGCGGCCGACGCCCGCCCCGTGCACACCGTCACCGCCACAGCCACCGGCCTGGCCGCTCCCCGCGTCATCGACCTCGTACGGGGCCCCGACGCGCTCATCGGCGCCGTACGACGCCTCGTCCAGGACATGGTCGTCGTCGGCACGTTGGAGGAGGCCGAGGAACTCGTCGGCACCCACCCCGGACTGACCGCCGTGACGGCGGAGGGTGACCTCCTGGGCGCGCATTTCGCACACGGCGGCTCCGCCGGGGCGCCCAGCCTGCTCGAAGTGCAGGCATCCGTCGACGAAGCGGCCGGCGAGCTGGCCGAACTCGCCGTACGGTGCGACGAACTGGCCGACGCGCAGCGCCGGGCGACCGCCCGCCGTACGGAATGCGCCGCCCTCGTCGAGGAGTTGGGGGAGCGGCGACGGGCCGCCGACCGGGAGAAGTCCGCCGTGTCCGGCCAGTTGGGGCGGCTCGCCGGCCAGGCCAGGGGCGCCGCGGGTGAGGCCGAGCGAACCTCGGCCGCCGCCGCCAAGGCCCAGGACGCGCTGGACCGGGCCACGGAGGAGGCGGAGGAGCTGGCGGAGCGCCTGCTCGTCGCCGAGGAGGCACCCGCCGAGGAGGAGCCCGACACCTCCGTACGGGACCGGCTCGCCGCCGACGGGGCCAACGCGCGGCAGACCGAGATGGAGGCGCGCCTCCAGGTCCGTACCCACGAGGAGCGCGTAAAGGGGCTCGCCGGCCGCGCGGACTCGCTCGACCGGGGCGCCCGCGCGGAGCGCGAGGCGCGGGCGCGCGCGGAGCAGCGGCGGGCCAGACTGCGCCACGAGGCCGCCGTCGCCGGGGCCGTCGCCTCCGGCGCCAGGCAACTGCTGGCCCACGTGGAGGTCTCGGTCGTACGCGCCGACGAGGAGCGTACGGCGGCCGAGGCGGCGAAGGCGGGCCGCGAACAGGAGCTGGTCGCGGAGCGGAACCAGGGGCGCGATCTCAAGAGCGAACTCGACAAGCTCACCGACTCGGTGCACCGGGGCGAGGTTCTGGGCGCCGAGAAGCGGATGCGGATCGAGCAGTTGGAGCTGAAGGCCCTGGAGGAACTGGGCGTCGAGCCGGCCGGTCTGATCGCCGAGTACGGCCCGGACCAGCTCGTACCGCCGTCCCTGCCCGCCGAGGGGGAGGAGCTGCCGGAGGACCCCGAGGACCCGCGTAATCAGCCCCGGCCCTACGTACGGGGCGAGCAGGAGAAGCGGCTCCGGTCGGCCGAACGGGCGTATCAGCAACTCGGGAAGGTGAATCCGCTCGCCCTGGAGGAGTTCGCGGCGCTGGAGGAGCGCCACAAGTTCCTCTCCGAGCAGCTCGAAGATCTCAAGAAGACCCGCGCCGACCTGCTCCAGGTCGTCAAGGAGGTCGACGAGCGGGTCGAGCAGGTCTTCACGGAGGCGTACCGGGACACGGCCCTTCAGTTCGAGGGCGTCTTCTCGCGGCTCTTCCCCGGGGGCGAGGGACGCCTCATCCTCACGGATCCCGACAACATGCTCACCAGTGGCGTGGACGTGGAGGCCCGGCCACCCGGCAAGAAGGTCAAGCGGCTGTCCCTGCTGTCGGGTGGGGAGCGGTCGCTGACCGCCGTCGCGCTGCTGGTGTCGATCTTCAAGGCGAGGCCGAGCCCGTTCTACGTGATGGACGAGGTCGAGGCCGCGCTCGACGACACCAACCTCCAGCGGCTGATCCGGATCATGCAGGAGCTCCAGGAGAGCTCCCAGCTGATCGTGATCACGCATCAGAAGCGCACGATGGAGGTCGCCGACGCGCTGTACGGGGTCTCCATGCAAGGCGACGGAGTCTCCAAGGTGATCAGTCAGCGCCTGCGCTGATCAGGCACCGCCCCCGGGCACCGTCACGCCCCGTCCGCCCTCCTCCCCTGGCTCGGCCGAACGACGACCGTCAGGTGGTGGGCGGGGCGGAGCTGTGACCCTCTGGAGGGCCTTTCCCCATGCCCGACGGGCGCCCCGTCCGGGCGGCAACAGGCGCCCATGTGACGAGCACACCGTGGCCGCCGCGATCCGGGGGCTCACCGACTCACCCCGAGCACCTCGGCCACGTCATCTTCATACGGCGGCTGCTGCCATGGGCGGCTTCCTCTTCGGCTACGACAGCTCCGTCATCAACGGCGCCGTCCAGGCCATCAGGCAGCGCTTCGACATCGGTTCGGCGGCGCTGGCCCAGGTGATCGCCGCGGCCCTGATCGGCTGCGCCATCGCCGACGGCGACCAGCGCGGAGAGATCGGCGGCCTGGCGGCCTCGCAGTGGATGCTCGGCGTCATCGTCGTCCCCGCGATCCTGTACGGCCTGCTCGCCGAGGTCGAGGACAAGAACGTCGACCTGGACGGGCGCGTCCAGGAGATCGGCCTCAACCTCCGTAAGGAGCACAAACCGACGTTCAAGGATCTGCTGGGCAGGGTGGGCTTCCTGCCCGTGGTCTGGATCGAATCGGCCTCTCCGCGCTCCAGCAGCTCGTCGGCATCAACGTGATCTTCTACTACAGCGCGTCGCTGTGGCAGTCCGTCGGTATCGACCCCACCAGCTCGTTCTTGTACTCGTTCACCACGTCGATCATCAACATCATCGGCACCGTCATCGAACATGATCTTCGTCCACCGGATCTGATCCCGCCGCCGACCGCTGCTGATCGACTCCGTCGGCATGACGGTGTCGCTCGCGCAGGCCGCCTAGGTGCTCTCGTACAAGAGCGGCAGCGGCACCAACAGCTCGACCCCCAACACCCAGGGCACGGTGGCGCTCGTGGCCGCCCACGGCGTCGCGGCGTCGGCGCAGTGGATCGCCAACTGGGCGGTCACCGTCTCGTTCCCGACCCTGTCGGACGGGGACCTCTCGGGTGCGTACGTCATCTACTCGGCCTTCGCCCTGCACTCGATCGTCTTCATCGTGAAGTGGATGCCCGAGACCAAGGGCAAGGCACTGGAAGAGATGGGCTGACCGGCCCCGTACCTGGGATTTCCCGCCCCGTCGGGGCCCGCGATCTCCCCACCGGCGCAAGCCGGCCACCGCCTGCGAAGATGACGTGGTGGACATCGTCATTCTTGCCGTAGTCATCGCCCTGGTCGCTGTCGGCGTGATCAGCGGGCTCGTGGTCAGCAGCCGCCGGAAGAAGCAGCTGCCGCCCTCGGCACCGTCGAGCAAGCCGACCATCACGACCCCGCCCGCCGAGCCGCACGTCGGCGACGAGGCGGGGCCGCCACGGGAGGAAGCCCGCCGCACCATCGAGGAGGTGGGCCTCCCCGACGCGGCCGACGCGACCGCGACGGCGCCCGCCGTCGAGGACCCGGTCGTGGCCGCCCCGCCCGTGGCGATCGAGGTCCCGGAACCGACCGCGGGCCGTCTGGTCAGACTGCGGGCCCGGCTCGCCCGCTCCCAGAACACCCTCGGCAAGGGGCTGCTCACGCTGCTGTCGCGCGAGCACCTCGACGAGGAGACGTGGGAGGAGATCGAGGACACCCTGCTCACCGCCGACGTCGGTGTCGCGCCCACGCAGGAGCTCGTGGAGCGGCTGCGCGAGCGGGTGAGGGTGCTCGGTACGCGTACGCCCGACGAGCTGCGGTCGCTGCTGCGCGAGGAACTGCTCACGCTGCTCCGTACGGACTTCGACCGCGCCGTGAAGACCGAGAGCGGTCTGGACACTCCGGGCGTCGTGATGGTCGTCGGCGTCAACGGCACCGGCAAGACGACCACGACGGGCAAGCTGGCGCGCGTACTGGTGGCCGACGGCAGGTCGGTCGTGCTCGGCGCCGCCGACACGTTCCGCGCCGCCGCCGCCGATCAGCTCCAGACGTGGGGGGAGCGCGTGGGGGCGCGTACGGTGCGCGGGCCCGAGGGCGGCGACCCGGCGTCGATCGCCTTCGACGCGGTCAAGGAGGGCATCGCCGAGGGAGCCGACGTCGTCCTCATCGACACGGCGGGGCGGCTGCACACCAAGACCGGGCTGATGGACGAGCTCGGCAAGGTCAAGCGCGTCGTGGAGAAGCACGGTCCGCTGGACGAGGTGCTGCTGGTCCTGGACGCGACGACGGGGCAGAACGGCCTCGTACAGGCGCGGGTGTTCGCCGAGGTCGTGGACATCACCGGCATCGTGCTGACCAAGCTGGACGGGACGGCCAAGGGCGGCATCGTGATCGCGGTCCAGCGGGAGCTGGGTGTGCCGGTCAAGCTGATCGGGCTGGGCGAGGGTCCTGACGACCTGGCGCCGTTCGAGCCGGAGGCGTTCGTCGACGCGCTGATCGACGGCTGAGGCCGGTCGACGGCGTCGGGGCGGCGTACGAGGCGTCAGCGTAGGCGTGGGCGTACGAAGAAAGGGCCCTTCCGCGTGACGTGCACGCGGTGGGGCCCTTCGTACGGAGGCGGCGTTTCGCACGGCGCGCGGTGCGGTGCGGCGCGCGGCCGACGACGGTACGGCGGCCGGGAGCCGGTGCTCAGTCGCGGGCGGGCGAGCGGTGACAGACGTACGCGAGCGTGCCGAGCAGCAGCCGCGCCTGCGGCGGGTCGGCCGCCGTGTCCAGGACCGGCGGCCGGAGCCATCGGACGGGCCCGAGGCCGCCGAGGTCGGACGGCGGGGCGGTGACATGGTCGCCCGTACCCAGACAACGCAGATCGAGACCGGCGTCGTCCCAGCCCATCCGGTAGAGAAGTTGGGGCAGTTCGGCCGCCGCGCCCGGCGCGACGAAGAAGTGCGCCCGCCCCGTGGGCGTCGCGGCGACGGGGCCCAGCGGCAGACCCATCCGCTCCAGCCTGACCAGGGCGCGACGGCCCGCCTGTTCGGCGACGTCGATGATGTCGAAGGTGCGCCCCACGGGCAGCAGCACGGCCGCTCCGGGGGTCTCGGACCAGGCTCTCGCGGCATCGTCCAGTGTGGCGCCCGCGGGGACTTCCAGCGCGGGGTCCAGCGGATGTGCGCCCGGTGCGCGGCATCCGGCGGCGCCGCAGGAGCAGCGGCCTGCCACGGCGCGTGCGCCGGGGACGACGTCCCAGCCCCAGAGTCCTGTGTACTCGGCCACCGTCGTGCACTCGGTGGTTCGGCCGCGGCGCCGCGAACCGGACCGCATCTCCCGGATTCCGCCGATCGTGAAGCCCATGCCCCCTCCAACGGGTCGAACTCGTCGGTAGTTACGATGCGGAGTCTTTGTGTGACTCTCCGTCGGATGTCTCATTTCCTTGGCCTGGCCGCGGACTTGCCGCGACATTGTTCCGTCGGCGCTGGGTGACGCCGGGGGTGGTGCGTCTGAGGTTGTGCGCCCCTGCTTGCAACGCTCCACCTGTTCCTGATCGTCGCCCGCCAAGTGAATCGCGCCTGGCCGCAGGCGAGTTCATTCGAAGGGGTGGCGAATGGTGGCGTTTACGGAACGACCCTCGCGGGAGGGGTGATCGTAGGATTACTTTGAGTACGCGAACGGTAGGGAGTCACACGTTCGTGGTTATGCCGCGGGCAACTCGGGTTCCTGTTCGAAGGAGCCCAATCTCCGGACAGACGGCCGTAACTGGCGGCATTCTGGTAGAAGTTCGCGCGACAGGGCTTCAGCGGATGGGGGCATTCCAGTGAGCGGCAGTGGCGCAGACGGTACGGCTACCGGCAAGCGCCCGAACGGGCAGTTGAACTCGTGGTTCAGGCGCAGCGGCTGGTCCAAGGGTGAACTCGCGCGCCAAGTGAACCGCAGGGCCCGCCAGATGGGCGCGCACCACATCAGCACCGACACCTCTCGGGTGCGCCGCTGGCTCGACGGCGAACAGCCGAGGGAGCCCATCCCCCGCATCCTCTCGGAGCTGTTCTCCGAGCGCTTCGGCACCGTCGTCGGGGTCGAGGACCTCGGACTGCGCTCCGCGCACCGGTCGCCTTCGGTCTCCGGCGTCGATCTGCCCTGGGCCGGTCCCCAGACCATCTCACTGATCAGCGAGTACTCCCGCAGCGACTTGATGCTGGCCCGGCGCGGCTTCCTGGGGACGTCGCTCGCGATCGCCGCCGGGCCCGCCCTCATCGAACCGATGCAGCGCTGGCTGGTGCCCACCTCGCCGGCCGACGAGGGCGCCCAGGCCTCGGCCTCCGTGCGCCGCCCCTCCCGGCTCTCCACGCCGGAGCTGGACCTCCTGGAGTCCACCACGGTGATGTTCCGGCAGTGGGACGCGCAGTGCGGCGGCGGTCTGCGGCGCAAGGCGGTCGTGGGGCAGCTCCACGAGGTGACGGACCTGCTCCAGGAGCCGCAGTCCGAGGACATCACGCGGCGGTTGTTCCGATGCGCCGCCGAACTGTCCGAGCTGGCCGGCTGGATGAGCTACGACGTGGGCCTCCAGCCCAACGCCCAGAAGTACTTCGTCCTGGCCCTGCACGCCGCCAAGGAGGCCGGGGACAAGGCCCTCGGGTCGTACATCCTCTCCTCCATGAGCCGTCAGATGATCCATGTCGGCCGCCCCGACGACGCCTTGGAGCTCATTCACCTCGCCCAGTACGGCAGCAGGGAGTGCGCCACGGCGCGTACGCAGTCGATGCTGTACGCGATGGAGGCCCGCGCCTACGCCAACATGGGGCAGCCCGGCAAGTGCAAGCGGGCGGTGCGGATGGCGGAGAACACCTTCGCCGACGCGGGGGACGACGGCGAGCCCGAGCCCGACTGGATCCGGTTCTTCTCCGAGGCGGAGCTGAACGGTGAGAACGCGCACTCCTACAGAGACCTGGCCTACGTGGCCGGGCGGAGCCCGACGTACGCCTCGCTCGCCGAGCCCGTGATGGAGCGCGCCGTCGAACTCTTCGAGAAGGACGAGGAGCATCAGCGGTCGTACGCGCTGAACCTCGTCGGGATGGCCACCGTCCACCTTCTTAAGAAGGAGCCCGAGCGGTCCACCCCGCTGATCGAGGAGGCGCTGGCCATCGCCAAGAAGGTGCGTTCCGAGCGTGTCAACACGCGGCTGCGCAGGACAGTGACCACCGCCACGCGGGAATTCGGGGACATCTCCGAGATCAGACAGCTTCCCGAGCAGCTCACGGAGGAGCTTCCGGAGGCCGCGGAAGCCGTCTGAGCGGCCTCTGGGGCCCTCGGTGGGGCGCGCGGCGTCCCTCTTCTCCGGCCGCGGCAGCCGTCCCGCACAGGGCGACACAGCTTCCCCGCGTCGGGTCGCCGGGGCGGGTGTCGCGGCCGGATTCTTCCATCACCGCATCTCGCGACACGGCAGTTCATCCAGACGTAACACCCCGGACGACTTCGTCACTGGCGTGAAACATCGGGTGGCATCGACCGAAATCACCCCACGTCAATCTCCTCACCACTAGTCGGCCCACAGAAGTAGGAGCATCCGCACGGGCCGTATTTCCCACCCACGAGGAGACGCCGGCCTTGAATGGCGCAGATACCGCATTCGTATTGATCAGTGCCGCGCTCGTCATGTTGATGACGCCCGGCCTGGCCTTCTTCTACGGAGGCATGGTCCGGGTCAAGAGTGCCCTGAACATGCTCATGATGTCCTTCATCTCGCTCGGCATCGTCAGTGTGCTGTGGGTGCTCTACGGGTACTCGCTCGCTTTCGGTGACGACATCGGTGGCGGACTGCTCGGCAACTTCGACCACATCGGTATGAAGGGCATCACCGCCGAGACGCTCACGGGCGGCAAGGAGGGAATCCCCGTCTTCGCCTTCGCCCTGTTCCAGCTGATGTTCGCCGTACTGACTCCGGCGCTGATGAGCGGCGCACTCGCCGACCGCGTCAAGTTCACCGCCTGGTCCCTGTTCATCGCCCTCTGGGTCACCGTCGTCTACTTCCCGGTCGCTCACTGGGTGTGGCAGGCCGACGGCTGGCTGTTCAAGCTGGAAGTGATCGACTTCGCCGGTGGTACGGCGGTCCACATCAACGCCGGTATCGGAGCACTCGCCGCCGTCCTTGTCGTCGGCAAGCGCATCGGGTTCAAGAAGGACCCGATGAGGCCGCACAGCCTGCCGCTGGTGGTCCTCGGCGCGGGGCTGCTGTGGTTCGGCTGGTTCGGCTTCAACGCCGGCTCCGCCCTCGCCGCCAACGGCACGGCCGCCATCATGGCCTTCAACACGCAGATCGCCACCGCCGCGGCCATGCTCGGCTGGCTCGTCTACGAGCGCATCAGGCACGGCGCGTTCACCACCCTCGGCGCGGCCTCAGGAGCCATCGCCGGACTCGTGGCGATCACCCCGTCCGGCGCGCACGTCAACGCGTTCGGTGCGCTGCTCATCGGCGTCGTCGCCGGAGCGGCCTGCTCGTGGGCCGTCAGCCTCAAGTACAAGCTGGGCTTCGACGACTCGCTCGACGTGGTCGGCGTCCACCTCGTCGGCGGCGTCATCGGCACCCTGCTCGTCGGGGTGCTGGCCATCGACGGCGTCGGCGGTGCCTCGCAGCTCGGCAAGCAGGCGATCGGCGCCTTCTCGGTGATGGCGTACTCCTTCGTCGTCTCCTGGATCCTGGCCAAGATCGTCGATGCCACGATCGGCTTCCGGGCCTCCGAGGACGACGAGACCAGCGGTGTGGACATGGCATTCCACGCGGAATCCGCCTACGACTTCAGCGCGGTGGGAGGCTCACCCTCGGGTCGAAGCAGTGTGACCGGCCGGGACAAGGACCTCGCCGCCGCGGCGCGGAACAAGAAGGTGGACGTATGAAGCTCATCACCGCAGTCGTCAAGCCACACCGACTGGACGAGATCAAGGAGGCCCTGCAGGCCTTCGGAGTCCAGGGGCTGACGGTCACGGAAGCAAGCGGCTACGGCCGGCAGCGCGGCCACACCGAGGTCTACCGGGGCGCGGAGTACACCGTCGACCTCGTACCGAAGATCCGCATCGAGGTGCTGGTCGAGGACGGTGACGCCGAACAGCTCATCGAGGTCGTCGTGAAGGCCGCCAGGACAGGCAAGATCGGCGATGGCAAGGTGTGGAGCGTGCCGGTGGACACGGCGGTCCGGGTACGTACGGGGGAACGCGGCCCGGACGCCCTCTGACACCGGACGCGGTCCGATGCCGGCCATGCAGCGAATGCCGGCGATGCCAGTGATGCCGGCGCGGGCTCGGTGAGCGGGCACGCGCCGGCGCCCCCGCGGGGGCAACGCGCGCCGGGTGGGGCACCCCCCCCCCCCGGCGGGCGGGGGCCCGGGGTGGTGTCGGTGGCGGTGTTGTTTGGGCCGTCCCCCCCCCCTCCTTTGTGGGCGCGGGGGCGGCGGGGGCCCGCCGGGCCCCCCCCCCCCCCCCCCCCCCCCCCCCGCCCCCGCGCGCGCCGGGGCGGGGGGGGGGGGGGGCGGCCCGCGCCCCCCCCCCCCCGCCCCGGCCCCCCCCCCCGCGCCCCCCCCCCCCCCCGGCGCCGCTCGCGTTCCGGGGACGGGGCGCAGTGCCGGCGCCAACTCGTGACAACGTCGCGCGAGTTGTGACACCGAGCGCGCTCGGAGACGGGACGCGCAGCGAAACCGGGCGCCCCGCACGCGGGACGCCCGCCGAAAGACGGGACCTGCCGGGTGACCACCCCTGAAGAGACCACCGGACAACCGGACCCGGGACCCAGCGGCTACGCGGCGGCCCGGCTGCGCCTTCTCCATGAGAAGACGCGGTCCGGGCCGCCGCGCCGCGCCGCCCTGGCACGCCTCACGGACGACTGGCTGCACGCGCTGTTCACCGCCGCGGCCCGCGAGGTGGGCGCCACGGGGGCGGCCCTCGTTGCCGTCGGTGGGTACGGGCGCGGCGAACTGTCGCCCCGCAGCGACCTCGACCTCCTTCTCCTGCACGACGGCAGCTCCGATGCCGCTGTGATCGCCGCGCTCGCGGACCGCGTCTGGTACCCCGTGTGGGACCTCGGACTCGCCCTCGACCACTCCGTGCGCACGACGGCCGAGGCCCGCAAGACCGCCGGCCAGGACCTCAAGGTGCAACTCGGGCTCCTCGACGCCCGCCACGTCGTCGGCGACCCGGCGCCCACCGCCGCCCTGCGCACCGCAGTACTCGCCGACTGGCGCAATCAGGCCCCCAAGCGCCTTCCCGAACTCGACGAACTCTGCCGCGAACGCGCCGAGCGCCAGGGAGAGCTGCAGTTCCTCCTCGAACCCGACATCAAGGAGGCGCGGGGCGGGCTCAGGGACGCCACCGCGCTCCGCGCCGTCGCCGCGTCCTGGCTGGCCGACGCCCCCCGCCAGGGGCTGGACGGCGCCCGCCGCGCACTGCTCGACGTACGCGATTCCCTGCACCTGACGACCGGCCGGGCCACCGACCGGCTCGCGCTCCAGGAGCAGGACGGCGTCGCCGCCGACCTCGGCATCGACGACGCCGACGAACTCCTGCGGCAGGTCTACGAAGCGGCCCGCACTGTGTCGTACGCCTCCGACGTCACCTGGCGCGAGGTCAACCGCGTCCTGCGCTCCCGCGCCGTCCGCCCCCGGCTCCGCACCCTCCTCGGCGGCAGCCGGCCTGCCCCGGAGCGCACGCCCCTCGCCGAAGGCGTCGTGGAGCAGGACGGCGAGGCCGTACTCGCTCGGACAGCGCGCGTCGATCGCGACCCCGCGCTGCCGCTGCGCGCCGCTGCCGCCGCCGCCCAGTCGGGGCTGCCGATCTCGCCGTACGTCGTCCGGCGGCTCGCCGCCGCGCGCCCGCTGCCCGTGCCGTGGCCCGCTGCGGCGCGCGAGGAGTTCGTCACGCTGCTCGGCGCGGGGGAGCCGACCGTCGCCGTCTGGGAAGCGTTCGAGGCCGAAGGCCTCATCACCCGCCTCATCCCCGAGTGGGAGCGTGTCCGTTGCCGGCCCCAGCGCAACGCCGTGCACACCTGGACGGTGGACCGCCACCTCGTCGAGACGGCGGTCGAGGCGTCCGCGCTGACCCGCCGTGTGAGCCGCCCCGACCTGCTCCTGGTCGCCGCGCTGCTCCACGACATCGGCAAGGGGCTGCCGGGCGACCACTCCGAGGCCGGCGAGCCCGTCGCGCGCACCGCCGCCCTGCGGATCGGCTTCGACCGGGCCGACGCGGACGTCGTCGCCGCGCTCGTACGCCACCATCTGCTGCTCGTCGAGACGGCCACGCGGCGCGACCTGGACGACCCGGCCACCGTCAGCTCCGTCGCCGAGAAGGTCGGCTCGCTGTCCACTCTCGAACTGCTCCACGCGCTCACCGAGGCCGACGCGCTCGCCACCGGGCCCGCCGCCTGGTCCGCGTGGCGCGGGTCGCTCGTCACGGATCTCGTCGGCCGCGTCGCCGCCGCCCTCGCGGGCAGGGCGCCCGCCGCGCCGCGCCCCGTGGTGACCAGCGCCGAACAGGAACGACTTGCCGTCGAGGCGCTGCGTACCGGTGGCCCCGTCCTGTCCCTGCACGCCCGGCCGGAGCCTCCTCAGGAGGACGACGAACCGGAGCCCGTCGGCGTCGAACTCCTCATCGCCCTGCCCGACCGCCCCGGCGTCCTGCCGGCCGCCGCCGGAGTCCTCGCGCTGCACCGTCTCACGGTGCGGTCCGCCGATCTGCGCATCGTCGAACTGCCCACGGCGCTCGGCGAGGCCGCCGACGTCCTGCTGCTGAGCTGGCGGGTCGCGGCGGCGTACGGCTCCCTGCCCCAGGCGGCCCGGCTGCGTGCCGACCTCGTACGCGCCCTGGACGGTTCGCTCGACATCCGGTCCCGGCTCGCGGAGCGCGAGGCAGCCTACCCCCGGCGGCGTGGCACACAGGCTCCGCCGCCCCGCGTGACGGTGGCGCCGGGAAGCTCGGAGCTCGCCGCCGTCATCGAAGTACGCGCCCAGGACGCCCCTGGACTGCTGCACCGGATCGGGCGGGCGCTGGAGGAGGCGGCGGTACGGGTCCGTAGCGCGCATGTGTCCACGCTGGGCGCGAACGTCGTGGACACGGTGTACGTCACGCGCGCCGACGGGGCCCTTCTTACGGAGGGAGAGGCGACGACGGTCGCGAAGGTGGTGGAGGAGGCCCTGCGCGGCTGACCGCGCGGATTACGGCGCGGGACGGGGCCGACAGTGTCCCGTACGGGCTGTGCGACGTCGCGGCGCGGGGCCCCGTAGGGGCCTTCACACCGGGATGCTGTTGGTTTATTCGGCCCCTGCTTGTGCCCCGTCGAGCGTTAGCTCGGCGGGGCACAGCGCTGCGAAGTGGCTGGTGCGGGTGCGGGCT
>NZ_JBITIB010000053.1:0-29506 GCF_044458565.1 Streptomyces sp. NPDC050433 | reverse complement strand
AGTGGTCAACACAAACTCGACGGAAGAGCGCCCCGAAAACGACATCCTGAAACCGTAGCAACTTAACGCCAGGATTTCAGGCGCAGGACACTAGGTGTATTGATCCGGACTGTTGTTCACACGGCTGATGGGTGGGTGTCCGCCGAGTGCGGTGTGGCTGCGGTGGTGGTTGTAGGTGCGGAGAAAGTCTGCCAGGGCGTGAGTGCGTTCGGTGTTGTTGTAGGGGCGGACGTAGGCCCATTCGTCGGCCAGGGTGCGGTTGAGGAGTTCGACTTTGCCGTTGGTCCGTGGCTGGTGGGCGCGGGGGAGTTTTCCCATGGCGCCGAGATCGGGGGCCGGGAAGCTGGTCGAGGGCGGTACGGCTCATGCCAGGCGATCCTGTGTGTCTGCCGCGGCGGGTTGTGGCCGCGATGGTGCGCGGAGTGCGGCGAAGGCGTGGATGACGGGAGCGAGGCGGTCGGGTGTGGTGCCGTGCAGGACCAGCTCGTCGGCGTCTGCGTCGAGGTAGTCCTGAAGCCGGGCGGCGCAGATACGGGGGCTCCCGGTCGCGGTGGACTCGCTGAGCCAGGTTGCGGGTATCAGGTGGGCGGCCTCGGCGAGGTCGAGGGGGTCGAGGACGGCATCGGCGTACGTGTCGCCGAGCCGGGCGATGTGGGGGTGTCCGCGCAGTCGTCGAAGCACTTCCAGGTCCCAGCCATTGGTCCGGACCAGCCGTTCTCCCCCGATGGGAGCCTGGAGGTAGGTTGCCGCCCGGCCCGCGATGACATTTCTGGCCTCGGGTGTCGGGTCGGCCGCGGTGAGGACGGTGGCGTAGATGCGCACGGCGTTCGGGCTGCGGCCGCAGGCTGTCGCGGTCTGGCGGACACGGGCGGCGATCCGTGCGACTGCCTGCGGTGTGGTGAACGCCGGCAGGAGCACACCGTCGAAGTGCTCTCCGGCGAGTCGCAGGGACTGTTCACCGATCCCGGCCAGGACGACACGGGGCGGAGGTGTGGTCGGCAGCTCCCGGAGCTGAAGCCTCGGGAAGTCGCCTGCAGGGCCGTGGTAGGTCACCTCTTCGCCGTTCCACAGGCGGCGCAGCATGGTTACCGTGTCGATGACCACCTGTGCCGTGGCGGTGTGCGGCACACCGAGTCCGGAGAGCCAGCTGCCGCCACGGCCGAGCCCGAGCAGGAAGCGGCCTGCGGTCAGCGACTGCACGGTGGCCGCGAGTGAGGCCAGCTGGAGGGGGTGCCGGGTCTGAAAGGGGACGACTCCTGCGGCGATGCCAGGTCTTGTGGTGGATGCGGCCAGTGCGCCTGCGAGGGCGCCGAGGTCCTTCGTGCCGAACTTCTCGGAGATCCACAGGTTGCTGAGCCCGAGTGCCTCTCCGGCCTGCGCCTGGGCGATGCCCGCACGCGCGTCGGGAACGCGGCCGGACAGGATGTATGCCCCCAACGGCAAGGTAGTGGGGGTGGAAGGAGTGTCGCTCACGGCATCCTGCTGTCGTGGTTCGCGCTTGCGGTGTCACGCCGCACGGCGATCAGGGCCTTGAGGCAGAGCGCGGTGGTGACCGCGCGGCTCCCCCACACTCTGGCGTGGTTGTCGAGCCAGGGCACGGCCTCCCATGAGCCGTCAGGGAACTGGCTGCCGATCAGCAGCTGGCAGTCGTCAGGGGACACGGCGGTGCCGGCCGCGGTCAGGGCCAGCATCGCGAGGGCCCGGTTGAGGGGATCGGGCGCGGGTGCCTGTGCGACGAAGCGTGCGGCTCGGGCGATCTCTTCTTGATGTCCGTCCAGGGTGGCGAGGTGGCGTACGGCGACGTAGGTGCTGTAGCTGGTTCCCACGTACCAGGATGCCCGCCAGAAGCCCATGGGCTGTTGCTGGTCGATCAGCCAGCGGGTTGCCGGGCCGACGAGCGGGCTCAGCGGTAGGGGCCCGATGTGCTGCTCGTAGAGGTGGGTGGCGTGTGCGAGGTTCGCTACCACCTCGGGGTCGCGGCCGGTGTCGTTCCGGCCTCGGCCCCAGACCCGGTTGGCGGCATCGCGTTCGCCAGGTGCGTCGAGCAGCCACGTGTTGACGACGCCGTCCTCCCATGCGTTGCGCGCGGCGAGAGCTGTGGCGGCTCGCACGTCGGCGTTGTCGGCGTGGCCGGTGCGGATGAGGATGCGCAGGACCTGGGCCAGGGTGTCGGCGTCGTGCGGTAGGGGCTCGAAGCCGGGGAAGTACCGCCAGGAGACGCCGTCGCGTTGGGAGAGCAGCCAGGCGGTGTTTTCGTCGGCGAATCGCCGGCATTCCTTGTAACCGGCCTCTGCGGCGTCCAGGAGTGCCTCGGTGATGGTGGCCACGTGGTAGACCGCGCCCACGCAGCGGAACTCGGCGAACTTCCCCGCCTGTGGCAGGGGCTGGTGCTGCTGGTGGAGCTTGGTGAACTGCGCTGTGGAGTAGGAGCCCATGACGTGTGTCGCGTCCGGGTAGGACAGTTCGTGCTGTCCTGCCAGGTACTCCAGTGCCCGTTCAACGGTGGCGTCAATGGTCGAGGGTGTCATCGGGTCACGGCCTCCGGTGAGGTCGACGCCTGCGGTTCCTTGCGGGAACGCAGGGCCAGTGGAATGGGCCCGGGCATCGGGATGAGTGTGGTGACAATCCGGGGCGGTTCCTCGGACACCGGGGCCAGGGTGTGCTGTTGGGCCAGGGTGGCGAGGAACACGGACGCCTCGGTGTGGGAGAACGGGCCCCCGATGCACCCTCGCGGGCCGGCGCCAAAGGGCATGTAGGCGTGGGGCGGGATCGTCTCGGCGCGGGCCGGCAGCCAGCGGTCCGGGTCGAAGCGCTCCGGATCCGGGAAGAGGGCAGGGTCGCGGTGCAGGGCGAAGATGGAGAACAGCACCATCGCATCGGCCGGGAGCCGGTAGCCGCCGAGGTCGACGTCGACGAGGGGACGGCGCATCAGCATCCAGGTGGTCGGGTACAGGCGCAGGGTCTCCTTGACGACGCGATGGGTGTACTCGAGTCGGCCCAGGTCCTCGTACCGCACCGGACGGCCCCGCAGGACGTCGTCGACCTCGTCCTGCACGGCGCGTTGCGCAGCCGGGTGGGTGGCGAGCAGGTAAGCGGCCCAGCACATCGCGGCCGCCGTCGTCTCGCTGCCGGCGATGATCATGCTCGTGACCTCGTCGTAGACCTGCTCGTCCGTCATCGCCGCACCGGTGTCCGCGTCCACGGCCTGCAACAGCGATGTCAGCAGGTCTGGGCGCTGCCCGAGATCGAGCCGGTGCTGACGGATCATCCGGTAGATCACGGCTTGGAACCGCGGCAGCGCGCGCTCGAAGGCTCGGTTGGTCGAAGTCGGCAACCGGTCCAGCAGGTCGAACGGCGCCAGGGCACGCTGGCCAAGACCTCGCAGCAACACGGGCAGGGTCTCCTGGACCTCGGCCGTGGTCTCCGGGTCAAGGTCCGTGGAAAACAAGACCCGGCCGACGATGCCGAGCGCCAGCGGGAAGGTGACCTCGTCCATCCGGACCACTTCCCGGTCCGCCCATGCGGTCACCAGCCCCTCGACCTGGTCCACCATGGTCCGGGTGTAGTCGGCGATCTCGGAGGCGCGGACTGCCGGCTGGATGAGTCGGCGCTGCCGGGCGTGGAACTCCCCCTCCGAAGTGAACAGACCGTTGCGGGCCAGAACCTGCGCCTTTTGGAACATCACCCCTTTGTGGAACTTGTCGGCATCAGTCACCAGCATCTGGCGGATCAGATCGGGGTGGTTGACCACATACACCGTGCGCGGGCCCAGCTTGAAGGTGGCCACATCCCCATAACTGCGGATCCGCTGCACAAACCCCAGCGGATCGCGGCGGATGCGAACGGCGCTGCCGATCAGCGGAACACGTGAGCGCATGACTTTCGGTACGCGGTGCTGGGCTGTCATCGACATGAACTTCTCTCCATCCAGCCAGGGATCCGGATCCACCTCATGGCCGCTGGTGCTCCGACCCGGCCGGAGCCGGGTTGCCCAGCCGGACAGGGAGCGCGGTGACATTTCGACCGTACGAGGTGCGTCCCCACGTCACCGGCCCCTCCAAGCGCAGGTCCGGCAGGAGCGGGTAGATCTCGTCGAGAACCACCTCGAGCTCCATCGAGGCCAGATGCGACCCGACGCAGCGGTGGATCCCCGTGCCGTAGGCCAGCACGGGGGCAGCGCCACGCCGCCGTGATGAGGAATCGAAGCGCGACGGATCGAACACTCCGGGATCCTGGAACGCCCGGGGGTCGTGGTTGGCGCCGGTGATCAGCCCAAAAATCCGCGAGCCCGCAGGGAGAACCTCACCCCCCAGTTCGATGTCGCGTACGGCGACTCGCGGGATCGGGCTGTACATCGCCGGTGACTCGAACCGCAGCAGTTCCTCGACGTACGCCGCAGCCCCGCCGGGGGATCCGTCGAGGCGGTCGATGTGCTCACGACGGACCAGCGTGCGCCACAGCGCCAAGGCGATGACAAAGGCCATGGTGGGCCCACCGCCCGCGAGGATGGTGAACACCATGGCGATGATGTCGTTCTGCGAAAGGCCGCCCTCTTCATCTCTCATGTCGGCCAGTGCCGTGATCAGATCGCTGCCTCCGCCGCCGCGCCGACGGGCCACCAGGTCCACCACGAAGGCGTCCAGTTCCTCACTGCTGCGATCCGCGTCGGCCAGCCGGGCGTCGGTGAGCGTCGGATCGAACGGCTGCTCGATGTGCCACACGCACGTACTCAGCCAGGAGACATCCTCCGGCGACAGGTCCAGCAGCAGACTCATCATGTGCGTGGGCAGAGCCGTCGCCAGTTCGCGCAGGTCCGCCTGCTCTCCGCCGGCCAGTCTCTCCGTGAGGTCTCGGACGCTTTCCGCCACGATCACCCGGGTTCGCTCTCGGAGCGCGGACACCCGCGCGGCAGTGAAGTACCGCATGTAGACCCGGTTGAGGCGGGTGTGCTCGGGCGGATTCCGCAGCCCGATGGTGTCCGCCAGCCGACGAACGCTCGGGTGGTGTTGCATTGCCCCGGACCGGAGGATGCCGGCCGCCTCTACCCGGATTTGCTCTATCGGCGCCCGAAAGAGCCGGGAGACGTCCTCGTAGCGGCTGACCAGGTACTCGCCGTCCGCTCTCCGGTACACGGGGGCGTTCTCCCGCAGCCAGGCAGCCAGAGGCAGCGGATCCGCCATCACCACCGGGTCGGACAGCACGGCGTACACGTCCGACGAGGCCAGTACGGTCCGCCAGTCCTGGCTACCGCCGGGAGCTGACGCCGCATTGACTGTCATGCTCATGTCACTCCTACCGTTCGCACATCGCACAACGCGACGCGCACAAGGGTTGCAGGGGGAAGGGGAGCCGCTCTCCGGCATCCTCACCGGGGCAGGCAGGCTACGGGGTGTCTTTCCGATCAGGCCGGATCAGGGAGCGCCCGCCGGCAGCGGGATGTCACGTTGATGCCGTGGATCGCAAGGCGGAGGAGGGAGGCATGGCGGGAGCCCGTGCCTCGCCCCTCGCCGGTCAAGCGGCGAGGCGCGACACAGGGCACGCGAGCCCGACAAGATCGGAAAGACACCGCCTGGGCCCCCACCGAAGGAAACGTGCGTCATAGTGCGCCGGGGACCGAGGAGTCCTCATGACTCCCGCAGGAGCCGCCATCACCAAGTCGATGGCCTGGACGATCGGCCCCGCCGCCACGGTGTCCGGACTTTCCGGATACCGTTCCAGTCGACACCAGCTCCACCGTGCGTGCGGCAGGGCTGTCGCGGTTACTGAACGCGATTCGATCGAGCGGCCTTCCGCTCAACTCCGCGGTAACCCGTATCGACGGTTCGAGGTACTGTCCCACCGCCAGCTCCCAATGATCACTGAGCTGCGCATCCAGTGGCTTCTGACACCAGATCAACCGACTCTAAATCGGCCAGAGTCCGAACCGCCTCGGCACCCAGGCGCCCGGGTTCCCACACGGCCACCCTGCAACGGTCAACGGGCTTCATCAGGATGCATCCCTTTCACTTGAATACAGGCTGGCTCGCCGAGCGTTCGCGTCATGGATGTGGGCACCACAGAAGGGGAAAAGCGGGACGACAGAACTGGTCACCGACATCACGCGCCGTGGTCAGAAATCGTCAGCTCCGCAATTCCGGAAGCATGAGCGAGAGAAACAAACGTACAAGGGGCCGGACCTCGTCAACCAAAGCGCTTGCTTCCGCGATTGTTCCCTTGGTGGCTCCCCGACGTCAAGAGGCGGAAGTTCCGGTCTCCAGCTACTGAACCGCGCCGGGCCCGGCGAGACCTTCGGCGGTGCTTGTGAGCCGGGGTTTCTTGCGTTGATTAATGGATGTTTCCCCTGCGGCACAGCAGGCAAACCAGGAGAGGCGCAGGTCACACCCGTATTGACTGGTGCATACACTCACCCTAGCTTTGCCGGCAACTTTGCTTCACGGGGCTGGAGCGGTTGGCGGCATATTCCTATTTACCGAGGTAGGCACCGGTAAACACAGGTCACGTACAGGAAAATGCGTCGGCGAAGAATGTGCGCGACAAAGCGCAGGCGACGAACTGCGGCGCTTCCTTGCCGAAAAGGGGCGCAATTCAAAATTCTCCGGCCTGACCCGCGCCAACGTGATCCGAGCCGGGTAGGGCATCGGCACCGCCGCCGGGCATTCGCTCGCCGCCTCAGTCGACGATGGTCGCCGTGCGCGGCTCTCGGCCCCGCGCAGGGTCGAGGTAGCGGCCGTGGCCGTAGTCGCCGCGCAGGGTGGTGCGCTGCGCGCGGCGGCGCACGTCCAGGGGAACGCCGGCGGCGTTGTGGATCACGCGCCAGTTGTCCCAGACGATGACGTCGTCCTCCCTCCATTTGTGGAAGTAGGCGTAGCGTTCGTCCACGAGGTGGTCCGCCAGCCGGTGCAGCAGGGCATCACTTTGCGCCGCGTCCATGCCGAGCACGCGCTTGGCGTGCATCGGCGACAGCTTGAGCACCTTGCGGCGGGTCTCCGGGTGGATGATGACCAGCGGGTGCACCACCGGCGGGAAGTCGTACTTGCGAAGTTCGGCCATGCTCTCAGGATCGGTCTTCAGGTTCACCAGGTCCGGTGGAAAGCCATAGGGGTTCTTGTCCATCTCCGGCGTGAAGTGGTAGACGACTTCGAGGTTTTCGATGGGCTCCTGCAGCTGCGCCGACAGGCGTTGCCAGGCGGCGATACCGTCGATGAAGCCGGTTTCGCCGGCGATCGCCGCCGGCTCGATCATGCGCAGCACCGCGCCGCGCACGATCACCGGCATGAAGGACTGGTCCCAATGCCAGCCCAGCCAGCCGGCGCGCTCGGCGCCGTTGACGCGCATCATGGGGCCCTTCCCCTTTCCCTCTTCTGGATCGTATTTCAGCTCCATCAGATAGGGATTGTCGTCAACGTTGAGGTCGGGCGTCGCCGAAGACTCAAGCTTGCCGAAGCAGCGACTCAGCCGCAGGTGCGCCTCGGCCGAGCGGCAGCCGCGGAACAGCAGGATGCCGCCACGAATCCAGGCGTCCAGCAGCGCCTGCCGCGTCGCCTCGTCGAAATCCCGCTCCAGGTCCAGGCCATGAACTTCCAGGCCGATGTACGGTGACAGAGGTGTGGTGGTGATCGGCATACACGCTCCCCCTCGAACAATAATTCATCATCGAAACATCATTCGCATCGTGACGGCACGGCCGACGCACGTCAAGGAAAATCTCTTCTCTTTACGTTATATTAGCTACTCGTATGTCGAATGAAGTAGACAGTAACGCTACTTATTGCATTATCTTAGATAAAATCTAATAATAATGGCGTGATGCTCCCGAAAGCGCCGGCCCACGGGACGCACTCGCCCTCCGCATTAACAGCCGCGGCAGGTCGCCTCGGGGGCTGGCCACGATTCCTCGGTTCGCCAGAACTCCCCAAGCCCGCGGTAGTCGCACTCCTTCTTCGTGTATCCGAAGAGTTCCCGGCCGGCGGCGATGCCCATGGCGTCGGTGCAGTACATGTAGATGTGCGTCTGGGTGTAGAGGCCCTCGTAACGCACCGGCACGGTGACCATGAGGTCGAAGAGGCCGCCGGACTGGATGGCGAGGGTGTGAACCCAGTCGTACGGGGTGAGCGCACTGGGGGTGTCGTATGGCCGTGCCGGCTGGGGCTGACGAGGCCGTGCCGTGGGTCGAGGTGTCGTACGTGAGCGGCGTACGCTGCTGGACTGCGCCACGGCCCGGTTCGAGCCAGGCGGCACCGGTGTCACGCTCACAGGAATCGTGTTCACTGGGGCCACGACGGTCACCTTCGCCGGGGTCCCGGCGACGTCGTTCACCGTGAACTCGGCCACCCAGATCACACGTGATCGGGTCCGTGATCGGCGAGCGATTCAGGCTGGTGATCGGCCGTGATTCAGGCCTGGGCGAGGTCTGCCAAGGCGTCGAGACGGGTGGGCGTCCAGCCCAGCTCGCGACGGGCGCGGGCACCGGTGAGCTGCTGGTCGAGGGCGAATGCCTCGGCGATCGGGCCCATCCGCCGAACAGCCTCCTCAAGGGTCACCGACTCGATCCGGCCGGGACACCCGACGGCGTGGCTGAGGGCTTGGGTGATGTCGGCGAGCGGGAGGTTCTGGCCGCCGACCCCGGCGTAGACAGAACCGGCCGAGGCGTTCAGAGCCAGGACGTACAACTCGGCCAGGTCGTCGACATGGACCAGAGCCCAGTGGTTGGAGCCGTCCCCGATACACGGTACAGTGCCGGCGGCGCGCCCAGGTTCTACGAAGTAACCTTGCGCCAGCCCGCCGGAGTGGCCGTAGACCAGTCCCGGCATCACCACGACCGGGTGCTCCCCGGCGGCGGCGCGGGCGAGCACCCGCTTCTCGTTCTCCAGCCGCCAGGCGGTGATGCGCGGCGGGCTCTGCGGGGCGTTCTCGTCGACGACCCCGTCGGTGTCGCCGTACACCCACACCCCGCCGGTGTGCACGTAGGGGCCGCTTGCCGCACCCTCCTGCATCGCCTCCGCCGCGGCGCGGTCGACGTCCGCGGTGCCCCCGGCGTAGTCCACCCCGAGGTGGATCACACCGTCGGCCCGGCCGGCCGCCTCCCGAAGAACGTCGGCGTCGGTGAGCGCCCCCGCGACGGGGGTGGCCCCCAGATCGGTCAAGGTCCGCGCGGAGTGCTCGCTGCGCGCCAGCGCGGTCACTTCGATGCCGTGCCGGATCAGCGCCCGGACGGTGGAGCGGCCGATGTAGCCGGAGCCGCCTGTGATGAAGACCTGCATCGCACTCACGGTCCTTTCGGATGGCGGCAGAAGATCCGCCGCTCCTGCCACTCTGGACCCGTGCCGCGGATCACGTCCAATTCCTCTTCCGCCATTGGTGATGCCCTCAGGGCATCAGTGCTGGGCTGCGGCGATGTCGGCGAACTCCGGCAGCAGCGGGGTGTGCCGGTGGGCGCTCCAGGCGAGGCAGACCTCGTTGGGGCCGATGTCGCCGATGGGCACATGGGCGACATCGGAATGGGTGTAGTACGCCGCGGTGGAGAGCGGAAGGACGATGACACCCCCGGTCGTCGCCACGTGTTCCAGCTTCTCCTCGACGCTGCGGAAGGCGGGCCGCGGACCGGCCCTCTCCGCGCCGCCGACCCGGTCGGGGAGGTCACGCCACTCGGGGACGGCGTCGGGGTCCTGCAGCAGGCGTTCGGCGGCCAGGTCCGCGATACCGATGGACTCTTTGCCCGCCAGACGGTGGTCCGCCGGCAGTACGGCGACGCGCGGTTCCCGGAAGACCGGGCGGAGCGCCAGGCCGCGACGGTCGACCGGCAATCGCACGAAGCTCACGTCGAGAAGCCCCTCGTGCACCGCCTCGACCTGGTCGGCCCATGAGGTGCGCACCACCTTCACGGTCAGCTCGGGATGCCTGGCGGAGAAGGCCCGCACCGCGCCGGTCACCGTGATCCCGGGCATGAAGCCGACCGTGAACGTCGTCTCCCCCCGCGCGGCCCGCTGGACACGAAGGCTGAGCGCCCGCGCGCCGGCCAGCAGGGGCCGGGCGTCCTCCAGCAACTGGCGGCCCGCGGCCGTCAGTTCGGTGGACTGCTTGTTCCTGGTGAACAGTTCAGCGCGCGATTCGTGCTCCAGGGCACGGATCTGCCGGGAGAGCACCGGTTGCGTGATGTGCAGCCGCTCCGCGGCCCGGCCGAAGTGCAACTCCTCGGCCACGACGACGAAGTAGCGCAGCTTGCGCAGATCGACATCCACTACATCTCCCGCCGTGCCGACGCCATGCTTCCAGGCTAGGGCCAGTCCGCAGGGCCCGCCTGATCCATCGTCGCGGCCGTGTACCGGACATGCCCCAGCGGACTGCTGGGGCAGGTGGCGGAACAGGTGAGCCGGGCGTGCGCGAAGCGGATCCAGTACCGGGCCGAGGGAAAGCCGAGCAGGACCTGTGCGACCGCCAGGCACAGCGCAACGCCCGCAGCGACCGCGCAGGTCGAAGTGGTCGTGGTCCGTGACCCCGACGGCGACACACCTATCTGACGTACTTCCGCGACGGCCGGCCCGTGAAGGTATCCGACCTCGGGATCGTCAATTCCACATCGATCCCGGCCGCTCAGGCGCCGACCAGAAGTGGGTCGAGGCCATGCGCGAGGCGGCCGACACGGCAAGCCCGGCAGCCGCCGCACATATCAACGAGACGGTCGACGGCTACGCCTGAGCAGCCTGCCGCACTTTGCCCATCACATCCTGCACCCCACGAAGGGGGACTTCGGCATGCGCTGTTCCACGCTGCTTCCTTCCTCTCACGCCCCCGGTGACGACCGTTGCGAGGGCACCGCGACACACTTGCTGCTGACCGACGAGCTGGGCCCGGACAAGACTCTGGAACCCGTGTGCAAGCCGTGCGGTGAGTCCTACGTCCGGCGACCCGCGCTGAGGGCCCGGATCGTCCCGCTGCACGTCCACCGAACTACACCTCTGTTCAAGGGCATCGCGGGCGGCCACCGGCTCATCGACCACCCGTTCCACGAGGCCGCGTGCCACGACTGCCTGCTGCTCGGGTCGGTCGAGCACTTCCGGCAGGGGCGGATCAAGGGCCTGCACGGCTGCCGCTTCCGCCCGGAGTCCGTGACCAGCCGCGATCTGCCCGTTACCAACCAGCCGTTCACAACGCTCGACGAGCTGGCCAGCCGGTGGTTGAAGTACGTCACCCATGAAATCGGCATGGGCATCGGGGACTGGCATCCGATCAAGGACAACTCTGACTTCGCCGCCACCTTCACCTTCCGCGACCGGGAGTACGGCCTGCAACACACCCTCAGCGGGACGTACGTGTGGGCCGAGAAGCGGGAGAACCGAGGCCAGCCCATGCCGGAGATCATCAGCCCCGAGTTGCAGGACAGCTACAAGCAGGTCGTCTTCCGCTTCTACGACCTGATCAACAAGTACGAGAGCACGTACTTCGCGACCTACACCCCCGGCCGTGAGGACGTCATCCTCTACACCCCCGAAGGGCGCGATCCGCGCTGTTCTGCGCTTCCCGGACCTGGAGGGCACACGCAAGAGCCGCCTGGCCGTGGTCCAGGACGCGGTGTGCGACACCTTCGGCGCCATCATCCAACTCCGGTACCAGATCCGCACCTACGGAGAGACCGGGTGAACGGTTCCACCCCGGCCGAGAAGCGGGCGGACCGGTACGCGCGTGCGGGGATGGTCCCAAGCGGTCGGAAAGCAGGCCCAGGTGAACGATCTACTCCCCGCCGCACCAAGTCCCGCTTCTCTAGGCGCTCTGCTCCCCGCGCCTGCAACTCCTCGGACTCCTACCGGCTGGTATTGGCCCGCACGTCCTCATCGCCCCTTCGAGGGGTCACAACACCAGGCCGCGCGCCACGTGGACGGCGCGACCCTGGTGTTCTCATCGCCCCCTCCAAGGGGTCACAACTTGAGGGCCCACGTCCGAAGGGAGGTGAGTAGCCGCGCCTTATAGCAGTTGCGAGGGGGCGCAACACAATGTCCCGAGCTCCGGTCATGAGGAAGCCGCCAGTCCTTACCGCCCCCGCGAGGCGTCATCAGCCTTCCGATCGAGGCACCAAGCCCGCCCGGAACTCTGGCGCGCAAGGTCGACTCCGCTACGTTCTGTCGTCACGCGATCATGCGCCCTATTTCAGACGCCACATCCTCCACTCAGGGCAGAGTCCGATCGCCGTAAGACGTGTAGCCCACGCCGGGAGCACAAGGTCCCTCTACGTTCAGGCCGGCAGCAAGATCCGGACCATACACGGGCCGACTTCGCCCCGATCGCCTCATCAATCGGCATCTCCGCCGGTCAGCACTAGTGCGACAGCTGTACCACCAGCAGACGAAGAACCTGCTGGGCGCTCCGCTCATGTGGCTGAGCATGACTGCTTGGCACCACGAAATTCCCGGCACCCCTGCCTCACGGTCTTAGCCACGAGACCGCCGACCAGCGACGTAACACACCTGACACCCCATCAGAACGAGCGTCAAATGAGCGTCACGAGCGTCATTTCAGCGTCAAGATATCGCCCGTAACGCCCACACAGCACATAATGCGCACAGGCAAAGCCGCAGGTCAGGCACCCTTTGCGGCGGGCTCCAGGATCGCCACGCACTCCACATGGTGCGTCATCGGGTACAGGTCAAAGTCTCCGTTCGCTTACCGCTGGCCACCATCGACTCGGCAGGAAATAACGGAAGCCATTCACGATTCGCGTCCCGCGCGATCGCGTTTGGGTGGCACGTCCGCCCCTGCCATCTGATTAACCAGGCCGCCCACACGACTGCCAGCGCGAACCCGACCAGCATCGCTCGTACGACCGCACGGCACTCAGCATGATCACCATCCCGATGGCTGAATCTGATTACTCATCAGTAAGGTCAGCAAAGGGTCAGCAAGTGTTTGATTAGACCTGGCCACAGGTGCCAACACATGCAACTGCAACCCGCGCCAAGAGAGCGCCCGACAACGAACGCAACTGTGCCCACTCACCAGCCTGACGAGGGGGCACGGCGAAGGTCACGCGGCAGGCTGCGGCAGGCCCAATCAGGCCAGGTCAGCGCGCCCGACCACGTGGTTTCAGGGCCACCGGCGGGAGTTCCGGAGCGGAGAGGCGGGCGCCCTCGTAGCCCGTTACCCCTCCGAAGCGGGGGCCTTGCATCCAGTCCTTGCGCGCTGCCTCGATCTCCTCATGTGAACGCCCGATGAAGTTCCACCACAACTTCGTCAGCGAAGCCTCCACGTCCGTGGAACCACGGCTGCGGCCACGAGTCCCTACTCGGCGCTCCCATCGCAACGCATCGAAAACGCAGATGGCCGGAAGGAAGATCCGGACCATACGCGGGCTGGCGTCGCCCCGACCGCGCTATCAACTGCTATCTCCTCGGCCACCTACGTTGAACCACCCCGGGTAACCCACCGCAGGCATTTCGAAAGCCTGCTCTACAGGTCACACAGCTGGGGCGCAGGCGTGGACTGGGGAGAATCTGGGGAGTATGGACGCCGCTGGGGAGCGTGTGGGGAGAATCAACTACGTAAGTTGGCACGAGCCTGAAAGACACTGAAAGAAGCGTCCTTGCAGATCAGAGGCCCGATTGTCGGCATTACCGCAGGTCGGGCCGCCTCTCTGCACAACTTCATGACGTACGTCCCGAGATCGTCCGCCTCGACGATGCGTGGGGAGCGAACCGCCCTCACGCAGGGGCGTGACATAGCGGGTCGCGGTGACCTCGGTCAGCATTTCCTCAGGTCACCCATCTCTTCACTTCCGGCATCCGGCATGAAGTGAGCATAGTCAGGAGAGGTGATCGCGAGCTGCGCCGCCGCATCGTTCAGCAGGGTGTCCAGGACGACCGGGTAGGCGCTGTGTGTCATGCGGCCGGCCAACAGCCGTGCGGTGGCGGCGATATGGGGGTGAGTGTCGGCGGGAAGCCGGGCGTAGGTGGAGCCCCACATCTCCTCGTCCGTCTCGCGGGCCTCGTCGCTGAGGGCCAGCGATCCCGCGTCCAGGGCGGCGAAGGCCAGGCTTGAGTCGATGAAGGCGTGGTAGACGCGGACCGCCGTGGCGTCGGGGAAGCCGGCGACGCGCAGGACGCCGAGGATCGTCTCGTCCACCGCGATCTCCCGGGGCCGGCCGGTGACCCGGCTGGCGGTCAGTACGGCGGCCTGTGGATGCGCGACGTACGAGGCGTGGATGGCGAGCCCGAGCGCGCGCAGGTCGGCCTGCCAGTGGCCCGTGTCCGTCCAGTTGTCCAGCGCCCGTCCCATGAGTTCGTCGCCGATGGCACGGGTCAGGTCGTCCATGCCCGCGAAGTACCGGTAGAGGGTGCTCGGGTCGGCGCCGAGGGCGGCGCCCAGTCGGCGGGCGGTCAGCCCCGTGCCGCCGTGCTCTCTCAGCACCCGCAGCGCGGTGTGCACGATCAGGGTCTCGGACAGCACGGAGCCTCGCCGGGTCGGACGGCGCCTGCGGCGCGCCTCCTCCTGCACCACCTGTTTCGGCATCGGCTTCCTCCTCTGTTCCCTGCCGACCTTATGCCAACACGGTTGACCCTAACCCGTGCCGTCCCGTTGCATCAGGGCACCCGTCGGGCGCCCGCCTGCGGGGACGAAAGGTGTGCGACATGCGTGTACTGCTCGTGGGCGCGGGCGGCGTCGGAACCGCCATCACCCGGATCGCGGCCCGCCGGGACTTCCTGACCCATATGACCGTGGCCGACTACGACCTCTCCCGCGCCGAGAAGGCCGTCGCCGCGCTGGGCGAGCACGGGAGCCGCTTCAGCGCCCGGCGCCTGGACGCCTCCGACGAGGATGCGGTGCGCCGGGCGCTGGTCGAGGACACGTACGACGTCCTGCTCAACGCCACTGACCCGCGGTTCGTCATGCCGCTGTTCCAGGCCGCCCTGGCCGCGGGAACGCACTACCTGGACATGGCGATGTCCTTGTCCTCACCGCACGGCACCCACCCCTACGAGCGCTGCGGTGTGAAGCTCGGCGACGGGCAGTTCGCGCTGGCCGCCGAATGGGAACGCTCGGACCGCATGGCTCTGGTCGGCATCGGCGTGGAACCGGGCCTGTCGGACGTCTTCGCACGGTACGCGGCCGACGAACTCTTCGACGAGATCGAGGAGATCGGCATCCGGGACGGCGCCGACCTGACCGTCGAGGGCTATGACTTCGCCCCGTCCTTCAGTATCTGGACCACCATCGAGGAGTGCCTCAATCCGCCGGTGGTCTACGAGAAGGAGCGCGGCTGGTTCACCACCGCGCCGTTCAGCGAGCCGGAGGTCTTCGACTTTCCCGAGGGGATCGGCCCGGTGGAGTGCGTCAACGTGGAGCACGAGGAGGTGCTGCTGATCCCCCGCTGGGTCGACGCGCGGCGGGTGACGTTCAAGTACGGCCTCGGCGACGACTTCATCGCCAAGCTCAAGGTCCTCCACGAGCTGGGCCTGGACTCCACCGCCGAGGTCACGGTCCCCGGGCGGAGCGGGCCGGTCCAGGTCTCGCCCCGTGATGTGGTCGCCGCCTGTCTGCCCGACCCGGCGACGCTCGGCGACCGCATGACCGGCAAGACCTGCGCGGGCACCTGGGTCAAGGGCGTCAAGGACGGTGCCGCGCGCGAGGTGTACCTCTACCACGTGGTCGACAACGAGTGGTCGATGCGTGAGTACGGCTCCCAGGCCGTGGTCTGGCAGACCGCCATCAATCCGGTCGTCGCCCTCGAACTGATCGCCGGCGGCGTCTGGACCGGCAGCGGGGTCCTCGGCCCCGAGGCGCTGCCGCCCCGCCCGTTCCTCGATCTCCTCACCGCGTACGGCTCCCCCTGGGGCCTGCGCGAGGAGAACTGACCGCGCTGCCGGGAGGGTTGGGAAGGTCTGGACGGGCACCACGGCGGTCGTCATCGGTCTCCCGACACCTGGCGGGCACGGGTGAGTGATGACGACCGCCGCGGATCAGTCATGAACTAGTGCCGCGACGGGGCAAACAGTGCCGGGAGGGGCACTAGCCCGCGTCGGCCCCGATGTTCGGCTTGCCGGGAATGGTGGTCCCGTAGTAGTCGATCCCGCCGTTGCCGGACACCGCCACGCCCGCACCGATCGCCGGTGAGCCGGACTTGAGGGTGTACGCCTGCGGGCACGGCTGCGGTCCGGTGCCGGAGGTCGGCGACCACGAGCAGGTGCCGCCCGCGCCGGGCGACGTGAAGAGGGGGTCACCCCACACCGAGCCCGACTCCAGACCCGCCGCCTTCCACGCGGCGAAGTCGGCGTGGGTCGTGCCGCCCCAGCGCCAGCCGCCGGTGTTCGTCCCGTAGTAGAGGTTGTTCGACAGGGTCATCCCGGTCTGCCCGTACGGGTTGTAGTAGAGCTGGCCGGTCTTGCCGTATGTGCCCTTGTTGGCCATGTAGCAGATGTTGTCCTTGATCTGCGAACCACTGGCCCAGGTCCCGGCGGCGTAGCCGAACATGAAGCAAGCGCTGGCGCCCGTCCTCTTGTTCGCGCTCTGGTCCTTGTTGGTGTAGAAGGTGTTGCCGTAGATCGACAGCGGGTTCTTCGGCGCGCTGGGCACCACGTCGAACAGACCGCCCTGGGCGTTCGCCCAGTCGTCGTTCTGCGAGACGTTGTAGCGGAAGGTGTTCGGTCCCCACACCCGTGACGCGGCGGTCGAGGTGTAGGCCAGCAGACCGCTGCCCGCGTTGTCGTGCGTGTAGTTGTACTCCACCACCGAGTTCGTGGTGCCGCCGTCGAGGTCGATCCCGTCCCAGTCGCATCCGGCCGTGTAGGCCGGAACCGGCTGCACCTTGTACACCTCGTTGTGGCGGATCTTCACGTTGTTGGAGGTGTACGTCATGATGCCGCTGGCGCCGCCGCACGAGGTCACGTTGGCGCCGATGTCATGGACCAGGTTGCGCTGGATGACCGCGCCGTTCCAGCCGTTCGCGGTCAGCGCGGCTCCGGTGCTCTGGGCCGCCATGCCGAGGTTGTAGACGGTGTTGCCCTCGACCCTGACGTTGGTGATGTTGACCCCCGAACCCCAGCCGTAGATGCCCGGCCCGGCATTCGAGGTCACGCTGGCGCCGTGCAGTTTGTTGTTGAGGATCTGCACGTCGTCCAGCGGCCCGCTGTTGGCGTTCACCGCGTACCCGAGCACCATGATCTGCCCGCCGAAGGTGCTGCTGCTGCCGCTCGGTGTGGCGAAGCCGGAGATGTCGGAGTCGGTCACCTTCATGCTCTTGGTGGCCGTCGTCGACTTCTGGTTCTGGAGCAGCACACCGGCCGCTGTCGTGCCGCCGTTGACCAGCTTGACGTTGTGCAGCTGGAAGCCGCTCACGTTGTCCGCCGTGACCGCCGCCGAGTAGTCGCCCGTGCAGTCGGACTTGATGGTGGCCTGGCCGGTGCCGTAGGAGGTGACCTTGAAGGGTGTGGACGCCGACGACGTCGGCACGTTGGTCCCGTTGAAGACCAGGCAGCCGGTGAATGTCTGCCCTCCTTGGAAGGAGACGACGCTGCCCTGCGGGAAGGTGACGCTCTTGACCTTCGCGGTGGTCTTCCAGGCCTGGTCGGGCGAGGTACCGCTGTTGGTGTCACTGCCGCTGGGTGACACGTAGTACGTGGCGGCGGCGGCGTGCGCGGTGCCCGTGGTGGCACCCGCCAGCAGCAGGCCCAGTATTCCCTGGGCCACCACTGCCGCACATATCTTTGCTTTCATGCTTCTCCCCACCGCGGACCGTGACGACGCACGGACACACGGGGACGACTCGTGTTGAGGCATGGGTCAAAGAACGGTTGAGTACATCTCCTCGGCGCATCGCTCCCTTCGGCGGACGGCTTCCTCGTCCGGGTCGAGTCGGTCCTTCCGGTGCAGGCGTGTTCCCGTTACGGCCGGCACCGGGGGTATCGGGGGTGGCCTTGTGGTACGGCCGCGGGCCACAAGTCGGCGGTCAGGTGATCAGGAGCGTGCGCCGGGCCTGTGTCCGTGAGCTGCCGCCGGTGTGGATGTGGATCTCGCCCGGCTCCACGATGAACACTCCGGCGGGATCGTTGCTCCAGTAACCGAAGTCGTCGGCGCCCACGGTGAAGCGCACCTGCCGCTCCTCCCCCGCCGCCAGCCGGACGCGGCGGAAGCCGCACAGCCGGCGGACCGGCTGGGTGAGGGTGGCCGCGGGGTCCTGGACGTAGAGCTGGACGACCTCCTCGCCCTCGCGCGCGCCGGTGTTGCGGACCGGGACGGTCACCTCCACCGTCACGTCCTCCAGCAGCTCCGCCACCGTGATCCGCTCACGGCTCAGCTGAGGCTCGCCCAGCGAGAAGGTGGTGTAGCTCAGGCCGTGGCCGAAGGCGAACTCCGGCCCGTCGGCGATGTCGAGGTACTTCGAGACGTACTTCACCTCCGGCGCGGCCGGGTCGTACGGGCGGCCGGTGCGCTCGTGGTTGTAGTAGAGCGGGACCTGGCCGACCGCGCGCGGGAACGTCACGGGCAGCTTGCCGCCGGGTACGACGGCTCCGGTCAGGACATCCGCCACCGCGGAGCCGGCCTCGATGCCCGGATGCCAGGCCATCACGATCGCCGCCACCTGGTCCGCCCAGCCGCCGATCGTGAGCGGACGCCCGCCGACCAGCACCACCGCGCAGGGCTTGCCGGTACCGGCGACCGCCGCGATCAGCTCCTCCTGGGCGCCGGGCAGGCCCAGTTCACTGCGTACGGCTGCCTCCCCGCTGATCGCGGGCGGCTCGCCCACCACGAGCACCACGGCGTCGGCGGCCTCGGCGACCGCCACCGCCTCCGCGATGCCGGCCGTGTCGAGCCCCTGCGAGGACACCCCGGCGGCGTGGCGGATCTCGGTGTCCGGCAGGGCGGCACGCAGGCCGGCGAGAACGGGGACAGCCTCCGGCGCGCCGGGCAGGGTCCACGTACCCAGCAGATCACCCGAGTCGGCGAAGGGGCCGACGACCGCCAGCGCACGCGGGGCCGGCCCGGCGAGCGGAAGGACGTCGTCGTCGTTCTTCAGCAGCACCAGGCAGCGCCCGGCGACCTCGCGCGCCGCCGCCCGCGACTCGGCACTCGGGGCGGTCAGTGCCGCGGTCTCCGTCACGTACGGGCGCTCGAACAGGCCTAGGCGCAGCTTCAGACGCAGTACCCGCGCCACGGCGTCGTCCAGCCGCTCCGGGTCCAGCGCCCTGGAGGCGAGCAGGTCCCGGCCGTGGTCGACGAAGGTGGTGGACACCATCTCCATGTCCACTCCTGCGGTCAGGGACCGCCGTGCCGCCTCGGCCTCGTCCGAGGCACCGCCGTGAGCGATCAGTTCCAGGACTCCGGTCCAGTCGCTGACCACGACGCCGTCGAAGCCCCAGGCCTCCTTGAGGATGCCGGTCAGGGTGTGCGGGTTGGCGTGGGCGGGGACGCCGCTGATGGTGTTGAACGCGGCCATGACGGTGGCCGCGCCGGCGTCGACCGCGGCCCGGAACGGGGGCAGGTAGAGGTTGCGCAGCCGCTGCTCGGACACGTCGACGCTGTTGTAGTCGCGTCCGCCCTCCGCTCCGCCGTAGGCGACGAAGTGCTTGGCGCAGGCGGCGATCCGGTCCGGCGCGGTCAGGTCGTCGCCCTGGTAGCCGCGGACCTTGGCCACCGCGTAGGCGGTGGTCAGATACGGGTCCTCACCGGTGCTCTCGGCGATCCGGCCCCAGCGCGGCTCGCGGGTGACGTCCATCATCGGGGAGAACGTCCAGTGGATGCCGTTCGAGCGGGCCTCGCGCGCGGAGACCTCGGCGTCCGTCTCGGTCACCGCCGGGTCGAACGCGGCGGCCTGGGCGAGCGGGATCGGGAAGGTGGTGTGGTAGCCGTGGATCACGTCCAGGCCGAAGACCAGCGGGATGCCCAGGCGCGATTCCTCCACGGCGATGCACTGGAGGGCGTTGCTCGCGCCGGCACCGACGACATTGAGCACCGAGCCGAGCAGGCCCTTGCGGGCTGCGGCCTCGGCCGCCGCGGTGTCGCCGCCGCCCGGCCCGGTGTCCCATGCCCAGGCCAGCTGCTGCAACTGGCCGAGCTTCTCCTCGACGGTCATCCGCCCCAGGAGTTCCCCGATACGGGATTGGTGGTCATGGCCGCTCATCGCGGATTCCTCTCAGTAGTGGTGCGGCCGGCTGCGGATCTCCTCCGGCCAGGCGAGTTGGATACCGAGGGTGTGGCTGAGCAGCCGCTGGTAGTCGGCCAGTTGGGCCTGGTCGGCGCGGACCTTGCGGGGCGGCAGGGCCCGGTCGAGGCAGAATCCGGCGAGTGCGCCGACGGCCTCGCCGATGGCCCACTCCACGGGGTGCAGCCGGTAGCAGCCGTTGGTGATGTGCGTGGTGCCGATGTTCTTGTTGGCGGGCAGGAGGTTGTCGACGCGTACGGGGATCAGGGCGCCCAGCGGGATCTGGAACGGGTAGGACTCGATGTCGACGTAGGAGCGGCCCGCGGTGCTGGGGTGCAGGTCGATGCGGTAGCTGCCGAGGCCCACGCTGTCGTGGAACACCGCACCGCCGGCGCCCGGCGGGCGCGCCACGACACCCACATGCTGTTCGAGAACGGTGAACTCGGCCTTGATACGCCGCGATTCGCGGATGTACGGCGCCATGGCCAGGCCGTCCGGGGTGCCGGTGACGTCGGGCCGCAGGCGCAGCCCCGGCCAGCCGGTGCCGCCGTCGGGGCGGGGGGCCCCGGTCTGCAGCCAGTGCAGGAAGGACAGCGAGAGGCCGCGGGCGGCTTCGAGCGCCTTCTGGCGCCGCTCGGCGTCGACACCGAGGAGCGGCGCCTCCCAGTAGTCGATCTGCGGCCAGTTGACCACGGTGAGGTCGGAGGCGAAGGCGCCGTCCGCGAACTGCTCTCGGGCCAGAACACGGCGGAACTGCCAGAGGGCGAAGTGGTCGTCCGCCTTTCGGTCGGCGTCCATCAGCGCCCAGGTGCGGTGCTGGAGGGTGATGGGCACGACATCGGTGAAGGAGAGCTGGGGGCCGGGCCAGAACGGGGCGGCGGCGGTGCGCCAGTGGTCGTAGGAGGCGGGCCGGTCGGTCACATGGTCCTCGCCGGGCCGGTGCTCCAGGGCGAAGCACCAGGACACGGCCTGCTGGTCGAGGGGGTCGGCGGTCTCGGGGGCGTGCGGTTCCCCCGTCTCGTCGCGGCCCTCCGCGCCGATGACGTGTTCCACGTGGGCCATCTCCAGCAGGTCGCCGAGTTCGGTGGCGTCGGCGATGTACTGGGCGTGGACGGTGATCTCGCGTCCGTCGCGCCGGCCGGTCAGCGTGACCGCCTCGACGCGGTCGCCGTCGGTGTGGGCGGCGACCGGCTCGTAACCGGTCAGGACGGTGATCGCCCCAGAGGCCCGCCAGGGGGCGAGCATCTCCTCGATGGCGGCCACCGCCACCCGCGGCTCGTGGCACATCCGGCTCACGACACCGAGACCGGGGTCGAGCAGCGGGTCCTGGGCGGCATCGGGTCTGAGGGGGTAGTTGCGGCGGTAGTAGTCGCGTACGCGGCGGCGCAGTTCGGTGTAGCCGGGCGGGGCGGCCGGGCCTTCGATCCAGGGATGTTCGTCGGGCGGCACGGCCTGTGAGGTGAGCTGTCCGCCGAGCCAGTCGGTGGCCTCGGTGAGCACCACCCGGCGGCCGAGCCGGGCGGCGGTGAGCGCGGCGGCCACACCGCCGAGGCCACCGCCGACGACGAGGACCTCGGTTCGTATTTCTGTCATGGGGCTGGCCTTCCTTCTGACGGTCGCAGGGGTCGGTCGTCGGTTTCGGGGCGGCCGGGACCGAGGGACGGCGCCACTCATCTGCCGGCGCGTCCGGAGCTTTCGGGTGTCGGGTGTCGGGGTGTCGGTTTCGGGGTGTCGGGTGCTGGTACGCGGTCCTAGTCGTTCGCGTCCGCGATCGTCGTGCCCGTGATCAGCGGGCAGGGCATGAGCACGCTGCCGGTCCGCAGTTCGGGGTCGTCGAGCATGGCTTGCAGCCGGTCCACGGCGAGACGGCCGATCTCGACGCGGGGAATCACCAGGGAGTCCCACTGCCCGGACAGGTCCGCGGGCGCCGCCTCCAGCACGGCCACGGACACGTCGTCGGGGATCTTCCTGCCACGGACGGCCAGTTGCTCGCGCAGGGACTGGGCGAGCCCCACCGACTCGACCACGATCGCGGTCGCCGCGCCGCGCGCCACCTCGTCGAGCCAGGCTCCGTCGAGGCCCACGGTGCCGTTGAAGTCGGGCGAGGCGTTGGTCAGTCCGAGCCGGTCGACGGCCGCCGCGTAGCCGAGACGGCGGTCCTCGTACGGCTCCATCTCCTGCCAGTCGCGTACGTACCCCAGTCGCCGGTGGCCGTGCCGCGCGAGCCGTTCGACGATCTGCGCGCTCGCCGACCGGTAGTCGGGGATGATCTGCGGAATCTCCGCACCGGGCACCTCACGGCGGCCGATGTGGACGAAGGGGTGGCCCTCGTACCAGAGGCGGGCCAGCTCCCCGCGGTCGGTGGCGACACCGAGCAGGATGCTGCCGTCGGCCAGGTTCAGCCGGTTGGTGCCGTTCTTGTAGATCTTGCGTTCGCCGTCGCCGCCGGACCCGTTCGACGTGAACAGCACCAGGTCGAAGCCGGTCTCCTCGGCCCGCTCCTCGACCCCGAGCAGGAATTCGAAGTAGAAGTCCTCGTGTACGCGCGGGAAGACGCGTTCGAAGGTGTGCACACCCAGCAGGTTGTTGCGCTGCTTGCGCATCGCGCGGGCGGCGGGGTTGGCGACGTACCCCAGTTCACGTACCGCCTCGAAGACGCGCTGACGGGTCTCCTCCGGGATCCGTGCGGTCACCGCCTTGCCGCTGATCACACGGGACACCGCGGACTGGGACACACCTGCCAGCCGCGCCACGTCCGCCTGGCTGGGCGCCTTGTCACGCCGTCGTGCTGTCACGATGCCCCCTGCAACATCTCGCGCCGGGCGGTGGTCGCCGCGGCGTGCGTCGTCTGCGCCAGTTCCCCGGCCCGGCCCTTGACGTGCAGCCAGCACGTCGCCCAGTGCCCGTTGTCCAGCTCGGTGCGCGGCGGCGCCTGGCTGACGCACTCCGCCATCGCGAACGGGCAGCGGGGGTGGAAGCGGCAGCCCGCCGGCGGGTCGATCAGGCTGGGCGGCTCACCCAGTTCGTCGGCCCCCTCGAAGAGGGCGTCGCGGTCCCCCACTCCCCGCTCGGGGTCCGGGGACGACTCTATGAGCAGTTTGGTGTACGGGTGCTGCGGAGCGGCGATCACCTCCTCCTTGGGGCCCGACTCCACCATCTGCCCGGCGTACATCACGGCGATCTCGTCGCACAGATAGCGGGCGCTGGCGATGTCGTGCGTGATGTACAGCAGCGCGAGACCGTCCTCGGTACGCAGCCCCTGGAGCAGGTTGAGCATCTCCAGCCGGATCGACACGTCCAGCATGGAGATCGGCTCGTCCCCGAGCAGCACCCTGGGCTCGACGGCGAGCGCGCGGGCGATCACGACGCGCTGACGCTGCCCGCCGGACAGCTCGTGCGGGAATTTCGCTGCGAACTCGGCGGCGGGGGTGAGGCTGACGCGTTCCATCAGCTCCGTGATCCGCTGCTCGCGCATGGCGGCGTTCAGCTGCGGCTGGTGAAGTCGCAGCGCCCGGTCGAGGTTGTAGCGGACCCGGTGCAGCGGGTTCAGCGAGCCGAAGGGGTCCTGGAAGATCAGCTGCACCTCTGAGTGGTACGCGCGCCGGGCCCGCCGGCCGGCGCCGCGCACGGGATCGCCGCGCAGCAGGATCTCGCCGCTGGTCGGTTCGTGGAAGCGGGCCAGCATCTGGGCCAGGGTGGTCTTGCCGCTGCCGCTCTCCCCCACCAGCGCCAGGATCTGACCGGGCTTCAGGCGCACGGTCGCGTCCTCGACGGCGCGGACGACGGAGGTACGGCCGAGCGGGCCGCGGACGGTGAAGTGCTTGGAGACGTTCCGTGCTTCCAGGACGTACTCCGGTTCCTCCGCCGCGGATGCTTCCTCGCGCAGGACCTCGCTCATCGGATCCCGCCTCCCGTCTCGGCGCTGTCGGTCTCGGTGTCGTGCTCGTGCTCGTGCTCGGTCTGGGGCTGTGGCTGGGTCTGGGTCTGGGTCTCGGTGAGCAGGCACGCCGCCTCGTGCCCCGGCCGCGGCCCCACCGGCAGCAGGAGCGGCAGCCGCTCGTCGCAGCCGTCCGTCCGCCGCGCGCAGCGCGGGTGGAACGGGCAGCCGGACGGTGGGCGGCGCAGGTCGGGCGGGGTGCCGGGGATGCCTCGCAGGGTACGCAGCGGGGCGTGCAGCGGCGGGAAGGAGTCCCGCAGGCCGCGGGTGTAGGGGTGCTGCGGCGCGTGGTAGAGGGCTGCCGCCTCACCCACCTCGACGATGCGGCCGGCGTACATGATGGCGATACGGTCGGCGAGTTCCAGCAGCAGCGACAGATCGTGGCTGACGAAGATGACGGCGAAGCCCAACTCCCTTCGTAGCTTCAGTACTTGGGCGAGGATCTGCCGTTGCATCACCACGTCGACGGCGGTCGTCGGCTCGTCCATCACCACCAGCTCGGGCCCGCAGGCCAGGGCCAGGGCGATGGCGGCGCGCTGGCGCATGCCCCCGGAGAGCTGGTGCGGGTAGTCGCGGACCCGGTCCTCGGAGATGCCGACCATGGCGAGCAGTTCCGCGGCCCGTGTCCAGGCGGCCCGTTTGCTCATCGAGCGGTCGCGGGCCCTGAGGACGTCGGCGAACTGGGCGCCGATCCGCATCACCGGGTTCAGCGCGTCCATCGCGGACTGCAGGACGATGGACAGCGACGTCCACCGGTAACGGCGCAGCTGCCTGGGGGTGAGTGCGACGAGGTCGACGGGCGGGCCGTCGTCCCGGCCGAAGAGGATCTGCCCGGCGGTCGTCACCGCGGGCGGGCGCTGGAGCCGGGTCAGGGCGGTGATCAGCGTGGACTTGCCCGAGCCCGACTCCCCCGCGAAGCCGAGGATCTCGCCCCGGCGCAGGGTGAAGGAGACGTCGGAGCAGGCACGTACGGGCACGCCGCCGGTGGCGTACTCGACGGTCAGACCACGTACCTCAAGGACGGCTTGCCCGGCGGGGGCCACGGACGGCGTGTGCCGCTCGGTCTGTACGGTCATCGGGATCCACCTCCGGGCGGTACGGTCGTCGGGCGCGGCGGCACGGGACATACGGTCATCGCGCTCCACCGCCCGCGCGCGCCAGGCGCTTGGCGCGCCGCACCGATACGGGGCGGGCGGCCCGCAGCTTGGGGTTGGCGATCTCGTCGACGCCGAAGTTGACCAGGGCCGCGGCCGTACCGATCAGGGCGATGCACAGACCGGGCGGGACGAACCACCACCACAGGCCACGCAGGACGGCGCTCTGCTGCTGCGCCGACTGGATCATCGTGCCCCAGCTGATCGCCGAGGAGTCGGAGATACCGAGGAACGCCAGTCCCGCCTCGGCCATCACCGCGCCGATCATCGCGTGGAGGAACATGGACGCGGTGAGGCCGGTGAGATGCGGCAGCACTTCGGCGAAGACCAGGCGCCGGCCGCGTTCGCCGAGCATGCGCATGGCCCTTACGAAGTCGCGGTTGGCGATGCTGAGTGCCTGGGCGCGCAGCGTACGGGCCCCGCCGGACCAGCCGAAGAAGCCGATGATCAGGGCGATGGTGGTGAGTCCCGTGCCCTCCAGATAGCCGGCCACGATGAGGATGAGCGGCAGCACGGGCAGGACGAGGAACAGGTTCGTCAGGAAGTTCAGGGCGGCGTCGACCCGGCCGCCGTAATACCCGGCCGGTACGCCGATCAGGATCGCCATCGCCGTGCCGACCACGGCGCCGAGCAGTCCGACGTACATCGAGCCGCGGGCGCCGGCGATGACCTGCGCGAGGACGTCCTGGCCGAACTGGTTGGTACCCAGCAGGTGTTCACCGCTGGGCGGCTGGGCGATGAGGCTGATGTCGTTGGCGCGCGGGTCGAGGCCCAGCAGACTCTGCGCCAGCCAGGGGCCGAACAGGGCCAGCAGACAGAAGAAGGCGAGGATGCCGAGGCCGATGCGGACCTTCCAGCTGGTGAGGAATGCGGAGTTCAACGCCCGTCACGCCCCTTCTCTGATACGCGGGTCGAGCAGGGCGTACACCGAGTCGGCCAGCAGGTTGGCCAGCAGGACGGTCAGCATGATGAGGAAGAAGACCCCTTGCATGACCGGGTAGTCGCGCTGCTGGAGGGAGGTGTAGAGGAGGTAGCCGATGCCCGGATAGTTGAAAACGACCTCGGTGAGCAGGGCGCCGCCGACCACATGGCCGAGGGCGAGGGCGAACCCGGTGAAGTTCGGCAGGACGGCGTTGCGGGCCGCGTAGCGGAGCATCACCCTGCGGCTGGACAGGCCCTTGGCCTGGGCGAGAAGCACGTAGTCCTCGCGGACGGTGGTCACCGTCATGTTGCGCATGCCGAGCAGCCAGCCACCGAAGGCCGAGAAGACGATGGTGGCCGCGGGCAGCGCCCCGTAGTGCAGCACGCTCAGCAGGAAGGACGGGGAGAAGCCGATCGGCAGGTCGGCGTCGTAGCCGCCGGACAACGGGAACCAGCCGAGGACGAAGCCGAACAGCCAGAGTCCGATGAGCGCCATCCAGAAGTACGGGATGGCCGAGACGAAGGTGGTGAGGGGGCTGACGACGGTGTCGAAACGGCCGCCCGCCTTCCATCCCGCCGCCGCACCGATGCCGGTGCCCAGGACGAACGCGACGACGGTGGTCGAGCCGACCAGCAGCAGGGTCCAGGGCAGCCCCTGCCACACCAGGTCGCTCACCGGTGTGGGGTAGTTGCTGACCGAGACACCGAGGTCGAAGTGGGCCAACTGACCGAGGTAGTCGAGGTACTGGCGGCCCAGATTGGCATCCGGCTCGCCGAAGACCTTCTGGATCGACTCCAGGGCGCTCGGTGACACCTGCTGGCCGCTGACCCGCTGGAGCTTGTCGACGATGCCGGCCGACGGGTCGCCCGGCATCAGACGTGGCAGAAAGAAGTTCAGCGTGATGGCCGACCAGGCGGCGGCCAGATAGAACCCGAGGCGGCGCGCGAGGAACCGCCACCGGCGGGGCACCCCGGCCGGACGTGCGGCGGACACCAACGGCGTGGTCGCTGCGGTCACTTGGCGGTCCGCTTCAGGTCCAGAAGGGTCAGCGTGGTGTCGGGGCCCAGCCCCGGGAACGGCACATGGTCGAAGTTCTCGGAGGTGGGCCAGCCCTCCCAGTGGGAGGCGTTGATGGCTATGAACCAGTAGCTGTTGTAGATGGGGCTGTACGGCACCTGTTCGGCGAGCGTCTTCTGGAGCTCGTCCCCGGCGCTCTTCGTCACCTTGGGATCGTTCGACCCCAGCAGCTTGCCGAGTGCCGCGTCGGTGGCAGGGTCCTTCCAGCGCCCGAAGTTGGTGGCGGCCTTCTCGCCGAGCGGGCGGTGGGCCCGGCCGCTCAGCGCGCTGTAGATGCCACCGATGCCGGCGCCGATGGTGAAGTTGATGGTGAGGTCGAAGTCGCCGGCCTGCTGCTGCTCGAACAGGTTGGCACTGGGTGCACCGGCCGGCTTCACCGTGATGCCGAGGTGCTTCTGCCAGCTGCGGATCATGATGTTGGCGTACGGGTCCCAGCCGTAGTCCTGGTTGAACGAGAGTTTCGGAGCGTAGGACTTGCCGTCCTTGACCAGCTTGCCGCCCTGCACCTTGAAGCCGCTCAGCGCCAGCTCCTTCTGCGCTCCGGCGGCGTCCACCGGCTGCACCTTGTGCCGGTACTCGGGCAGGATCGCGTCGCCGAAGACCTCGTCGACGAGTCCGGTGGGACCGGCCTCGGTGCCGGGACGCTCCAGCGTGGTGACGATGTCCTTGCGCGGGATCGTCATCGCCAGCGCCCGCCGCAGATGGACGTTGTCGAAGGGGGACTTGCCGGTGTTGAAGAAGAGGGCGTAGGTGCCACCGGTCGCGTACTTCTGGTACAGGTGGTTTTTGGGGTCCTTCGCCTCGTACTCCTTCTCCGCGCCGTTCCACGCGATGAGCGCCCAGTCCACCTCGCCGCGCAGCAGTTGGGCCCGCACGGCGTCGCCACTGGTCGGGATGATCTTGAGTTCCTTCAGCTCGAACTTCCCGCCCCAGTAGTCGTCCCTCGCGCCGAGGGTGACCTGCTGGGACGCGAACCGCTTCAGGGTGAAGGGGCCGGTCCCCACCGGGTCGGGGTTGCTCCAGCTCTTGAGGTCCTTCCCCGCCCAGATGTGCTTGGGCACGACCGGCACCATGATGGAGGCGAGTTGACCCATTTCACTGAAGGCCGGCTCCTTCCAGTGCACGGTGACGGTGGTGGCGTCCTTCTTCTCGACGCGCTCGTACGTCGTGCCACCGGTGTTGAACTCGGGGCTCGTGAGCGGGATCCCCAGCGACAGGACCACGTCGTCGGCGGTCATGGGCCTGCCGTCGGAGAACGTCACATCGTCGCGCAGCTTCACGGTGAGGGTGGTGCCGGCCTCGTCGAACTCCAGACTCCTGGCCAGCCACGGCTTGACCTTCGCACCGTCGCTGTAGTCGATCCGCGCCAGCGGCTCGTAGATCATCTCAGCGTTGGGGGACTTCTGGGTGGCGGGGCCGAACATGTTGTAGTTGCGGACGAACGTCGTCCCGCCGTCGGTCTTGCCGAACACGAGCGCCTGCGTGCCCTTGCCCCCCGCTCCGGTTCCGCCGGTTCCGGCGGTGCAGGCACTCGCTCCGAGAGGGATCGCGAGGGCCGCCGCGGCGGTTTGTGCGAGAAAGACTCTTCTTGTGGGCATGGCTGACTCCTGGCTCCTCGTGCGGGCGGGGCAGGGCATGGAAGAAGTGCTCATACGTATGACCAAGAGGGTGGGGGACTCTTGGGCCTCTGCTTCTACGTATGACCAGGGAACGTACGGACGTTGCGAGAACGCGTCAAGGGCATGACGGCAAGGTTTTTTGGCCAACCGCTACCGTGACGGGCCGAACGGGCGTCCGGCTCCCTCGACTTGCGTGATCCATCGGCCAACCGGGTTGACTGCAAGGGGGCTTGGCTTCATCGCCGCGTCGGATCCAAGGCGTGCGTGCCCCGCGTTGACACCCTCACGCGGCCCGCCTAGGTTGAGCGCGCTCGTGGTGCGCAGCGTCGACTGCCGCGTCCCAGACCCGCGTTGAGCACCACGCCGGGACGTCGTGCGTGCCCTCCTCCTCCCGCTGACGACCGCTCCGCCGGTCGTCAGATCCCGCACGTTCTCGTGGACACGCGTCGTCGTACCGCTCCTACCTCTAGGCACGCACGGCCCGAGCGAGGCCCGGCCCCGCAACCGGCCCCGCACCCCGGCCCGCTCCCCACGACACGCGCGTCAACTCATGCCCCGTCCAGCCTGATCGGGAACACCCCCTAGATGAGTAAGTCCGAAGTCGTGGTCGTGTGAATGAAGCGAGGGTCTCGTTGGTCCGTTTGTGACGACAGACCTCGAAACCCTCGCGCTTGC
>NZ_JBITIB010000052.1:0-30073 GCF_044458565.1 Streptomyces sp. NPDC050433 | reverse complement strand
AAGCCGTTCACATGGACCAAGAGCGCCGACGAAATCCTCAACTCGTTAGCGAAATATATCGCCAGGATTTCAGGCGCAGGACACTAGGGCGTGTTTTAGGTAGTGCGGGCGGCCAGCCATTTGGTGAGGTCGCCCGCGATCCGGCGGATAGCGGTCTCGACGCTGACGTCGTGCTCGCGGCGATCGGTGTCGCGCCGAACGACCTCGTAGCGGCCCTCGTCCAGCACGGCAACGGAGGCGAACCAGTCGGGTTCGTCCTCGTCCGGCTGGATGAAGACGAAGGTGTTGTCCGCGTCGTTCAGGTCGCTGATGAGCATGAACAGGGCGTCCTCGGAGGGGTCGTCGATGTGGTCGCCGTTCTCGCTGTCGGCGCCGTAGTCCTCAGCGGCCACAGGCCCTCCCTGTCCGCGCCGCTCAAATCCGGTGGTCGCCATGGCATGGCCAGAGGTCCCGGTCTGCGGTTCACCACTGGTGGATCGCCGCGATCTGGACTTCTGCTGGGGACTTGATCGAGGAAGTCACATCCTCGCAGGTCAAGTGCACCTTTCCTCTCTCACCCTCGATGAACCGAAGTCCCCTCTGAACGGAGGAGGCCGACTCCCACCTGCGCTGACAGGCACACGGTCTCTCCCGTGATCCCAACCCCATCCCCCTTGTAGGAGACACATGTCCAGCGATGTGCCGCACTTCCCGATGACCCGGGCGGCCGGCTGCCCATTCGACCCGCCCCCGGCCGCGATCGCCCAGCAGAAGAAGGCCCCCCTCACCAAGGTTCGACTGTGGGACGACAGCACCTCCTGGCTGGTGACCCGGCTCGCCGAACAGCGTGCCCTCCTCGACGACCCCCGGATCAGCGCCGACATCAGCAAGCCAGGCTTCCCGCACCTGATACCGCTTCCTCCCGGTGGCGGGCCCGTGAGTTTCGTAGTGATGGACGGCCCCAAGCACGCCCGTCTGCGCCGCATGGTGACGGCGCCCTTCGCCGCCAAACGAGTGGAGGCGCTGCAACCGGCCGTCCAGCGGATCGTTGACTTGGCTATCGACGCAATGCTGGCTGGACCGAAACCGGTCGACCTTGTCGATGCCTTCGCCCTGCCCGTGCCCTCGCTGGTGATCTCCGAACTGCTCGGAGTTCCCTACAGCGACCACGGCTTCTTCCAGAACAACGCCAAGATCATCGCCACCCTGGACGTCGAGGCCCAGGGGCGTGCCCGGCGCGAGCTGATCGGCTATCTGGACGACCTCATGGGCCGGAAGATCGTCGCCCCAGCCGACGATCTGCTGTCCGACCTGGCCGAACGGGTGAAGGCCGGGGAACTGACCCGTAGTGAAGCGGCGCAGATGGGAGTGATGCTGCTGATCGCGGGCCACGCGACCACCGAGAACATGATCGCGCTCGGTACGCTCGCCCTGCTCGAACACCCCGCCCAACTGGAACTCCTGCGCGACTCCGACGATCCCAAGCTGCTCGCATCGGCTGTCGAAGAGCTGCTGCGTTACCTCAGTGTCATCCACACCCGCAACCGGATCGCGCTCGAAGACATCGACATCGCCGGGGAACGCATTCGCGCCGGCGACGGGCTGATTTTCGTCCTCGACACCGGCAGCCGCGACCCCGACGCCTTCGAGGAACCCGACCGCCTCGACATCGAGCGCGACTCCCGGCACCACATGGCCTTCGGCTTCGGCGCCCATCGATGCCTGGGCAAGTCGCTGGCCCGGCTGGAACTCCAGGTCGCGTTCAGCACCCTCTTCCGGCGCATCCCGACCCTGCGGCTCGCGGCCGACATCGAGGGCGTCCCGTTTCGGCACGACAACCAGGTCTACGGGGTTTACGAACTGCCCATCACCTGGTGACCCGCCCCCAGGTCCTCGGAGTGTTGCCTGGTCTACGGCACGGTCAGTGAAGAATGTCGAGTTGCCATCGGTGGTGCTGGGATGCCTGTCCTACGGCGACAGGGATCACCGGGCCGGGCTTGAGTGTGCGGATTTTGCTCGGGAGGTCGGGGCCGATGGGCGTCGCCCCCGGCCAGTGGCTGTGGGTACGTCCCGGACACACTCAGTCGTGGCACCCGCCCGGCGCCGCCCGCGGCCCGTTCATCCTGTTCGAACCGGACGTGCTGCGGCCCGACATCGCCCGCCTGCTGGCCCCGCTCACCGCACACGAGGCTCTTGCCGTGCTGAGCCCGCACCCCGACGACGCCGCCTGGCTCCGGCAGACGGCACTCCAGCTTCTGGACGAACACCGCGCACTCGGGCGCCGCCCCCTTGACGTCCACCACGCCCTGCGGCGCAGCCTGCTCGAATCGCTGTTGCTGCGGCCTCACCAGCGCCCCCGGGATCACCCCCCGCCGACACGAGTGCCGGCAGAAGCCGTGGTGACACCTACGGACGGTTCGCGGACGCCCTGGAACTGCACTTCCGCGAACTGCACCGGGCCGCGGATCACGCAGAGTTGCTCGGCTGCTCGGTCCGCACCCTCAGCCGCGCCGCCCGGGAAGCCACCGGCAAGGGAGTGCGTGAGCTCATCGACGAGCGGCGCCTGCTGGGAAGCGCCCGATGGGATGCCCGGTCCGTGGCCGACCACCTCGGCTTCACCGATCCCGCGAACTTCGGTCGCTTCTTCCGCGACCGCACTGGTCTCACTCCGGCCGCCTTCACGGCCCGCGAAGGAATGCTTACGTGGAACCGTTCACGCCGAAGTTTCAAGGCCGCCTCGCGGGTTTGAGCCCGGTGTCGCGACTGACGAACCTGGCGAAGAGTCGTGTCCTACCGGCTCGAGGCGCGGCCAACCGCCCCCGCTACGTCCTACTTCTCCTCCGGCTCCCAGGCGCGGAGCAGGTCGAGCAGCCCTGCGTCTCCGTCAACGTGCAAGGAGTCGGCCTGGATCCGGTCGTACAGATAGAGGACCAGCTCACTGGCCGTGCCGTGGACGGAGGCGCCGACTGCGTCCGAGTCCTCGCCGGTCGCGGCGGTGGGCGCGGGGATGCGGGTGATGCGTGCGCCGTCGCCGTCGACGGTGAGGCGCCAGGAGCGGCCCTCGGCGGCGTGGAAGTCGAAGGCCGTGGGCTTGTGCGGCCAGGCACTCGGCGTTGCGCAGACGGTGAACAGGAACTCCTCCACACCGTCGAGTGCCAGCTCGACCGGCAGCGGCTGCGGGGCGCCCCCGGCGAGCTGGGCGTCGTACGTGTGCACCGCGGTCTCCTGGACCCGGTGCCGGGCGGTGCCGCCGGCGGTCTGCGGTGACTGCGACGCGGGCCACCACGTCCAGCAACCGCTCTCCGGTCCCGCCGTGCGCAGGGCGCCCAGCAGAAGCTGCGTCGACGCGGCCAGCCAGGAAACGCAACACCGTCGAACGGGCCATCAACCGGCTGAAGCAGCACCGGGCCGTGGCCACCCGCTACGACAAACGCCGCTACATCTACCTCGGCACCGCAACCGCCGCAGCCCTCACCATCTGGCTCCGCACATGATCGACCGGACAAGTCCTAGCCGATCAGCAACCCGGGTCGGCGGTGCTCCACGATCCCGCGTCTTGTGTGCATGCGCTACACTAGCGTCAGTGCTTGACGCATCAACTAGATGTCAATCCGCGAGCTCCCGCAAGGGAGCCGACCGCGCCGTGGGCGCAGCGGAAGAACTGAGCGGTCGTCACCACGTGCCTGAAGGGCTTACTTCCTGCATCAGCTTCGAGCCTTACGGCCTCGCACGGACCCTTGCCAACGCCGCCACGGCCTATGTGCCTCTCAACGACACGGAGAACGTCCTGCGTTATGCGGGAAAGATCAACCGGCACATCGAAGAGGTCGACTCCCCTTGGAGTTACGCCCTTGTCAATCTGGACGTAGCCACCGCCCTCCTTGTGGGGCGAAACCCAGACGTCGAGCAGGCCATGTCCATTGGCCATCAGGTACTTGACGGCGACGGCGGTCCTCCGATCCTCTCCGTTGTTCAGCGAGCAACCGACCTCGCTCTCCACGCTCGTCCCTTTGAAAGCCTTGCAGCCGTCCAGGACTACAGGGACACGCTGTCAGCGTGGCGCACTACCCCCGACACCCGAGCGCTCGTGGGATCTGCAACGATGACCCGGCACACACAGACGCCGGGGAGGACAGCAGAAGGTGCGACACCGCGCAGAAGCCACAGCGTTTCCGCCAACACCTCCGACCCGTAGCAACGACCCTCACGCCGTAGCTGCCCACGACTGGCAAGCGTTCGCCGATGTCACGCACATGGTCAACCACTGGGAACGCCCAGGTTGGAGGCCCGACACGCGCGCTTTCTATTGGATGCTCATCCCCGACTCGGAGCCCTTCATCGCCCAGGTGTTTGAGTGCCAGAGAACTCTAAGTCACCTCTGCTTCGACGCTGTGGACCGAGCGGGCCTCCACTTGACGCTCGGGCGTATCGGGGATGCCGACACTCTCTCTCAAACCGCGCTTCGAAACCTCGGCGTCGCAGCACGTGACCTGGTTCCCGCGAGCTTCGATCTTGCTGCTGTCCCTCTTACGGCGTCCACTGGTGCCATTCGCTACAGCGTCGCTCCTTGGGATCCGATCCTAGAGCTGCACACTGCCCTCGGCGCGGCCGGAAAACGTCATGGTGTTTCTCAAGACCGAAGTGCTGCCAGTCTTCGACCGCACATCGGCATCGCCTACTGCAATCGCCCCATGTCGGCAGACGCTGTGCGCGCGGATCTTTCTCCCTTGCGTAGTCTGCCCCCTGTGCTGATGCGGATGGACAACGTTCAGCTGGTCGAGCTACGAAGACGCGGTAATAGCTATACCTGGACAACAATCCACAGAATTCCACTGCGGTAACTCCTTGAATTGGTAGTCACTGGCCTCCGCGACGTCTGTGCCCTCTGGATGACGTGCGCGGCCCTAACAGTCCGGCGTCGGTGGTTCCACGGCCGCGTGCCAGCCTCTTGCCGCCCGCCGCGTTGTGTGCGTGCCCCAGTTGCGCGGTGCTGCGCGAGTACGCCGTCGGCAAGCAGTGATTCGTCGTCGCAGTGGCGTCACAGACTCGAGCCGGCGTTGGCTGTCATCCGAGGCCGTCCACCGTCGTTGTCGTGGCCCGTGTGCCGTGGGCGAAGGGGGTGAAGTGCGCGGGTGTGTGGTCGATGGGCAGTTCGGGCTGCCACGCGGTGAGGATCTGTGCGCTGCACACGAACAGGCCGTCAGGAAGTTGATCGAGAGGGTGCCACGCCCATTCGCCGACGCTCTCGTCGGGCTGCGTGGCCGGCTGACCCCGCCAGGCGTGGACGAGGGCGCCGACGGTGACCCGCAGGACACCTTCGACGTGGTCGACGAGGGTGCCCAGGAGTGTGACGTCGCCGGGGCGGGCGATCAGGCCGGTCTCCTCGCCGAGTTCGCGGACCGCCGCGGCTTCGAAGGATTCCCGGGCCTCGACTGTTCCGCCGGGTAGTTCGAGGGTGCCGCGACGGTGGCGGCCTAACAGGATTCCGTCCTCACTGAGGAGGATGGCTCCGACACCGACGGCCGCGTGCGCCACCGGTGGTCTGCTACTGCGGGGGCGGCTGGAAACCCGTACTGGAGTATCCGGCAGGCGGCGGGCGCGGATGAGCTGCTGGATGACCGGGGCGTTCTCATCAGGGTGGTTCAGCAGGTCGACGGCCTCGACGCGGAAGCCGTACTCCATGAGCAGGTCCTCCCACAACTGCGGTGCCAGGATCCACATCTGGGTCGGAAGCGGCGGATCGTCGCGGAGCAGGATCATTTGCTCGCGCGGTGCCACTTCCGTGGAGGGGCCGTGGCCGTGGAGGTCGGTGTGCAGGAGCGAGAGGATCAGGGGCGCGCCGGGGCGCAGACCTTCGCGCAGCGCCGGCAGTGCTCTGTGCGGGTCGATGAACGCCAGCGTGCCGATGGCGTACGCGGCGTCGAACGGTTCGGCCCCGGCGAGGTAGTCGGCCACGTCTCCCTGCGCGAACTGCACACCCTGAATGTCCGCGTGGGTGGAGGCGGCGCGTTCGTGCTGGGGCGGGGACAGCTCGATGCCGGTGACGTGAGCGCCGTGCGCCTGGGCGAGATGGACGGCGTGGTGGCCGGCCCCGGAGCCGATGTCCAGGACGCGGCGGCCGTTGATGTCACCAAGGATTTCAGCTCCCGGTCCGACCCCCTCCCAGGGTGCCCAGGCCATCTGGTGGGGAATGGGTGGCGTGTAGGCGCGGGCCAGTTGGCGCTGGCCGTAGACGGTCCAGGCTTGGGTGTTGATGTCCTCGGCGGGCACGGTGCCTCCTCGGTGGGCGTGCTGCGGGTCAGTCGTGTGTGACGAGGTAGGTGGGGCCCTCGCCTCGCCTGGCTCGTTCGATGGCGTCGAGGCGGGCGAAGGTGCGCGGCGCCATCAACTCCTGCCAGTCGACGAGGTCGTGGACGGCCCACATGTCGTGTTCGGCGGGATCGACGCGGATGCACCGGAGCTGGTCGGCGGTCAGCTGGCCTCCGTCGAAGATGAGACCCACTTTGTTCAGCGGCATGCGGGACCCGGTGTGCATGAAGTGCGTCAGGAGCAGCCTCGGTGTGTCCAGGTCGAGTTGGAGGCTGGTCTCTTCGATTGTTTCTCTCCGGGCGGTTTGGAGGGGGTCCTCCCCGGCGTCGAGGTTTCCTCCTGGGAGCTGCCAGAGCCGGGATCCGTAGACCGAGCGCAGCTGTACCGGCCGGTCGTGCTCGTCACGGACGTACAGGCAGCCATACACAGTGTGATGGGGGACGGTCTGCGCGTACTGCGTCGGTGACATCGGCATGGGGCGGCCCGGACGGGCAGGACGGTGGTCGAACTCGAAAGCGAGGGCGCCGAGGGCTTCTTTGGCCGGCGGGTAGATGGCGCGGAGGTTGCGGAGGAGGTCCTCGCGTGGTCCGTCCGGGTCGATACGGGTGGGATCCTCCGCGCTGAGCAGGTCCTCGAAAGAGGCGTACGAGGTGATCCGCTTTACGATGATGTCGAGTTCCCGGCCGCTGTCCCGGTCGTGGAAGACGACGGCGTCCCCCACCTCGACGCCCGCCTTCTCGGGAGTGGCGACGCGGACCTCGATCGTCTTGCGTCCCGACTCCACCTGCCCGTAGTAGCGGCTCATGAGGTGGAAGCGGTGCTGGCGCCGTGGTGCGGTTTCCTCCTCGTCGTGCGTGCTCGGCGGCGTGCCACGCCCTTCGGTGTTGCCGCGGTCCTCTTCGTCCTGTGTGGTGAACATGTGCGAAGGCACCCTTCTCGCTGGCGGTTCTGGCGACGGCAGGGCAGTGGATCCGCTGAGAGTGCTGCCCGAGCTGGTCGTCCGGAGCAGTTCCCGTCAGGACCAGCCCATGGGGACGTAGAAGGTGCCGTTGGAGATGGCCTCCAAGGCGACGCGGGTGTACTCGACGATGGGCTCGGGCAAGGCATCCAGGGGCCACCAGCGCCACTCGGTGCAGCACTCGGGTTCGCGTAGGACAGGCTCGTCCTCCCAGCTTGAGGGCGTGAAGAACAGCCCCATGCGCGGGATCGTGCTCCCGGGGTCGAGCAGGTCGAGGACGTGGACGAGCGACAAGTCGGCCTCCGGGATGCGGAGGCCGGTCTCTTCCTCCGTCTCCCGGACCATGCAGGTGACGGCGGATTCCAGGTCTTCTCGATGGCCGGCGGGAAGGTGCCAGGTCGATGGAGCGAATGCACTGTCCGGGTGGCGCTTGCCCAGCAGGACGGCCTCGTCGCGGATGAGGACGAGGTGGGCGCCGATGATGCTGCGGCTGCGGTGGTCGCGCGGCTCGCGGACTTCCACCACAGGGAGTGTCGCGCCCTGGCGCCCGCTGGGCTGGTCCGCGCGGTGGTGGGCGTGCAGGACCGCGGCGGCGCCGGGGTCCATGGTCATCTCGTCGATTTCCTCGATACGGGTCCAGCGCAGCTGGATGCCCTCGCGGAGTTCGATCTCGTGCGCGGGGGTGTTCAGCGTGCCCTGGTAGACGCGCACGCGGCCCTCGAAAGCCCCGCTGGCGTCGAGGGTGTCCAGGGTGACGAAGGCAGCCAGGTCCGGGATGACGAGCCCGATCTCCTCGTCGAGTTCCCGTGCGATGGCTTCGTCGCAGGTCTCGCCCTTCTCGGTGTTGCCGCCGAGCAGGGCCCAGTGCCCTGGGCGCCAGATCGGTTTGTTCGCCGAGCGAAGGTGGAGCAGGTAGCGGCCCTCGGCGTCCGTGAGCAGGGCCGCGGTGCCGGGAATCGTCGGCCAGTCGATCGCGATACGGGTGTGCCTCTTGTTGAACACGTGCGGAGCACGGGTCGCGGGCGCGGATTTGTTGCTGTCCAGGGGGTGGATGGTGATGCGCGGGCAGAGGGCGGCGCGGTGGTTGCGCTGCCAGTGCTGGACCTGTTCGACCATCTCCTTCGCGGCCAGGTGGCCGTGGGGACCGTAGCTGTGGACGACGAACTCGTACAGGCCGTTGCTGTCGTCTCCGTCGGAGAGGCGCTCGGTGGTAAGCCGGGCGAGGGACGTACCCCGGACGATCGCGGCGCCGGGCCAGTGCGGGGGCGGCGGGTTCAGGACCCTGTTGTCGCCGTCGGGGTCGACCGACAGGCGGCAGAAGCCGGGCAGGGCGCCGGCGAGGAAGAGGGTAAGGGCGTCGAAGGGTTCCTGGCCGCCGACGGTGACGTGGGTGTGCGCCACGGTCGGCTCGCGGGTGAGGGCGGGGGCGAGCTGGTCGACGGGCATGGGGGTGCCGTCCTCCCAGGAGAGGTGTACGCCGGTGCCTGGGACGGTGCGCCGGTTCGCGTTCCAGGCGCCGTCGCCCCGCATGGTGACGAAGCAGCAGACGATGAGCGGCTCGTCGCTGTGGAGGACCCCGTTGCCCTTGGTGAAGCCGATGGCCCAGTGGTACCCGTGCAGACGGAGCGGCGCGACGAGGCGTCCGCCGTCGGCGAGGGCGTCGGTCCAGGGCAGGTCCCAAGTGCCGGCGGTGACCAGGATGGCGTCGAAGCCGCATTCAGGAACGATGCCGGCGGGCAGGTGCTCGGCATCCGCGGTGACCACCTGGACGTGGTCGTATCCGGTCTGGGCCAGGAAGCGGGTGGTGCGGTCGGTGACGACCGGGTCGATGTCCAGGGTGGTGACGCTGCCGGCCGGGCCCACGAGTTCTGCGATGAGGGCGGCGTTGTAGCCGCCGGAGCCGATCTCCAGGACACGGCGGCCGGGCCGGATGCGGGCGGCTTCGAGCATGTCGGCTTGCAACCAGGGCGCGGAGATGGAGCTGATGGTGCTGCCGTCGTCGCTGTGGCGGGTGGCGATGATGTCGTTGGCGTATGCCTTCTGGACCGGGACTTCGGGGGCGAAGGAATGCCGGGGCACGGTGCGCATGGCCTTGTCGACCGCGGGGGTTCGGATGTGGCCCGCCTCGGCGAGCTGGTCGGCGAGCTGGTGGCGCAGGGCGCAGGGCTCGTCGAGGTCGGTAGTGGGGGGTGTCGTCACAGTGGGCCCTTCGGTCGAACGGGTCATGCGGGGTCCGAGACGGTGGGTCCGCTGGGGTCCGGGACCCTGGCGGTCGGGGCGTACTGGGCGGCCCGCGCGTCGAACATGGCGTATCGCCCTCGCGCGTGCTGTGTTCGGCGAGGTGTCCCGCGTTGAGGAGTAGATGTGATGGCGGGCGAGGTATGTCTCGACGGTGGTGCGGATGTGGTCGTGCGACAGCGGCATAGGCGTACCTCAGAGGGCTGAAGAGCGACGCGGAGGAGCGACGGACCGGTCGTCCGGGTCAGCTCAGGCGCATCCCCTCCGCGGGGACTTCTTCAATCTCCGTGGGGTGAGCGGTGGGCATGCCCCAGCGGGCACAGGCTGTTTCAGCAGCAAGTTGGGCTTGCCGCGCTCCTGGCGGGCCCCATCCCAGAAGGGCGGCTGTCTGGGCGGGGGTGGCGAGCAGACGTACGAAGGGGTGGCCGGTGGCTGGGTCGATGACCGCCGGCCCGATGTCAGTGACACGGGCGGCGAGGCATAGCCGGGCGTTGGGCCCTACTCCGCCGTAGACCTCGCCGGTCTCGTCGAGCACCCAGCCCAGTCGCACCGGGTCGGCCAGGGTGAGTTGGGCCTCCTCGACGGCTTCCCGGCGGAGGGTGTCCTCCGGGGTTGTGTCGGTCTTCTCCACCGTGCCGCCGGGCAGCATGGGCAGCGCGCCGCTGGGGCCGGGGTCGGCAACGAGCACGACCCTGCCGTCGGGGACGAAGCACCACGCCCAGGCTTGCTGCACGGGGAGCTGGCCGGGGACGGGGGTGCGGCGCAGGGGGCTGTCCCACATGGGTCGGTAGCGGACATGGACGTCATGACGGTCCAGTGCCGGGACTTTCAGGATGTGCTGGCCGTCGGCGAGGTGGGCGGAACCGGTGGCGCCGAGGCGGGCACGGTAGGCGGCGAGCATGATCTGTCCGTCCACGGGGAGCAGCCGTTGCACCGCCTCCCGGGTCTCGAAGAAGGCGAACTCGGACAGCTCCTCGCTGGGCAGACGGATCTTCTGGATCTGTTCGGGGGTGAGGGTGCCGCCGTCGAAGATGTAGCGGATCTCTCCAGGGCAGGGCATGCCTGGCCTGATGTCGGGGTGGTGCGGCGAGAGGGAGTGGACGGCGAGCACACGTGGGAAGGCCCGGTCCAGGTCCAACTCCTCCGCGATCTCGCGCCGGCAGGCGTCCATCGGGTGCTCGTCGGGTTCGGCGGCGCCGCCGGGCAGCAGCCACCGGTCGTCCTCGCGGTAGGTGGGGTGTACCAGCAGGATACGACCGATCTGGTCAGTGAAGATCGCGGCGGCACTCAGCCATACCGCGTGGCGGGAGGCGGCGTACTGCGCTGCCGACATGGAGGCGTGCGGTGCAACGTGATCCGAGGGGGAGACGGGAGAGGCCACGGGCTCTGCCTTTCAGAACGGTGCGCTGGAGGCGCACGGTGCGGGACGGGTACCGGTCATGAGGCGATTTCGCCGCTCATCCGTCGCTGCAACTCCCACAAGGACTGGAAGAGCCCCGGCTCCCGTGTGAGCTGGGCGTAGGTGCCTTCCTGCACGATCCGGCCCTGGTCCAGGACGACGATCCTGTCGGCGATGGCCACGTTGGTGAGCCGGTGCGTGATCAGCAGGACGGCACGGTCCTTGGCCAGTTCGCGCAGGCCGGAGAAGATCCGGTGCTCCGCCCGTGCGTCGAGGGCTGCCGTGGGTTCATCCATCACCAGGAGTGCCGCCTGTCGGTGGAAGGCGCGGGTGAGTACCAGTCGCTGCCATTGGCCGCCGGAGAGTTGCTGCCCGCCGAACCACTCGCTGGTGAGGAGGGTGTTCAGGCCGGAGCGGAGGTTGGGCAGCATCTCTGCGGCGCCGGATGCCTCGCATGCGGCGAGCAGTGCTGCGTCGGTGGTGTCGCCCTGCCCGAAGGTGATGTTGTCGCGCATTGTCAGCGGCAGGTAGGTGAACTTCTGTGGGACCAGGGCGACGTGCTTCCATGCCTCCCAGGGATTCAGCTCCGCTGTGGAGTTGTGGTCCCAGGCCACTTCGCCTTCGGTGGGGAGCAGCAGTCCGCACAGCAGGCGGGAGAGGGTGGATTTGCCGGAGCCGTTCTCCCCGACCAGGGCCACGATTTCGCCGCGCCGCACGTGGAGGGAGACTCCGCTGAGGCTGTCGTTCGGGGCGCCGTCGTATCGGTAGGTGACGTCGCGGACCTCGAAGCGTTCCGGTGCCGCGGGCAGCGGCGCGGTGCCGCGGGAGTCGGTCATGGCCTGGCCGTGGGCGTTGTCGAGGAAGTTCTGCCAGTCCTGTACGTACCAGCCGGTGCGGACCAGGCGTGCCCCGCCGTTGATGATGCCGCGCACCGAGCCGGTGGCCGTCTGAAGGGCGAAGACGGCGCCGCCCCCGGCTGCCAGGCTCATCCGCCCGGAGGCCAGGAGCCACAGCAGTGCCGCCCACACGGCGGTCGAGGCGATCCCGCCGGCGACAGCACCGGCCAGTCCCATCCAGGCGCCAGTGTCCGCGGCCGTGCGCTCGGCCGCGTTGACCGAGGCGGCCAGCTTCCGGTACCGGCTGATGAGAAAGGGGCCGGCGAGGCAGGCCCGCATCTCCTCACTGGACTCCATGTAGGCCATGTGCCAGCGCAGCTTGCCCAGCATCCGCCGCCGTCCGGAGGTCTCCAGGCCGGCGAGGTAAATCACGCGGGCAGAACGGACGTAGGCGGCGGCCTGCGGCAGGCACGCGAGGAAGAGAAGGGGGAGGAGCAGCGGGTCCAGGACGGTCAGGACGGCTGCGCCGGCCGCGAGTGTCGCGGTCGCCGCGAGGACGTCCTGGGCCTCTTCCACGAGGTCGGGGGTGACCTGGGCGCCGCGGTCGGCGATGTCGTAGGCGTCGTTGTAGCCGGGCTTGTTGTTGGCGGCGAGTTCTGCGCCGAGCGCGGCCTCGATCATCGTCAGCTCCGCCGCGCGGGCGAGAACCGGGCGCAGACGCCCGGTCAGCCAGACCACGATGATGCCCAGCAGAGCGCGCAGGCCGGTTGCCGCAGTGATGACAGCCAGCTGCGGAGCGGCGTCCCACAGCCGCTCGGTGATGTCGCCCGAGGAGATCAGCGCGGTGATCGTGCCCGTGACGGCCAGGAGGCCGAGGGCCGCGAGCACGCCGGTTCCGACCTGACACACGAGCAGGCCGACCGTCGCGCGGCGATCCACCCGCCATGCCATTTTCAAGGAACGCAGCACGAGCACGGGCAGCCGCCGTGCCATCGTGCGGGTCGTCAGCAGCGATCCTGCCTGGAGCCGGGACTCATCTCGGTAGAGGAACTCCTCCTCTCGAACACCGGCCTCTTCCGATCCGTCGTTGTGCGATGTGCCGTTCGGTGGCTGAGGCGGCTGCTCTTGTGTGATGGCCGAGGTCATCGTTCCCCCTAGGACGGTCGCTGCGGCGGAGTCGTGAGTTTCAACGACCCAGCAGCGATTTCGAACACACGTCATTCGGTCGCGCTCGGGAACCCGCAATCGCGGGGGCGAGGGAGGGCTGCGGGCCGTGAGCCCTGGTCCGGCACGGGCCGACTGGGGGCTCGGAATGGCCAAAACGCCGACCTCCCCTCACACGGAGTCGGACCGACGCCGACACAGACCCGTGTCGCCCACTCGAGCCCTTCGTGGGTTCGGCGCGGTGTTGCCGACGAATCACCAGATCACTCCCGCGGGCACCGCCTCCTCACGTGCTCGTCGGTTCGCAGCAACCGAGCCAGCTCGGCCTCGGCGTGGGCGACTGCCGCCGTCAGAGACTGCCGGTGGTGAGCGGGCAGGACGCCGGCTCCGAGTCCTGCGGCCGTGATCACCGAGCTGAGGGCGTCTGCCCGGTCAGTGCTCAGGGCGGCTCGGGCGGCGGGGTGGTGCAGTACCTCGCGTGCGGCGTAGGCGTCCAGCCCGGCCACGTCGGCGACGATGCCGGGCAGGGTGCTCGCGTAGGACCCGGTGGGGTCCAGCTCCAGGGCGGCCAGGCCGGTTCGGGTCTGGAACACCGCGGTCGAGGGGTCGGGGTGGGCCAAGACCACGGCGGCCTCATTCATGGTGTCGTGGAGATGGGCGTGCGGTACCTGTGCGCCGGGGGGCCAGCAGTGGGCGCGCAAGAGGAGGCCGATGACGGTCTCCCAGGGCTCGGTGGGCTGGGTGGCGTCGATCATGTCGCGGGCTTGCTGGTCGAGACCCTGTTCCATCAGGGACATGATCTTGATCTGGCGGCCGTCGAGGAGTCGGTTGCCGATGCCGCGGTGCTGGGCCATGGCCTCGGCTGCCTCGGTCCACCGGCCGGTGCTGGCAAGGGCGCGGGCCCCGTCCACGAGCAAGGTGACCCACAGCTCCTGGCACATCGTGCGGTGATCGTCATCCGTACCGGTCAGGGCGGACAGGTCGACGGTGCGGCCGTCGATCTCTGTCTTCTCGCGCTGCCGGGCCGCGTGGTTGAGGCGGGTGAGGAGGCCGTAGGCGGCCTGGCCCTGGCCGTCGCGGGTCAGCAGCCGGGAGAGGTTGACCAGTGGCATCAGCGACATGACGGCGTTCGGCCCGCTCAGGCGTCCGGCGTCGGCGAAGACCTGGTGCTGGCGCCAGCAGAGATCGGTGGCCCGGCCGGGCAGGCCGACGTCGGAGGCGATCAGCGCGGCGTAGTTGAGAACCCCGCAGGTGCGGGCCACCAGGTCGTGGTGGCTCGCACCTGCGGGCGCGACGGTCAGTCCGGTGAGGTGGTTTATGCGCTCCTGCAATGGGAGCGCGGGCGCCTTGGTGCGGCGGACCAGAGGGATCCGGCTGGCTATCGCGGGGATCATCGGCTCAGCCCGTGCGCGCCCAGTCGACGACGAGACGGCTGTAGGGCTTGTCGACGATGAAGCGCGCGTCGTCGGCCGGGAGCATGTCGCGGGAGTCCGCGACGGCCATCCGGAAGCCCGGCTCCGGGGCGTCGTTGCCGCCGCTCGCGTGCCAGGCGCGGATCTCGTTCACGACGCGCTCGGCGAGGTCGGCGCCCACGTCGCCGTGGCCGATGACGCCGATCTCCCAGTACCGGCCCTGCTCGTCCTCTCCCTCGCGGATGGTCAGGTACGCCAGCGACCCGCCGTCCAGTGCGGCCATGGAGCCCCAGCCGAAGTGCGGGGTGAACCCGGGGCGCTGGCCCGGCAGCCGGGACAGACCGTTGGGCAGCACACACGCCAGGTACAGGTACAGCCACTCCCACGCGGAGCCCTGCCGGAACTTCACCCCGGTGTAGAGCTTGGTCTGCTGCTGGTCGAGGACGAAGGGCAGAGCGTCGCGGTCCACGTCCTGCTCGCTGAAGGTCTCCAAGCGGACGTTGCCCTCGCCGACCATCGGCACGAGGGTGTACACGTCGTCGCAGACGCCCTTGCGCAGCGGGATGAAGGTGGCCATCTCACAGGAGACGGTCTTCCAGGTCTGTCCGTCGCGCTCGAAGGCGAAGGAGCGGGAGATGCTGCCGCGGATACGCATCGGAAGGACCAGGCGTCCGCCGGGCGCGAGCTGGTCGAGGATCTTCACCGGCACGTCGCCCGCGCCGACGGTGAAGATGATGCGGTCGTACGGGCCGTGCTCGGGCAGACCGGCCGCACCGTCGCCCAGCGTGGCGGTGGCGTTGTCGACGGCAGCGGCGGCCAGGTTCTTGCTCGCGCCGGCGACGAGATCCTGGTCGACGTCGAGCGTCCACACCTGCCCGCCCGGCGAGACGATCTTGCCCATGAGGGCGGCGTTATAGCCGGTGGCAGCCCCGGCTTCGAGGACCTTGTGGCCGGGCTGGGCGCCGAGCTGTTCGAGCTGGGTGGCGACGATGGAGGGCGCGGAGATGCAGGAGATCATCTCCCCCCTCTCGTCGTGCTTGATCGGGACCGCGTCCTCCTTGTATGCGGCCTCCATGTCGACGCCGGCCAGGAACTGGTGGCGGTCGGTGGTGCGGAAGGCGTTGATGACGGGCTGGCTGCGCAGGTGTCCGCCGTCGACGAGGCGCTGGGCGAGGGCTTCACGCAGGCCGGCGGGGTCGGTTACGGGTGTCACGGTGGTCTCCGTTCGAGGGCGGCTAGGGTCCGCGGAGGCGGACTTGCGGGTAGACACGTCATCTCCTTCTCCGGTGGAGAAGGCGACGTGACGGCCAAGCCACGCGGTGGCTGCCTGGACATGGGCAGGCACACCCGCGCGGTTGAACGCGAAGATCGCGTGATGGGCGAGCACCGCCCGCACCCCGCGTATCAGTTGGCCGTCCGAGGCGAGGCGGCGCAGGCGTCGGCCGGCGTCCTCGAACGCGGCTACGCGTTCGGCCCAGCCCGTCTCGGCGTCCGGGCGGCGTGCGGCATCCGCGTTCATCAGGCGGCGCATCGCCGAGACGGACCGCTCCCGTGCGAGGCCGTCGGGCGGGGTGACGGGGTGCCGCAGGGCGGCGAGGCGGGCCCAGACGTCTCCGGCCTCGAACGGGTCCAGCCCGCCCTCTCGGATCATGGCGGACAGCAGCATCACCGTGCGCTCACGTGCCCGGGTACTCCCGGTCTCGGCCAGCGCGGCCGGGCTGTCGGCGCAGAACACGTCGTGCGCGACATCCATGGCCTCGGGTCCGCCGAAGGCTTCGGTCTCCGCCTCGTAGATCCCGCCGACCCAACCGGTGATGACCTTCTCGGCGACGAGCCGGTCCAGCAGGGCGGCGGCGGGATGTTCGCTTCGCAGGCGCACACCGGCGTCCTTGCGCAGAAAGTGGAAGCGCTGGTCGTCGAGTGCGCCCGCCAGCACGCGGGCGGCGTAGGCGCCTGCAGTGCCGACGGGGAAGGCCACGGAGGCGTGCCACCAGGTCGTGTCGCGGGTGAGTGGCAGGTTCTCATCGTCGAAGGCCATGGGGCAGAGTTCCTTATGGTTCGGGCCGGGCGATCAGGTGAGCAGAAGGGCGCTGGTCCAGCCGGTGGTGTCGGTTGCGTCGAGGGCGAGTTGGGCGCCGGCCCGGCCCTCCATGAAGCCCGGCTTGGGCAGTTGTTCCCAGTCGGCGGCCAAGCGTCGGTGCAGGTCCTGGATGACTGGGGTGAAGCGTTCGGGGGCGGGGCTGTCGGCGGCGACCGCGCGGGTCAGGGCCAGCAGTCCCGCCCAGCCGTGGCACAGGGTGGAGTCGGTGATCCGGGCGAGGTGGCGGGGATGGGTCAGGATCTGCTCGACCGTGTCCTCGGCCGATCGGCGCCGCGCGGTGTCGCCGAGGGCGAGCGCGGCGAGTTGCTGCGCGCGGGCGATGCCAGGCAGTCCGTAGCACCAGGACTGGCGGGCCGGTTCGACTTCGGGCGGCCGGGTGCTGTCCAGGTCCGCCAGGGTGGACCAGTAGCGGGCGCCGTACCGGTCGAGCCAGGCCGTGAAGATGCCGATGGCCTCCACCTGTCCGGGGATGCGGATGTCGTGTCGCATGGCGAGGGACAGCACCGTCAAGGGCCCTGCGATGCCGTGGGCCATGCCGTTGTTGCCGTGCCCACCGGCCATGTCTTCCTCGCCGGGACCGACCGGCGACCACCACCCCGGAACGTCTCTGTCATGGAGCCGGGCTGGGCGGGAGAGCGAGACGAGATAGGCGAGCACGTCCGTCAGCCGGGCCGAGTGAGTGCCGCGTTTCAGCAGCAGTGCGGCGAGCCCGGTAAGTCCTCGGATGAGGTCCCATTCCGCGAGGTGGGGCAGCGCGCCCGACTCCTGCCGACGGAGGGCTGCGGCAAGGCGGACATCCACGACGCGGTCGACGGCCGCGCGGACGTCGTCGCCAGCTCCGGCGGCGCAGGTCAGGACGAACTCCAGTGCCGGGGCGCCGTGGAAGAGACTGGCGTTGCCTCCGGTACTCACACCCTGTGCGACGGCCTCGGCGAGATGACGCCGGGCGGTGGGCAGCTCGCCGCGCTCGATGTCGAGGAGCGCCATCCCCAGGGCGCCCTCGGACAGGTCCTGCGTGGGGTGAGCGGTCATGGTGGTCATGGGCGGACCGCCAGGGGAAACACGAGGCTGTGGGCCCGGCCGTCGATCCAGCCGTCCGCGCCCGGTGGGGGTGCGTCGTGTAGCGTCGCGATGCCGAAAGAATCAGCGTCCAGGTGGGCCCGCAGCAGGTCCAGGTCGACGTGGCGGGTGAGGTCGAGAGGGAGCTGCTGGTCGTCCTCGGCGAGCAGCACTCGCTCCGGCACCCGCAACCGAGCGCGCAGAGCATGGAGTTGGCTCGCCCACTCCTGCAGCGTCGCGGTCCGGGAAGGCAGCGTACGGCGGCGGATCTTCCAGCGGGCGGCGGTGAGGATGCTACGCCGGTAGGTGAGGGCCGGGGTGAAGGGCAGGGCCCAGGCGGCGCCCCAGTCGAACCAGGTCACCTGCGGTGCGGTGGCCCGGCTGATCTCGCCGAGGAAGCGTGCCATCGGTGGGGTGTAGTTGTTCCACAGGAAGTTGATCGCGGTCGGCGCGAGCAGTTCCAGACGCGTGTCCGTGGCGATCTCCACCAGCTGGGGGCGGCCGTCGGTGACGGCGACCGAGAGGTCACGGGGAAAGAAGACGTGTCCGCCGGGGTGGCGGAACTCCCCGACGCTCACGATGCGGGGCAGCGCCTGCGGCGCACGGGTGAGGAGATCGGCCGGCACCCGGCCAGCGTGGAAGGACAGCTGCGCCAGCTCCGCCTCCCCGTCGACGGTGGGCAGGTCGGCGTACGTGTCCTTGGTGCCGGGGAGCAGGTGCCAGAACCGTCCGGTCATCGAGCCAGCTGAGCGGGAGACGGTGAGCACCCGCAGCCGGAAGCGGCCCCGGTCCAGAGCCTGAGCGGAGGCGGCCTGGACCTGAGCGGAGAGTTCGAGGTGCGGTGCATGCTGGCGGGGCTTGTCACCGACGGCGGCTTCCAGTTCCTCGATCATCGCGCCTGTCAGGGCCACCGTGTGCGCGCCCTCAGCGGCGGCGGTGCCGGCCAGTTCCAGCAGGACCCGGTCGCGTCGGGACATCGGGCGGGGCGGTTCGCTCGCGGTGACGAAGCCGTCAGGGAAGCCCACGCCCCGCTCCGGATCCGTGGCCATCTCCACCGGAACGGGGACGTTCTCGCCGTACTGCTCGGTGAACTGCTCGATCCACCGGCGCCACGTCGGTGTCCCGTTCGGGTGGGTGGCGAGACGGGCCAGGACGGTCGCCGCGGTCCCGGCCTCGGTCAGGACTTCTCTGGGCAGCCGTACGTCGGCGTCCAACCGCAGATCGCATGCCGAGCGCAGACCGCGTACCTGGGCGCGGGCGGCGCCGGGCAAGGCGTCGGTGGGGTCGACGACGGTGGCGGGGGCGCGCAGCGATGAGCGCAGCAGCCGCACGCGCAGCAGCTCGCCCAGCAGCTTGTTTCGCGCTACGTCGCTCGCGGTGGGAAACGCGGCGGCAAGCTTGTCGGCTACTTGGCCGTAGCGGATCGGCGACCGCGCCAGGTCGAGCACGAGCCGCAGCGCCGGGCTCAGCGCGAGACGGAACTCCGCGTCCCCCTCCGACGGCACGTAGACGTGTCCGTCGCGCTGCCGCACGAGGGTATTGACGCACACCTCCGTGTCGGTCATCCGCGCGGCGTCGCTCTCCCAGACGCTGAGTGTCTCGTCGAGAGCCACCGGGTCGGGACGGGCGACGGCCTGGTGGCGTTCGCCGAAGCGGACCGAGGTCGCCTCCCCGAAGCCGAGCGGGGCAACGCCGGCGAACAGGCCGTACGGGGTCGAGCGGTGCGCATACCGGATCGCGTAGCGGGCCGTGGCCAGAGTAGCTCGGCGAACCCGACGCGGCTTCGGCGTACGGCCGTCGACGATGGCCTGCACCTGTCCGGCGAGGTCGGGGCTGGCGTCGGTCACCGTCTGCCGAAAGGCATCGTCGGACCACACAGAGCTCAGCCACGCACGCCACTGGTCCACCGGTGCCGTGGACGTCGGCCAGGGTGGCATGGCGGGCTCGCTGCGGTGCACCGCAGCGCGCAGCACCGCCTGCCCCGCGCCCTGGTACAGGCTGGGACGTACGCGTGTCATCACCGCTCTCCCTTCTTCTCTTCCTTCGTGACGCGATGGGGAACGGGCCGGACGGGAAGCCCCGTCAGGCCCGCCCCGCCGGGGCGGCCCGGCTTACGAAGTGGTGCAGGCGCTGGGGCAGGAGCTGCCGCAGGTGTCGCCCGTGCTGCACATCAGGACCGTCTCGGTCGCCGGCGTGCCCTCGATGAAGGTGATGTCGAGTCCGAACGGGTCGGTCTCATCGGTCGTCACGAGGTCCGACTCCCCTGGGGTGGTCGGCCTCTCTGTCTGCATGGCGGTCATGCTTGCCTCCTATAGGCGATGGGTGGTGCGGTGCCGGGACCCGGTCGGGACCCGGAGCTTGGTGCCAGACGTGGCGGGCGACGGCGTCGCCTGCTCCGCGACGTCTTGGAGCCGGGGGCCCGCTGCGTCATGCGGCCCCCGCGAGCACGAGTCGCGGAGTCGCCGGTATCGCAGTCCGGGGTGAACCGGCGACGTACCGTTCAAGGGCGGCGGCGATCAGCGGCAGCCCGACGGCCGCCCTGCGCTGATCGAAGGACTCCCGCGCGCAGCGGGCACAGTTCAACCCTGTTGTGTTGAGGATCAGTTGGGCCCCGAACTCTTGGGGTCGGCCTTGTCGGGGATCACGGAGACCGCGTGGGTCCAGGCAGTCATGTGATCACCTGTTGTATGGCCGACACGGCCTCCCTCGGGACTTCGCTTCCCGACAGAGGCACGCTCACGAATGGGCCTCCACGCGCGGATGCCTGTGGGGTGGCTACGGTCGGCGCGAAGCCGTGGCGGAGGTTGAAACGCGGGTCTCCCAGGGCCCGCCAGTGCACGCGGTCACCGACAAATGCGGAACGGGCGTGCAGCCATCGCTGGTTGTCCAGGAGATACCCCTGGCCCGGCTTCAGACGTAGGGACTGTTGATGGCTGAGGGCCGCGGCCCGAAGACGGGACAGGTGAGGCTGGACGATGGGGCTCCACCGGGCGAGCGCATCGAATCGCAGTCTGATGGACACGCGCCCGTCGCGGTGAGAGCTGAGCACCTGGGAGGCGTGTCCATCTCCGGCGCCGAAGTATGCCGTCCGCGCCTGGGATAGTGCGTCAGCGGCCTCGCCGCCTTCCTTGTGCAGCAGGTCTGCGTGTACGCGGCGTCCGTCAGTGAGCAAGCACTCGCCTCCCCGGTCAGCGGTGCGGGAGCAGACCAGCAGCATCAGGCGCGGAGGACTGGGAAGGCTGGATCGTTCCGTATGCGGGTCGAGCTGCCCGTTGCCGAGTCCGGCGAACCCGGGGCGGCCGGCGTGGCGGGGCGAGTCACGGATGGTGGTCAGCCCGTCGGGGTCACTGTCACGGTGTGGAGAAATGGTCATGACGCGGGAGGCGAAGGACCACACGGCGTCGCGGGTGGCGAGCCCGTCGAGAGTGACCAGGCCGCTCTCGCGCAGCTGCTGTGCGAACTGGGCCGGTGCGCCGGGGACTTTGTGATCGAGGAAGTGCGCTGCGAACAGATCACCGGGTCGCATCGTGAGGCTCCTTCGTCGGCGGTCAGTGAGTTCAATGTCGGGACCGGAGGACCGGAAGGTAAAGCGACAGATTGTCGACTCCGGCAAATCACCCAAGAGCAGGGCGTGTTGATTGCCCCGTGCTACGGTCCGGACACTCCGGCACCGCCGCGCACTGCGAGGAAACCCATGACGCACCCGCCCCCCACTTGGCCCGTTTCCGTCAAGGGCGTCGCCCTGGACCCGCGCGGCCGGGTGCTGCTGCTGAAGAACGAACGTGACGAGTGGGAGCTGCCCGGCGGCCGGCTGGAGGCGGCGGATCCCAGCCCCGAGTCCACGGTCGAGCGCGAACTGCAGGAGGAGTCCGGCTGGACCGTGGAGGCGGGGCCGCTGCTGGACACCTGGATCTACCAGCCGCTTCCGCAGACCCTGCCGGAGCGACGCGTCGTGATCATCACCTACGGCTGCACGGTCCTCACACCGGAAGTGGACCCGGTGCTCAGCCACGAGCACCAGCAGATCGGACTGTTCACCGCGAACGAGGTCCCGGCACTCACCATGCCCCAGGGGTACAAGCAGTCCATCGCCGCCTGGTACGGGCGGATGTAGCAGGCCATGGCCGCCACCGAACGCCTGCCGCTGTCTCGTCCCTCGGCCCAGCACGTGGTGTGGCACTGGGCCACCCCGCAGGCCCGCACCATCCTGGACAGTGGTGACCTCGGCGCGATCCTGCGTTTCCACCGAACCGTCCACGGCCTGAACCAGACCGAACTGGGAAACCTCCTCGGCTACGACAAGACCTACATCTCGGCCCTTGAACTGCGCAAGAAGACCCTGGGCGACGTGCGTTCCCTGCGCCGCGTCGCCGAGCGGCTGCGGCTGCCGCCGCACGTCCTGGGCGTTACCGATCCGGGTGATACCGACCACCGGGCAATGGTCCAGTTCGGACAGTCCACGGTTCGTCTCGCCGAGATCGCCCGCCAGAGCGGTCATGCCTCCGAAGCGGTCGCCGAGCTGTGGCCGCTGGTCGCCCGTCTCGAAGCGCGCCTCGAAGACGGGCACACCGAACGCGAGGTCCTGCGTCTGCTTGCCCACGCCCGGGTCGGCCTTGGCGTCGCGCTCGGAAACGTACTTCCCGAGGAGAGACTGGGCACCGCCGCCCACTGGACTGCCAAGAGCCTGAACATCGCCGCCCACTTCAAGGATCGCGCCTTCAGCAGCTACGCCCTGCGGATGCACGGCAACGAACTGCGCAAGGCCCACATCTGTGGCGCCGCGGTGGACCGGCTGAGCCATGCGGCGGCGCTGGCACCCGACCGTGCGACCCGTGCGGCGGTTCTGCCGCTCTACGCCCGAGCGGCGGGCGAACTTGGAAATGGCCGGCTCTTCGACAGCGTGATGCAAGAAGCCGATGACCTGATGGGAAGCGCAGGGCACACGTCCCTCTTCAACCCCTACGCGCTGCACGAGATCCGCCTGCGCGGTCTGGTGAGCACCGGGCGCGCGGACGTAGCCATACGGCTGGTCGACCACGGGCCTGCTGTGACGACGACCGTCGCACCGCAATGGCGAGTGATCGAACTGATCACCGTCGCCCACGTTCGGCTCCTTGCGGACGACCCAGGTGGGGCTGCCGAATCGCTGAGCACCGCCATGACTGAGGCGGTAGTTCAGCGGCTGCCGCACCAGTTGCAGAGGATCGTACGGACCGCCGGCGACCGGCTTCCCGACGTGCGAGGCCAGGCGGTTCATGCGCTCGATCTGATGCGGCAGGAAATGGCGGCCTAATTCTGTGGTCAGCTCAGGCATGCGATCACACGATCAGCGGTGAGGACCTGGTACTGCCACGCCCGGGTGACGACGTGGGCCCGGTTCGTGGCCCGCAGGCTCTTCTGCAGTTCACGGCCGTGCCGGCGGATGATGTCGACCGACTGCTTCAGCTCGGGGACCATCTGCGTGGCCGTCATCCCTCGTGCGATGAGCGGCACGAGGTCACGCTGCTCACGGGGGAGGTCAATCGCTCTGGTGTCCAGGAGCTCCGGTCGGGTGATGGCCTGGGTGGCGTAGGCGACGGCGAGTGCGGCGGCGTTGTCGCTGACGCCGTGCAGCTTCCGCTTGGCGAGCTGGAGGTAGCCCGTCGCCGTGCCCTCCTGGATCTTGAGGTTCCGCGCGACATCGGCGAGCGTGCTGCCGTCAGCCAGGCCCTCCACGACTTGCCGTTCCCTGGGGGCGAGGATGACTCTCACGATGGTTGTGGTCACTGCACTGCTCCTTGTCGTTCGCGGGTGATCTCGTGGCACAGTTCGGCGAACCGCAGTTCCTCGACGGTCGTCAGCCGACGCATGACCGGTGTCGGTTGACGGCGCCGCGTCCGTCGCACGTGGGCGAGGGTGAGCGTGGCGAGCAGTACGAGGACGTACCAGGGGTAGTGGTTGCCCGGCGCCGCTGCACGACGACTCCCCAGAGCGTGTGAAGCCCAGCTCTCCCAGCGCCGGGCGTGTCTGGACTGCTGCCTGCGGAGACCCTTTTCTCAAGGCAGGTCCGACGTCTGGGATGGGGCAACTTGTCACGCGTCATCTCCCATCAGGTCAAGGATGGCGAGGATGGCGAAGGCGAACCGGCGCAGGTGCGCCACGGCCTGATCCGCGTCCGGCTGTTCGTCGCGAAGGGAGATCAGGAGTCTCAGTTCCTCGGTGGGGTACATCGCGACACGATGCGGGACGACCTGCATGAGGTGAGTTGTCGCCCGGCGGAACATGTGGCTGATCCGCGCGGCTTCCTCGGGAAGAATGGGGGCGGCCTTCTCCTGGCGCCCGCGCCGTGGGATAGGCAGGCCGAGGCGGACCAGTAGGTCGTCCGTCTTGTGGACTCGTCGCGCCGGAGAGGGCTGGGCCCGGTCACCGAGGATGTCCTCCAGGGGGTCGAACACCTCGTCGCCGACTCCCTCTTCCGCCAGAGAGCGGGACAGGAAGAAGGCGAGCCTGCTCAGTGTCTCGTCCTGAGAGGAGACCGGACGGGAAAGCAGGTGGGCGGCTGTGGCGTTGTCCACGGCGACCATCACGGCCTCCCCGTGGGAAGGCGGAAGGTGCACCACGTCGTCATGCCGTCGTCGCTGATGCCCCACTCCTTGGAGAGAGCAGCGACGAGAAACAGCCCCCGGCCGCACACGTCGTCATCCTCAACGGTGCGCAGCCGGGCGGGCGCGGGGTTGCGATCGGTGACCTCAAGGCTCAGTTCACTGCCTGTGTTCCGCACCCGCAGACCGACGCTCCCGTGGCCGTGCTCGACGGCGTTGGTGACCAGCTCGGAGACGGCAAGCTGCACGTCCTCAGCGAGAGGGTCGGGCACGTCCCACAGCAGCATGAACGCCACGGTGATGCGCCGTATCTGGGCGACGCGGACGCGGTCCGGTGCCACAACAACCTCGAAGGCGCGCGACGTCAGCGGCTTCGTCTCTGGCTTCGCAGCCGGCAGTGCGGCTGTTGTGGCATGGCTCATCGGGGGCCTCCCAGGTGGGCGGTGTGCGCGAGCGTGCGGCCCGCGACGCCGTTGCGTCGCCCGGCACTGCTCGCCTCATCGATCACTCGACGTGTTCGCGTGGTGACCAGCGAACACCTCGCGGTCCAGACTTGGGAATGACTTTCAGATGACGTTGACCCGTCAGTAACCCTGTTCAGGGTGCCGCCGCAGGGGGCGGTCCTGGCATGCTGAACGGCATGGTGACACTCGATGGAAAGCCCGTATCCGCCGACGACTTGCTCCCCCTGGCCCTGACCAACGTCGGCCACTTCACGTCCATGCGCGTCGATGCGGACGGCAGCATCCGCGGCCTCTCGCTGCACATGGAACGTCTCGTGAGGGACTCCAAGATCGTCTACGGCGCCGACCTGGACACCGGCCGGGTCCGCGACTACGTCCGTCAGGGCCTGGAGCAGCAGGACGCGCCGTGCGTCGTCCGCGTCACGGTCTACGACCCCAAGGTCGAGATGGCGCACCCGGCGAACGCCGATGAGCCGCACATCATGGTGTCCGTGCGCGCTGCCGGCGCCATGCCCCCGCAACCGCTGCGCGCCATGAGCGTGCCGTACGAGCGCGACCTGCCCGAGGTCAAGCATGCTGGCCTCTTCGGTGCCCTGCACGCCCGCCGCGCGGCGCAGCTCGCCGGTTTCGACGACGCGCTGTTCATCGGCCGCGACGGGCACGTGAGCGAGGGCGGCACCTGGAACGTCGGCTTCATCGACCACGACGGCACCGTGCTGTGGCCGCAGGCCCCGGTGCTTCCCGGCGTCACGATGGCGCTGCTCCAACAGCACGCCGAGCACCGGGTCACCCCCCTCACCCTCGAACAGGCCAAGGGCATGGCGGCGGGGTTCGCGACGAATACGAGCATCGGCGTCCGCGCCCTGAAGGCGATCGACGAGACCGAACTCCCCGGTGAGCACGCCGTCTTGAGCCAGCTCCAACAGACGTACCTGTCGATCCCCGGCGAAATCCTGTAGACCGAGAGCGTGACGGGGGTAACCAGGTGGACCGGCCACGAGGCCGGGCTGCTGCGTAAAGCCATGCGCAAGACCGGCAAGTCGTTCGCCGAACTGGTCGGCGTAAACCAGCGTCAGATCCCCAGATGGGAAGGCCGGGGCGAGACCCTGGAACTCAGCCTCGCCAACCAAGCAGCCCTCGACACCGTCCTCGCACAGGCAGATCCCGACGCACAACGGCGGTTCGCGGCCCTCCTCACCGAACGGGCCGCCGTCGAGCACGACGAACGCGCCGAAGAGCTGCTGCGCCGCGATCCGCGCACCAGCAGACACTCTGGCGACGGCAAGCTCATGGCCATCGTCGAGGAGGGCATCTATCTCTCCGGCCCCGATAACCGCTCGGTGTGGCTGGAGCCATTCCTCGTCGACGTCTACCCGACGACGAACGAGGACTACGCGCGGTTCGTGTTCGCCACCGGCCACCGGCCCCCGCTGCACTGGCCCGCAGGCCGGTGTCCCGTAACTCTGGCCAACCACCCCGTGGTGTGGGTGACGTGGCTCGACGCCACCGCGTATGCCCGATGGGCAGGCAAGTCCCTGCCCACATCGCACCAGTGGGAGAGGGCAGCCCGTGGCCCACGGGGGCGCATCTACCCGTGGGGCGCAGAGCCGACCGCCGCGAAGGCGAACACAGCCGAGGCCGGCATCGACGCGACGACCTCTGTGTCCCGGTACCAGTCCGGCGTCAGCCCGTACGGCGCCTTCGACATGTGCGGCAACGTATGGGAGTGGTGCTCGACCGAGGAGGAACTCGGCAACGGCCGCTACGAGCTGAAGGGAAGCGCCTTCACCTCCCCGATCGAACGCGCCACCCCGTCCCAGCGGAACGCCGCCAACGCCGCCATGAAGGACAACGACACCGGATTCCGCTGCGTGGCTCAGCCGTAGCCCGCTGCGGACGTGGTCCAGGTGCCATGACCACCTCGAAGGCGCGCGAAGTCAGCGGCTTCGTCTCCGGCTTCGCGGTCGGCAGTGTGGCTGCTGTGGCATGGCTCATCGGGGGCCTCCAGGTGGGCGGTGTGCGCGAGCGTGCGGCATGCGGCGCCGTTGCAATCGCGAGGCGGTGCCCGCCTCGTCGATCACCTGACGTGTTCGCGTCGTAACCAGCGAACACCTCGCGGTCTTCTCCGATCGCGCAGTCCTCGTGGGACTTACGCGGCGATTGCGATGAAGTTCGAAGTGGCGGGCTGGACTGTCGGCGCTGACATGAATCACGGCCGCCACACGGGTTGTTCGGATACCGTGAGATCAGCTCGCACCACGATGAAATCGCTCCGGGCCCGTGGTCGGGAGGCCCTGGATGGAGCCGCGCATGGTGGCTCTTCAGGCCCCATAGAGCGCCAGCCGGTGACATTTGGCGTCGATCCGCAGGGGGAACGACAGTCGCGGGGGAGGTGAAAGCGTGGGACAGCAGCCGAACGATCTGACTCCGGATGCCGGCCCATGGCATCGCTGGGGTTACGAGCTACGCCAGTTCCGCGAGGCCCGTCGGCTGTCGCAGCAGATCCTCGCTCGCAGGGCGTTGATTGATCGCTCACATCTTGGGCGTTTCGAGCGGGCTGAACGTCCTGTTCCGAGGCACGCGGCCATCGCCCTTGATGAGGCTCTTGATGCCGCTGGCGCATTGATTCGCTGCTGGGACGAGGCGGAGCGCGACGCTCCCCAAGACGGCTCTGTCCTGCTGTCCAGAGCCGGGACGGCGACTCACGGGGCCAATACACGGGGCCATGGGGCCAGAGATCTGGTGACCCTGGCCGGAAGCACGCCCGGGCAGGCAGTCTCTCTTGGAGACGACACGGAAACGGTCGTCGTCCCTGCCCGAATCCACGGAAGGATCCTCTTCGTGCCCCTGCCTCGCCGCGTCGTTCTCGCCTCCGGGCTCGCCGGTCTGGCTGCGACATCCATCCCGGCCGCGGCGGCTGCAACCACAGAACTCGCCGACATGGGCTCGCCTTTCGAGCACTTCGCGCAGCTCCGCCGAATGATGATTCAGACTGACAACCTCATCGGCCCCCGGCACGTGCTGCCCGCGCTGCAACAACACCTCGTCTCTCTTGCCACAAGACGCCGAGCCGCTCGTGGCAACGACGCCGTTGAGCTCCTTGCCCTGGAGACGCGCTACGAAGAGCTGGCGGGGTGGTTCGCCCAGGACATCGGGTTGATGAACGCACAGCCCACGGTCATACCGCGAAGGCGCTCGACGCTTCCCTTATCACTGGCGACACTGATCTCACCGCATACATCCTCGGCCGAAAGGCCCAGCTCGCAGCCGACACCGGACACCCTGCCGACGCCCTCGGCCTCGCCGCCGCCGCTCGGCGCACCGCCCGACCCGGGAGCCGTCTCGAAGCCATCGCCGTTCTGCACGGGGCCCACGCGCATGCCGTACTCGGTGAAGGCGCTGAAGCTCATAGGGCTTACGACACCGCGCTCACCCTCCTCGACCGCGCGGGCACCGACGGCGTCTGGGGATCCTGGCTCGACACGGCATACATCAGCACCGCCCGAGCCCGCTCCCTGGCTTCCCTTGGCGACTATGAACAGGCCGCGGAGGACTTCGACACCGCCATCGCAGTCCTTCCTCCCGCATATCGTCGGGACCGCGGGGTCTACCTCGCTCGCGCTGCCCGTGCCCATGCAGGCACAGGCAACATGAGCCTGGCTGCCCGAATCGGCGGGCAGGCCGTAGGCATCGCCGCCGAGACCGGTTCCGCACGGATCTTCGGTCAGCTCGGCCGGCTCGACCAGACGCTGGCCTCCGCAGCCACCGAGGACGGCGTCGCCGAGTTCCGGGCATCGCTCGACCGCATCGTCCTGCATCCCGCCTGACCCACCCGCGCCTACCTTCTGGAGATAGCGTGCCCCGCCCGTACGTCCTGTTGTCCGCAGCCGTCTCGATCGACGGTCACCTCGACACCCGGCCGGGTGAGGACCGGCTCCTGCTGTCCAACAAGGAGGACTTCGAGCGCGTCGACTCCGTACGAGCCGGCGTTGACGCCATCCTTGTCGGCGCCGGAACGCTTCGCGCCGACAACCCCCGTCTCCTCGTGAACTCGGCGGAGCGCAGGGCGTCCCGGCTGGCCGCCGGTCAGCCGGAGTACCCCCTGAAGATCACTATTACCGGCACGGGTGACCTCGATCCCGGCTGGAAGTTCTGGCACCACGGCGGCGACAAGCTCGTCCTGGCCGTCGGCGACGCAGCCACCACCAAGGCGAGCGCCAACCTCAGTGACCTGGCCACCGTCCAGAGCATCCCCGCCGAGGCCGTCTGGCCGACTGCGCTCGACATCCTCGGCGAGGTGTACGCCGTCAAGCGCCTGATGGTCGAAGGCGGCGGCACCATCCACACACAACTCCTCGAAACAGCGCTTGCCGACGAACTCCAACTCGTCATCGCCCCACTCCTTGTCGGCCAGCCGGACGCGGTACGGATGCTCGGCCCCGCCGGCTACCCCGGCGGCCCCGCCGCCCGCCTCCGACTCCTGGAGACCCGCCAGATCGGCGACGTGGTACTGCTGAGGTACGCCCCCAAGGACACCTCGACGGAGCCCCGATGAGCACTGCCCCCTCAGCCGCCGTGCCGGGCACCGGCCGCAACCCCAACAACGCAGACCGCGACTGGCTCTCCCTCGCCTGCGACCTGGCCGCCCTCTGCCCGCCCTCGACGACCGCCTTCAGCGTGGGAGCGGTCATCGTCGCCGCCGACGGGACCGAACTCGCCCGCGGCTACTCCCGCGAGAGCGACCCCCACGACCACGCAGAGGAAGGAGCCCTCGCCAAGCTCCCGGCGGAGGACGCCCGGCTCGCCACCGCGACGATCTACAGCTCCCTGGAACCCTGCGCCAAGCGCGCATCCCGCCCCCGCCCCTGCGCCCAACTCATCCGGGACAGCGGCATCCGCCGTGTCGTCGCCGCCTGGAGCGAACCCGACACCTTCGTCGCGGGCGCCGACGGTACGCAGCTGCTCGAAGACGCGGGTGTCACGGTCGTGACCGTGCCCGAGTACGCGAACGTCGCACAGGCCCCCAACCTGCACCTGCTCTGACAACCAGGCCAGGACGACCCCACTGTCCTCGGGACCCTCATCCTGCTGGACTTGGGGACCCGAATACCGAGATCGGCTCCCCAAGATGGCCCCCGAAACGCCTCAGGGACCGACCCGCCCGGCGGCTCAAGCCCCTGAGCTGCCTCTGCTTACTTTCGCTGTCTGAGGTGGCGGGATTTAGATCCACGATCTTTTCGTCCTGAAGGAATTGCGAAGCGAACAGATCACTGCGGCGCACCGGCGCGAGCGCGCTGCTTTGCTTCGCGCTGCCGCGCCGTCCCGAGGAAGTCGTGGAGGCGCCGGCCCCACCGCGCGCGGTGGGGCGGACTGTTCGTGGTGACGGTCGCCGACTCGGCCTTCGCGCCCGTCGGCGCGTTGTCGCGGGGGGAGGGGATGTGGCTCGGGCCAGTTCGCGATCAGCTACCCGCGTCTTAGTACTCCAGCGGTAGATCGCTATCGTGGCTGGTCAGGTGCCTCTTTCTGAGTGTAGCGAGCTGACGGCCCGTCATATTGCGGCAGTTCGTGACCAG